>CACZPI010000074.1 GCA_902783005.1 uncultured Ruminococcus sp. | reverse complement strand
CCCCCTCCCCGCGTGTGGGGAGGGGGCAGGGGGGGGGGCGGATCCACAGTACGCCCTCCCCAAAACAGACTTTTTTGACAAGCTCAGCGGCAGTATCGCGAAGATACTGCCGCTCAGGCTGTCGAAAAAGTGTCTTTGACACTTTTTCGGGGGGTGTGGGGGCGAAGCCCCCACACCGAAAGAACCCCCTCCCCGCGTGCGGGGAGGGGGCAGGGGGAGGGGCGGATCCACAGTACGCCCTCCCCAAAACAGACTTTTTTGACAAACTCAGCGGCAGTATCGCGAAGATACTGCCGCTTTTGTCATCCCTGAAACTGTGCCTGATAGAGCTGTGCATAGAAGCCGCCGAGCGCCATGAGGGATTCGTGGGTGCCCTGTTCGAGAATGTGCCCGTCCCGCATCACCAGAATATGATCCGCGCTGCGGATGGTGGAAAGCCGGTGGGCAATGATGAAGCTCGTCTTGCCCTGCATCAGCTTGTGGAAAGCCCGCTGGATGCGGTGCTCCGTGCGCAGGTCAATGGAGCTGGTCGCTTCGTCGAGAATCAGCATCGGCGGATCTGTCAGCATGATCCGCGCAATGCACAAAAGCTGCTTTTGTCCCTGGGACAGGCCGGATGCATCCGAAATGACCGTGTCATAGCCGTCCGGCAGACGCTTGATGAAGCTGTGTGCATGGGCGGCGCGGGCAGCCCTTTCTATTTCCTCCCGCGTCGCATCGGGCTTGCCGTAGGCGATATTCTCCGCGACAGTGCCGGTGAAGATCCATGTTTCCTGCAGCACCATGCCGAACTGGCTGCGCAGGCTGTCCCGTGTCAGATCCTTGGTGGAGGTGCCGTCGAGCAGGATCTGTCCGCCCTGGATCTCGTAGAAGCGCAGCAGGAGATTGATGATGGTCGATTTGCCGCAGCCGGTCGGGCCGACGATCGCTATGCGCTGCCCCGGGGCGGCATGCATGGAGAATCCTTCGATCAGGGGCTTCTCCGGAACATAGGAGAAACGAACATCCGAAAGCGTGATCTCGCCGCGTGCATGTCCCGCATCCAGACAGTCCGCATCATCCGGCTCTGCAGGTGCATCGAGCACCGCAAAGACACGCTGCGCACAGGAAACCGCATTCTGAAGCTCGGCCACCACGCCGGAAATCTCATTGAAAGGCTTGGTGTACTGGTTGGCATACGCCAGGAAGGACGCAAGCCTGCCGACACTCATGGCTCCGATCCACGGCAGCACACCAATGGTGCCGAGTGCGCCGACCGTTCCGACCGCCGCATAGATCAGCCCGTTGACAAAGCGGGTGAGGGGATTGGCGACCGATGCAAAGAAGGTGGCCTTCCGGCCGGATTCTGCAAGCTGCTCGCTGAGCTGCACAAAATCCGCCTCGGCGCGTTCCTCATAGGCAAAGGCCTTGACGACCTTCTGTGAGCCGACCAGCTCTTCGGTCAGCGCACCGGTCTTGCCGCGGAATTCCGACTGCTTCACGAATGCCCCGTGGGACAGCGCCGTGATCTTTGCCGCCGCGACCAGGGAGATCGGGGTCATGATGACGACCAGCACCGTGATCTTGACATTGATCGTGAGCATGAAGATCAGCGTTCCCAGAATCGTGACCACACCGGTGAAAAGCTGCGCAAAGCCCTGCAGCAGGCCGTCCGAGAGAATTTCAATGTCCGAAATGACCCGGGCAATGATGTCGCCGCGGGCATTGCCGTCAATGTAGGAGATCGGCATTCTGCCGAGCTTTTCGGTGAGCTGTGCCCGGAGATCCCGCACCGTCCCGAAGGCCAGCCGGTTGATGCACAGGCCGCCCAGCCATTGCAGCACGGCCGATACTGCCACGCAAGCGGCAAGGAGCAGCACGGTACCGCGCAGCCCGCCGAAATCCACCTGCCCGGTGCCGACCGCAAAATCCACTGCCCGTCCGATCAGCACCGGAACGATCAGAGACAGCGAGGTGCCGGTCAATGTGAACAGCAGCGTCAGGAGAAAATACCCGCGGTAGGGTCTGGAATAGGACAGGATCCGCAGAATTGTCTGTTTCATAGCATTCCCTCCTTATTGCATTTGAGATTCGTAGATCTCGCGGTAGACCTCGCAGGTCTCCAGCAGATCGTCATGCCTGCCCTGCCCGACGCATGCCCCATCCTCCAGGACGAGGATGAGATCGGCGGATTTCAGGGAGGTCGCCCGCTGCGAAATGATGACCTTCGTCATCCCTGCGCATTCCTCTGCAAGCGCTTCGCGCAGCGCTGCATCCGTCGCATAGTCGAGCGCACTCATGCTGTCATCGAGAATGAGAATGGCAGGCTTCCCTGCGAGCGCCCGCGCAATGGTGAGCCGCTGCTTCTGGCCGCCGGAGAGATTGCGGCCGCCCTGTACCAGATGCGTGTCAAGGCCGTACTGCAGATCAATCACGAATCCTGCCTGTGCAATGCGCATGGCCTTCTGCATGTCGGACTGCGTCACCGCCGGATCCGCCCAGCGCAGATTCTCCGCAATGGTGCCGGTGAACAGCACTGCCTTCTGCGGCACTGTGCCGATCACACGATGCAGCGCCTTTTCCCGGTAGCATTTCACATCGCGCCCGAAGACACGCACTGTGCCCTCCGTCGCGTCATAGCTGCGGCCGATCAGCCCTGCAAGGGTCGATTTGCCGGAGCCGGTGCCGCCGATGATGCCCAATGTCTGCCCGCGCTGGAGCGTGAAGCTGATATCCCGGAGCGCCGCATCACCGGAGCCTGCATATGCGAAGGACACATGCTCAAATGCAATGGCCTCCTGTGCAGTGACATCCGGCATTTCGCTGCCGTCCTGCATGGACGAGGGCGTTTCCAAAACCTGTGCCACGCGAAGGGAGGAAGCCTGGGCTTTGTTGAGGATCTGGATGAGATTGGCAAGCTGTACGCCCGCAAGGAGGATCTGGTTCATATAATTGGCGAATGCCGTCAGATCGCCCTGTGAAAGCCGCCCGGTATCGACATGGATGCCGCCGCACCAGAGGACGGCAACGACACCGAGATTCATGACCAGGAAGGTCATGGGATTGAGCAGCGATGCAATGCGTCCGGCCGAGAGCATGGAGCGTTCGAGATCGTCGCATTCTTCTGCGAAATGCTGCGCCTCCTGCTTCTGCCGGGAGAATGCCCGGATGACACGCATGCCGTCGAGATTCTCGCCGGTGCGTCTGGCAATGGCGTCGAGCTTTTTCTGATTGCGGCCGTACATCGGCACCGTCCGGCTTGTCACGAACCAGAGAATGAAGCCCAGCACGGGCGCAATGGCAAGGAAGATCAGTGAAAGCTGCCAGTCGAGCAGCAGCGTCATGACAATGGCGCCGAGCACCAGGAAGGGCGCCCGCGATGCCAGGCGAATGAACATGTTGACACCCTGCTGGGAAGCAGTCACATCATTGGTGATGCGGTTGATGAGCGTGGAGGTGCCGAGGGAATCAATCTCCGTGCAGGAGAGCGTGCCGATGTGGTGAAATACGGCATTCCGAAGGTCACGCCCGTACCGGAAGGCGCATCGTGCGGCGAAATACTGACAGGTCAGGGCGAAACCCAGCCCGCAGATGCCGAGCACGACGATCAGGGCGCACATTCTGCCGATGTAGCCGGCATCCCCGCGGCCGATGCCGTTGTCGATGATGCGTGCCATGACGACCGGCACGATCAGCTCAAAGACCGCCTCCATGAGCTTGAAAAAAGGCCCGAGCGTCAGCTCCAGACGGTAGGGCTTCAGAAAACGAAGGAGTTTTTGCATATTACAGATCCTTTCCCGAAATAGTCTTTTTCTATTATACAGGAAATCCGGAGAAAAAGCAATGCAAATACAGAATTTTCCATCTCCGTTCCGGAATAATCCGGCAGATTTTGTCCCATCCTACAAACGGAGGTGTTGACACGATGAAAGCATACAATATCCGAACCCGAAGAAATGCCGTGATCCGTCTGACCGCAGTCATGCTGGTCTGCACCGGCATGATCGCAGCGGCCTGCTGGTTTGCCTACCGTCATACCGCCGGTCAGGTCAGACGGCAGCTGCATACGACTGTGACGGAGCTGTCTACGCTGCCGGCCGCCGTTCCGGAGACAGCTTTGACACGGCCGGCGACGACTGCCCCGGTGCAGACAACAGCCCGTCCGGTGACAACGACGACCGCCGCGCCTGCAACGGCAGCCCCGCAGACGCAGGCAGCCGCGGTGATCTTTGCGCCGGAGGAGACGACCACACAGACGGTAAGTGCCATGCAGCTTCCGGTCAGGGGCGAGATCATCCAGCCGTATTCGCACGGAGATCTGGTGAAGTCCCCGACCACGGGTGTCTGGCAGACGCACAACGGCATTGACATCGGCTGTACGGCGGGGGATCCGGTGTATCCGGCCGCCGCAGGCACCGTGCAGAAGGTCGAGGAGGATGCCTTGTGGGGCGTGTGCGTGACAATTGTGCATGAAAACGGCATGGAATCGCGCTATTGCGGCCTTGCAGCAGATCTGGAGGTCACGGAGGGCGATACCGTCGCACAGACGGATGTCATCGGTGCTGCCGGATCGACGGCAGATTGTGAGAGTGCGCTTGCCGTGCATGTGCATTTCGAGGTGAAGCAGGGCGGGAAGTATCTGGATCCCGCAGCGCTTTGCGGCGCGGCGTGACCGGGTGCTGATGCCCCGCACAATTTTCTTTGACGAGCAAAAAAGAAACCCCTCCAAGGGGTTTCTTTTACGCTTATGTAAGGCTCAGGCCTGAACCCCTTCCACGCGCTGCGCAATAAAGCTGCGCACCTCCTCGGGGGACTTGCCGAGGACAACGCCGAATTCCTGGAGCATCAGATTTTCAGCGGATTTCATGGCATTTTCGTCCATTGCCGAGAACCGCTTGCCGGTGGCCTCGGATTCCTGCTTGCGAAAATAGAGCTGGGAGATCATGTTCACAAGTGCCTGGTGGTCATTTCCCTTGAGGATCTGGCTGTACATTTCCTTGCGCTCACGGCGGTTATCCTTCCAGAAATCGTCCTCCTCCCCGGAATGGGGCATGCCGTCGATCAGGCCGAGCACCTCTTTCTCGGTGAGCAGCGTGCGGAGCATGTCGCCGGCTTTGTCACAAGGAATATAGTAGACCGAATTGGTATCTGCCAGCGGACGCAGCTTGTAATACATCACATCGTGTTCACCGTCCATACACTGCTCCTCAATGGCAATGACCTGACACACGCCTGCACTGCGATAGACGACCAGATCGTCCGTTTTGAGTTCCATGATAAACCTCCTTTGAGAGCTGCGGAAGCATCCGGCTTCCGGTTCATGATGACTGCCGCCGCAGGGCAATCATATCCCTACTATAATTATACCACATTTCGTTGTCAATTGTAATACACGATATTTACAAAAATAACGTGCGGTTTTTGGACACTATGTCGCCGCAGAGCGGACAACTCAGGCGGCGTGCGGACAGCCGGATTCCCATGAAAGCAAAAAAGCGGCAGTATCATGCGGATACTGCCGTTTCTGGTTAAAAGTGCAGTGATTACTTGTTGACTGCTTCCTTCAGGTTCTTGCCTGCCTTGAAAGCGGGAGCCTTGCAAGCCGGAACGTCCTGCATCTCCTTGGTGCGCGGGTTCTTGCACTTCTTAGCAGCGCGCTCGCGAACCTCGAATACGCCGAAACCGGTCAGAGTGACCTTATCACCTGCAACGAGTGCTTCTTCAATGCTCTCGAAAACAGCGTCAACAAATGCGCCGGCTTCCTTCTTGGTCTTGCCAGTCTTTTCAGCAACAGCCTGAATCAGTTCTGCCTTCTTCATGGTTAACATCCTCCAATAAAGTTTAATATACTTGTATTATATACGATTTTGCGCGGTTTGTCAAGGAGTATCGTGAAAATCGGCGTTTCTACATATTTTCCCTCGAAATGACCGCGAATTTTAGATAAATAGCCGCAAAATGCCCGGAAAAACCGCCTTGGAGCGGAATTTTATGCCTCTCCGGACTCCTCGCCGCTGTTGGCAGCATCGGCAGGCGTATACTGTCCGCGCTCTGCGAGGCGCTCGAATACGATGTCATACCCGCCGCCGAGGGAGCGGTTGACGCGGCTGATGGTGGCGGTGCTGGCGCTGGTCGCAGCCACAATATCGGCATAGACGTGATGATCCCGCAGCATCTTGGCCACCTGCAAACGCTGCGAAAGCGTCTGGAGCTCCAGAACGGTACACAGATCATCGAAAAAGGCGCTGCATTCCTCCTTGGTCTCCAGGCAGAGAATGGCCTCGTACAGCTCCTCCAGTGCGGACGGCTTGGACTTTCCTCGTTTCATGATTTCTTCCTTCCCCCGGCAGAGCCTGCCGGCATGTGGTCGTAGTCTTGTACTACTATTTTACCACATCATAGTGAGAAAGTAAAGAGGTTTTTGAAATTTTTTTGGAATGGGGGATATTTGGTCAAAACCGGAGTGAAATGGTCGTATCTGCCCCTCCCCCTACCCCCTCCCCGCACGTAGGGAGGGGCGTGTAGCGCCATCCACACCGCTTAAAAAGCGTCGGACACACTTTTCCACGCCCCGTCCTTACACTATTATAATGCCGCCAGCTATGCCGTCACAGTCACCCGCACTGCCGGAATGCCGTTCTCTGCCGTCAGCAGTAGGGTATCTCCCGCCCGGATCTCGCCGCGCAGCCACATCCGGGAAATCGGGTTTTCTGCTTCCTGCGTGACCCAGCGGCGGATGGGTCTGGCACCGTAGCGGGCCGTTTCCGGGCAGGCAGATGCAGCCTGCACCGCGGCTGCATCATAGGTCAGATGCAGCCCCATCGCCTGCGCCCTGACAGCCAGCGCATCAAGCTGCCGGCGGGCGATCGCAGCCAGATCTGCCGGCGTCAGGGGATGGAACAGCAGAATTTCATCCATCCGGTTGAGCAGCTCCGGCGGGAGTGTATTGCGCAGCGCTTCCTGTGCATGTGCATCTTTTGCGTCCGCACCGCCCAAAAATCCTGCGCGTCCTGCCGCAGCATGCATCCCGATATTCGACGTCAGGAATACCAGCGTGTGCCGCAGCGAGATCTTCCGGCCGCCTCCATCCGTCACCACGCCGTCTTCGAGCATCTGCAATAACAGATGCAGCACCTCCGGATGCGCCTTCTCGATCTCGTCAAACAGCACGATGCTGCACGGATGCGCGCGCAGATGCTTACAGAATGCCGTTTCCTCCTCATAGCCCACATATCCGGGCGGCGCCCCGATCAGTCTGGCACCGGCATGTGCCTCACCGAATTCCGACATGTCCAGCGTCAGCAGCGCATGGGGCGTGCCGTACAGCTCCTCGGCAAGCGCACGGACAAGCGCGGTCTTCCCGACGCCGGTCGGCCCCTGCAAGAGGAAGGATCCGACCGGACGCGCTTCATCCCGCAGGCCGCTGGATCCGCGGCAGACCGCATCACAAAGCTGCGCAATGATCGCATCATGCCCGATGATGCGGCTTTGCAGCGCATCCCGCAGCGTCAGAATGCGCTCCTGTGCCTGCGCTGTGAGCTGCCCGAGGGGAATGCCTGTCCGGACGGAGGCCACCGCAGCCACATCCTCTGCCGCGACCTCCGGGATCGTTTCCTCCGAACGCAGCGAAGCCCGCGCACAAGCTTCATCCAGCAGGTCAAGCGCCTTGTCCGGATAGCTCTTGTCCCCGATATACCTGCCGGAAACAGAAACGCATTGCTCGATCACGCCGTGTGTGAGCTTCACATGATGGTAGGCTTCAAACCGCTCCCGCAGGCCGCCGAGTATGGCAAGCGTCTGGGCATCTGTCGGCTCCGGCACTGTCACGGACTGGAACCGCCTGGCAAGTGCGCCGTCCTTTTCAATTGTGCGACTGTATTCGGCGGGGGTCGTGGCACCGATCAGCCGCAGCTCTCCGCGGGCAAGGGCGGGCTTGAGCAGATTGGCCGCATCAATCGCGCCCTCTGCTGCACCTGCCCCCGCGATCAGGTGCAGCTCATCAATAAAGAGAATGATCCGCCCGTCCCGGATGACCTCCTCCGTGCAGGCACGCAGCCTTTCCTCAAAATCGCCCCGGTATTTGGCACCGGCCAGCAGCGCCCCGATGTCCAGGGAAAATATGAATTTCCCTGCAAGCTGCGCCGGGACCTCCCCGCGTGCAAAGCGTGCTGCCACGCCCTGTACGATGGCGGTCTTGCCGACACCGGGCTCACCGATCAGACAGGGATTGTTCTTGGAACGGCGCGAAAGGATCTGCATGACCCGGAAGATCTCCTCTTCACGCCCGATCAGGGGATCGTCCGCATCATCCGGGAGCAAAAGCTGCCCGTAGCGGAAGAGCTGCGGCAGATCGGATTCCCGCGGCGGCACCGGGGATCTGTGCGGGGCAGGGGAGCCCTTCCGGCAGCCGCAAAGTAAAAAGGTCGTATCTGCATGCAGGCTGACCAGCAGCTCGCAGGCAGCGCAGTTTTCGTCCTCAAGCATGGCCGTCAGCATATGCCGGGTGCCGGCGATCCGTGCGCCGCTGCTGTCCGCAAGCCGCTGGGCATCCCGGAAGATGCGGTGCAGCGCAGGGGTCATGCAGCCGTAGCCCGGATCGGTGTGATGCCCGCGGCCGACCGTCACCGCGATCTGATGCAGCAGGCTTTCTGCTGTCAGGCCGCAGGAACGCAGCAGGGCGGCTGCCGTGCCTTCGCCCTGCTGAAGCAGTCCGGTGAGATAATGCTCCGTTCCGATATAGGTGTGTCCCATCTCTCCGGCGGTCTGCATAGCGCATTCAAGCGCGAGCAGCACATGGCTGGAGAAACGGTCGATGTCATAGTGTCTGAGATTCTGCAAGAACAGGTCTCCTTTCGGATGGTTTTGGAATCGCGTACACATCCAGTATATCACATTCCGCGTGCATTATTTGTCGGAATGCGTCGGCCGCATTCTGGCGATGGCGGCATATTTTCTCCGCGTGGCCATTCCGCCGCGGATATGGCGCTCCTCCTTGTTGCGGGCAAGCACCGCCTGTACCTCGGCAGCAAGCTGCGGCCGGATGTGCGGCAGCCGTTCGCTGACGTCCTTGTGAACGGTGCTTTTGGAGATCCCGAACTGTGCGGCGGCGGCACGGACGGTAGCCCGATGCTCCGCGATATAATTCCCGAGCGCGACCGCCCGTTCCTCCGGCTGACTGTGCATGATGCTCCACTCCGTTTCTGTAGGATTCTGCTGGAGTCTATGCGCCGGACGGGACAGATATGACGGTTCATAATCCATTCATAAAATTGTCTCACGCAAAGACTTGTATTTTCTGCCTGAATGGAGTATAATAGAAAATGAATCCGCACTTTCCCGACCTGCCGTGCGTAAACCCGTGAAACGCATTTGCACAGGCGCCGGGGGCGTGCAGGCGGATGTCCGGCATGGCAAATATGCCGAAAATGCCTAAAAATATACCGGCACAGGCGGGAATTCTGTCCAAAAGGAACGAATTCGGATCATGTCGGAGAATTAGATTGACAAAATCTTGACAAACTTTTCAAAAAGTAGTATGATAAGACTATGGAAATGCGAGACCGGCTCTCATGGGTGCGGTACGCATGATGGTTTTATGGATTTATGGAAAGGAAGGATCGTTATGTTTAAGACATTCGCACCGGAATGGGAGGGCTTTGAGCCCGGCAGATGGAGCAATACATCGGTGAATGTACGCGACTTCATCCACCGGAACATCACCCCCTATGACGGCGATGAAAGCTTTCTGGAGGGCCCGACCGAAGCCACAAAGCAGCTCTGGGACCAGGTCATGGAGCTTTCCCGCCAGGAGCGTGAGGCCGGCGGCGTGCTGGATATGGATACCAAGATCATCTCCACCATCACCTCTCACGGCCCCGGTTATCTGAACAAGGATCTTGAAAAGATCGTCGGCTTGCAGACCGACAAGCCCTTCAAGCGTTCCCTGCAGCCGTTCGGCGGCATCCGCATGGCGCAGCAGGCCTGCAAGGAATACGGCTATGAGGTGGATCCGGAGGTCGTGGAGATCTTCACCAAGTACAGAAAGACACATAACCAGGGTGTATTCGATGCCTATACCCCCGAGATGAAGCTCGCCCGTCATGCAGCGATCCTGACCGGTCTGCCGGATGCCTACGGCCGCGGCAGAATCGTCGGTGATTACCGCCGTGTTGCATTGTATGGCGTGGATATGCTGATCGAGGACAAGGAGCACCAGAAGGAAACGCATTTTGTCCGCATGACCTCCAAGAACATCCGCCTGCGTGAGGAGCTGTCGGAGCAGATCAATGCCCTGCACGACCTCAAGAAGCTCGGTGAGATCTACGGCTATGACATCTCCCGTCCCGCAAAGAATGCAAGAGAAGCTGTACAATGGCTGTATTTCGGCTACCTGGCAGCCGTCAAGGAGCAGAACGGCGCTGCGATGTCGCTCGGCCGCACCTCGACCTTCCTGGACATCTTCATTCAGCGTGACCTGGAGCGTGGCATCCTGACCGAGCGCGAGGCACAGGAGCTGATCGACCATTTCATCATGAAGCTGCGTCTGGTGAAATTCGCCAGAACCCCGGAATACAATTCCCTGTTCTCCGGCGACCCGACATGGGTCACGGAATCCATCGGCGGTGTATCCGTGGACGGCCAGCACATGGTAACGAAGAATTCCTTCCGCTACCTGAATACCCTGAACAACCTGGGTACGGCACCGGAGCCGAATATGACCATTCTGTGGTCTACCAGACTGCCGAAGGCATTCAAGCGCTTCTGCGCGAAAATGTCCATCAAGTCCAGCTCCATCCAGTATGAGAACGACGACCTGATGCGCGTGACCCACGGCGACGACTACACCATTGCCTGCTGCGTATCCTCGATGCGCGTCGGCAAGGAAATGCAGTTCTTCGGCGCGAGAGCCAACCTCGCCAAGTGCCTGCTCTACGCCATCAACGGCGGTGTCGATGAGCGCCTCGGCGTTCAGGTCGGCCCGAAGTACCGTCCGGTCGAGGGCGATGTGCTCGATTATGACGATGTCATGGAGAAGTACGACGACATGATGGAATGGCTTGCAGGATTGTATGTCAATACGCTGAATGTCATCCATTACATGCATGACAAGTACAGCTATGAGCGCCTGCAGATGGCACTGCATGACCGCGATGTCAAGCGCTATTTCGCGACCGGTATCGCAGGCCTGTCCGTTGTGGCCGATTCCCTGTCCGCCATCAAGTATGCCAAGGTCAAGCCCATCCGCAAGGATGTGGAGATCAAGGACAAGGCCGGCAATGTCATCGGCGTGACGAAGAATGTCGTTGTGGATTATGAGGTCGAGGGTGATTTCCCGAAGTACGGCAATGATGATGACCGTGTCGATGAGATCGCAGTCAGCATCGTGCGCACCTTCATGGACAAGATCCGCAAGCATCACACCTACCGTGACAGCGTGCCGACCATGTCGATCCTGACGATCACCTCCAATGTGGTCTACGGCAAGAAGACCGGCAACACCCCTGACGGCAGAAAGCAGGGCGTGCCGCTCGCACCGGGCGCCAATCCGATGCACGGCAGAGACACCCACGGCGCCGTAGCTTCCCTGTCCTCCGTGGCAAAGCTCCCGTTCCGCCATGCACAGGACGGCATCTCGAACACCTTCTCCATCATTCCGGATGCGCTGGGCAAGAATACGAAGATCTTTGCCGGTGATCTGGACATTGACCGCCTGACACAGGAGGCCGTGAGCGAGGATCACAATGACTGACGACAAGAAGAATGCTCCCGTTTCCGACGAGGAAATTGATGCACTGGTAGGGCTGCTCGACGGCCTGTGCGAAGCGGGGAGCCAGCATATCAATCTGGATACCGCAGAGGGACTTGACGGCGCGAAGGTGCAGACCGTCAATTCCACCGAATGCGGCGGCCGTCCGGGGCCGTGCGCCGTTCCCAATGAGGGCGGGGATCCGGAGGATGACGAAGATTTTTGATGAAAACAAGGAGGGTATCACCATGGCAAATATTGAGGCGAATGACCAGCAGGTCGATAATCTGGTAGAGCTGCTTGACGGCTATGTACAGAAGGGCGGACATCATCTGAATGTGAATGTCTTCACCCGCGAAACGCTGCTCGATGCACAGCAGCATCCGGAGAATTATCCGCAGCTTACGGTTCGTGTTTCCGGCTATGCGGTGAACTTCATCAAGCTGACCAAGGAGCAGCAGGATGACGTCATCTCCAGAACATTCCACGATCATTTCTGAGACAACCTGCCCCCTCTGCGAAGAGGGGGCAAAGTCGCATTTGCAGGAGGGGAGCATCATGATCGGCTACATCCATTCCACGGAATCCTTCGGCACGGTAGACGGCCCGGGCGTGCGCTTTGTGATCTTTTTCCAGGGATGTCCCATGCGGTGTCTGTACTGCCACAATCCCGACAGCTGGCAGATCCGCACGCAGCAGGCGCCTGCGGGAACGCCCATGACGGCGGCGGAGCTGCTGGAGCTGTATGAGCGCAACAAGGAATTCTATCAGAACGGCGGCATCACCTGCACCGGCGGGGAACCGCTGATGCAGATGGGATTTCTGACGGAGCTGTTTTCGGCGGCGAAGCAGCGCGGGGTCCACACCTGCCTGGACACCTCCGGCATTGTCTTTTCGGAGAGCCGCCTGGCGGAATTCGATGCGCTCACGCAGGTGACGGATCTGGTCATGCTGGACATCAAGCATATCGACGACGAAAAGCACCGGGAGCTGACCGGCCATTCCAATGCGCCGGTGCTTGCCTTCGCGCAGTATTTGTCGGACAAAGGAATTCCGGTATGGATCCGGCATGTGATCGTGCCGGGCTGGACGGACAGCGAAGCGGAGCAGGATGCGCTGGGCTATTTCCTCGGCGGCATCAAAACGCTGAAAGCGCTGGATGTGCTGCCGTACCACACGATGGGCGTGCGCAAATATGAATCCCTCGGCATTCCCTATCCGCTCGAAGGCGTTCCGGCCGTCACCCCCGCACAGGCAGGCGCGGCAAGGGAGGTCATTCTGAAAGGCCTCAAACGGCGGCTGCGGGACAATATTCTCGGAAAACAGTGAATACAGTGAAAGCCCCTCTGAAAGCACTTGCTTTCAGAGGGGCTTTTGTGGTATACTATCCATAACAACCCATGAACGGAGGAACCACCATGATCCAGAATTTTGCAGATAAGCTCCGCGCAAGCATTTCCACCGCCATCCTCGGCAAGGAGGATGTGATCGACCGCGTCATTGCAGCGCTGCTGTGCGGCGGACATGTCCTGCTCGACGATATTCCCGGCACCGGCAAGACGACCCTTGCCCGTTCGCTGGCCGCTTCGATCGGCTGCGAAACCGCCCGCATCCAGTTCACCCCCGACCTGCTCCCCTCGGACATTACCGGCATCCACTGGTTCAACCAGAAGACACAGGATTTCGTCTTCCGCCCCGGCGCGGTCTTCACCGGCATTCTCCTTGCCGATGAGATCAACCGCACCACACCCCGCACCCAGTCTGCCCTCCTGGAATGCATGGAGGAGCAGCAGGTCACCGTGGACGGCGAGACAATGCCGCTGCCGTCCCCCTTCTTTGTGATCGCCACCCAGAATCCCATTGAGAATGCCGGTACCTACCCGCTGCCGGAGGCACAGCTTGACCGGTTCCTGCTTTGCCTGCATCTGGGCTACCCGGCGCATGAAGCAGAGCGCGATGTCCTCCGCGGCAAGGCGGCTGCCGTGACACAGGCCGTCGTGACCGCGCAGGAGCTGCTTGCCGCACAGAAGGCCGTCGCGGAGATCCATGTCTCCGATGCGATGCAGGAATATCTCCTGGCTGTCACGGAAAAGACCCGCACCGACCGCACGGTGCAGGTCGGGCTGTCCACCCGCGGCCTGATCGCGCTGCAAAATGTCGCCAGGGCATGGGCGGGCATGCACGGGCGCAGCTATGTCATTCCGGAGGACATTATGGATGTTTCTGCCGATGTGATCGCACACCGGATCGTGATGAAGGGCGGCGACCGGCTGCAAAAGCTCGATTTCCGGCGTGAAGCCGTGCTGCGCATGATCGAGGAGACGGAGGTCCCGACGGAGCAGTGCTGACATTTCTGCTGCTGATCGTGCTGTTTGCCGGGATGTATGCGCTGCAGGCCGCCTGCTTCGGGCGAAGGGCGCTGGCAAAGGTGACCTACCGCTGCCGGTTCGGCACGGATGAGATCACAGAAGGGGAAAGCCTGGAGCTGATCGAGGAGATCGAGAACACCGGCCTGCTTCCCCTGCCGTATATCCGGTCGGAATATTCCGTATCCCGGTTTCTGGAATTTGCCGATACGCATTCGACGATCACCGACCGGACGCGGTTCGTTTCAAGCCTGTTCTTCCTGCGCGGACGCTCGCGCATTACAAGACGCTGGCATGTGACTGCCACACGCCGCGGCGAATACCGGGTCGAACGTGTGCTGCTGCTGTCCTCGGATCTGCTGGGAACCACCCGCGCATCCCGGGCAGCGCAGGAGCTTGGCGGTGTGCTGACCGTGCTGCCGCGCTGCTGGGAAGGCGACGGACTGCGGCAGGCGGCGCGTTCGGTGCATCTGGGAGAACAGATCGTTCCCTGGGGATGCATCACCGATCCTGTGACGGTGCGCGACCGCATGCCCTATACCGGCCGTGAACCGGTGCGCCGCATGGACTGGAAGGCCTCTGCCCGCACGGGAATGCTCATGGTGCGCACGGAGGAGCCGGTGCAGGAACGCCGGATATGCGTGGTATTTACCGCACAGCAGGGCGAATACGGCAAGATGCGTGTCCCGGAGGAAACGTCCGAGCATACCATCCGCGTGACGGCTGCGCTGTTCCGGGAGCTGACAGATGCCGGGGAGCCCTTCTCGGTGTGCAGCAACTGCATGGTCGAGGGCGAAGCGGTGCAGTATCCGGAGGGCTGTTCACCGGGGCGGTATCACCAGCTTTTGCGGATGCTCGCAGCGCTGGACATTCATCCGGAGCAGACCCTTCGTGATGCCGTGCAGCTTCCGCCGGGGGCAAGACTTGTGATCGTCACGCCCTTCCTTTCCGAGGATGTACGCCGGATCAAGGCAAAGCATCCCGATGCGCAGATCATCCTGACCTCCCCGGAGGATCCGGACGGACTGCGGATCACGGAAGCCTATGAACAGGAATGAGGTGAAGCCATGGAGAAATTGAAGCTCCCCGCCGCACTCTGTCTCATGCTGGGCAGCTATCCGGCATGGTACTGGCTGTGTGCCTGGCAGATGCGGCCGGCAGGAGAAGCCTTCGCATTCCTGGGGATCAGCCTGCTGCTGACGCTCCTTGCAGCGCTGCACCGGCATTTTGACGCGCCGCTCGGGCGAAAATCCTTGCTGGCGGCGGCTGTACTGGGACGCATTGCCGCTGTCGCAGTCGGCATCGGCGGCTTCTTTGTGGTCAGAATGTGGTATCCGCAGTCGGGCGCCGCGGGTGCAGGCGTGATCTTCTGGGCGGTGTACCTGGTAAGCTGGGAGCTGCTGCGGCCGATCCGTCCGGCAGAAAGCCTGCTGTCGGTATTCTCCTTCATTGTGGTCTGCACCGCGTGGT
Organism: uncultured Ruminococcus sp.; assembly: GCA_902783005.1. Classification (GTDB taxonomy): domain Bacteria; phylum Bacillota; class Clostridia; order Oscillospirales; family Ruminococcaceae; genus UBA3855. The sequence continues at coordinate 55,971 of CACZPI010000074.1, read as the reverse complement.
TTCTCGGCATGCTCATGTGCTTTTTGCAGGGCGGCAGGCGCTTTGACGGCATCTGCTGGATCATGCTGGCGGCAGAGGCAGCGATCTTTGCCGTGCTGCGCAATCTGCTCATGCTGCACGGTGCATCCGGCGGGAGAACGGGACTGCCGCGGGGATTCTACCGCTACAATATGCTTCTGACCGGCGGATTTCTGGTGCCGGGTGCGGTTGTGCTGCTGCTCGGCGGACAGATCATTGCCGGGATCCGGACGGTGCTGCAATGGATCGGCGGCTGGCTGCGGCAGATCGTCCGGATGCTCTCTGCGCTGCTGGTGGATCCGGAATGGTTCACGATGCCTGAGGACGAGCTGCCGGCGCAGCGCACGGATGCACTGGCGCAGGGCATGGCGGTCATTGCACTGCTCATCAATCTGGCCGTGATCGCAGCGGCGGTATTCTTCCTGATCCGCTGCCGCCGGGAGCTGTGGGAGCTGTTCCGGGGCTGGCTGCGGGATCTGCTGTATGCCTTCCGCCGCCTGACAAGGCTCCGGGAACCGGAGATCCCGCCGGAGGTGCATGCGGAATATACCGATGCAGTGGAGCTGCTGGATGCCGGCCGCAGCACAGTGCGATTCCGGAAACCGCCCACCTGGCGCAGACGCTACCGGAAATACAAACGCATGCCCGCCGGTGCAATGCGCTTCCGGGAAGGCTATGCGCTGTGGCTGAACCGGGTGCAGGCGCTTGGTGCGGAGCTGACCGCGCAGGATACGCCAAGGAAGCAGCTGGAAAAATCCGGCGGCATTCCCGACAAGACCGCGACGGCTGCTGTGAATGCCGCCTATTACCGGATCCGTTACGGCAGCGGAACGCCGACGGCGGAGGAGGCAGCGCAGCTTGATGCCGTTTTGCGGGAGCTGGCGGCGGCGAAGGTTCCGAAATAATGCAGAGAGATCCCCGGAGCGGATGATTTGAAATGCTCCGGGGATCTCTGTTATGCCGGGTTATGGGGAAGCTGCTTTGCCATGCTGTCGTAGCACAGGAATGCATTGTCCTTTGTCCGGAGCGTGTGGTAGGCTGTCTCCCGGTACCCGCGTTTCAGATACATGGCCTTTGCGGAAAGGGAGGCGTCCAGGCAGATCTCCCGGGCATGCCCGGCAATTTCCGCTTCTGCAAAATCCAGCAGCATGGTGCCGAATCCGTTCCCCTGGTACTGCGGCAGGACGAACAGCCGGCAGATCTCATTCTCCCGGATCGTCACCGTTCCGACGGCATTCTGTTCTGCGTCAAAGAGCAGAAATACACAGCCTGCGGCAATATCGCTCCGGATCGCCTCGTCACTGTGATGCTCCAGAAAGAATGCCACCGCCCCGCCGGGGTAATATTGCGGATAGATCTCCCGGATCGTTGTGCAGGTGATCTCCTTTACAATTCCGGAATCCTCTGTTCCGGCAAGCTGAATATGCATGGGTTTCCTCCTGTCATGTGCATCACAGCCGCAGCTTCCCGTCGGGGGTGCCGTCTGTGATCTCGTGCTTGCGCCGCGTCAGAAGCATCTGGATCTCCGGATTGCCGCCTTGGTGCGTGTGCCGGATCGCCATGGTAATGCATTCGTCGATCTGCTCTGCCGGAATGAGCGGCAGAATGGCCGTCAGTGCGGCAATGTCCTCTGTCATCAGGAGCGTTTCGATTGCCATCGGCATTCTTTGCAGAAGCAGTGCTCTTGCCGGTTCCCAGTCCGGCCGGTAGATCGCCGCGGAAATGCGCAGGCGAAGCGGGACCTCCGCAAAGTAATCCGCATCGGGATGCCTGAAATAGCACAGAAGGTCAAAGAGCGCATCGCGGTACAGCGCGTTTGCAACGGGAATGGAAATGACCTGATCCTCCAGGTGAAAACGCAGGATACAGCCGGGGAAAAAGGCATCATCATCAATGCTGATGCTCTCTGCATTCCAGATCTCTGCCTGCCGAAGAGAGACGCAATTGAAGAATGCCTGTACATCAATGCTGTGCAGCTTGTCCGGAAGCTGCACCGAGGCCAGCGAGGTGCAGCCCAGGCACATCCCATACGGAATGTCCGTGATCTCCGGCGGGATCGTCAGGTGCCGCAGAGAAACGCAGTCCTGAAAGCACATTTCCCCCAGATTCTGCAATCCCTGCGGAAGCGTGATCTCTTTCAGGCTGCGGCAGGAATCAAATGCATGCTTCCCGATCGCCCCGACCGATTCCGGGAGCTGCACCGAAGCGAGGGCATGACAGCCGTTGAATGCATTTTCGCCGATGGAAGCGGTGTGCTCCGGGAGCGTCACCGCAGTCAGCGACGTATCACACAGGCACAGGGAGAACGGAACATGTTTGCATCCGGCCGGCAGATGCAGCTCCTGCAGCGACCGGCAGTAGGCAAATGCGGAAGAACCGATTTCTGTCACGCCCTCCGGGATCTGCACCCGGACGAGCCGGTCACAATTGCTGAATGCACTGTATCCGATGCGTTTCAGGGAATCCGGCAGGATCACCTCACGAAGCAGGGGATCGTTGTCAAAAACTCTTTCGGCGATCTCCTGCACACCCTCCGGCACCCGGATGATCTCCTCCGTCCCGCGGTAGCCAAGCAGAATGCCGTCTGCGATCAGAAACGGCTTTGCGTGAAGCGCGAGCCACGGCGTCCCCGGAAATGCCTGTCCGCTGAATCCGGAGGGATCCGACGGCAGCACCACGGTCATGAGAGCGGTGCAGTCCTCAAAGGCAGCTCTGCCGACCCGCAGATATTCCGACGTCAGAACGGCCTTTTTGAGCGAGGAGCAGCCGCGGAAGGCAGCATCCCCGATGGAATCAAGACCAGGGGGCGTTTCCAGGGATTCCAGGGAGGTGCACACGGAGAATGCCTTGTCCCCTATCATGACCAGATCGGCCGGCAGGGAAATGTGCTTCAGGGCGGTGCAGGCGAAAAATGCCGAAACGCCAATCTGAAATAGCGTTTCCGGCAGACGGATGCAGGTCAGGGCGCTGCACCCCGCGAAGGTATCGGCGGGCAGAGCGGTAATCCCCTCCGGAAAGGTGATCTCCCGGAGCGACCGGCAGTTTTTGAAGACCGCAAGTCCCATCTGCCGCAGCCGGGACGGCATCTGAATGCGTTCGAGATTCGCACAGCTTTCAAATGCATTCGATTCAATGAAGACGACGCTTTCCGGGAGAATGACCTCCCGCAGCGCGGATTGTCCGGAAAAGGCACCGTCTGCAATGGCCCTCACGCCCTCCGGAACGACCAGGATCCCGGATGCATCGGGCGTTTCGATGCCGGTCAGCCTGTTGTCCTGTATGTGCAGTTTCAAGGGGAACACCTCCGTTGTCTTGTTATCTTCCATTATAGCGCATTGTATGGGATCTGTCAATTTTTTCGGCAAAGTGATGCGCGGAAAGAAAATTTTTCTTGCAATCTGCCCTGTGATGTGCTATAATATATATTGAATGCGTATATCCGCAGAGAATCACATGAAGGAGACCCTTGAATCATGGATAATTCATTTTTTCCCATTCGTTTTGAAATGCACATCGTGCTTGCATTGCTGGCGCTGCTGGTATTCGGCATGCAGTTCATCCGCTACCGCCGGCCGCATCATCTGATCCTGGCACTCGCGCTGCCGTGTACGCTGCTGCCGTATCTGTCGGACAGCCAGCAGTTCTTTTACGCTGTCGGCATCGGTGAGGCGATTGCACTGATCGTGGCCTTTGTACTCGGACAGATCAGCGCCCACAAGGCAGAGGCGGAGGAAAGAGCCGCTGAGGAAGCCGAAGAAGCCGAGAATGCCGAGGGCGAGGAAGCTGCAGAGGATGCCGAAGAGGAGCCGGAGGAATGAAGATCGTCATTCCGGACTGGAGCACCATGTCCGCGGTGAATATGGGCTTTTCGGTATTCGAGGAATTCGGTGAGGTGGTCTGCTGCGGCATGACACGCCCGGAGGAGGCGGCGGAAAAGATCGGGGATGCGGATGTTGTCCTCGTGAACAAGACGCCCATTACCGCGCAGGTGATGGATGCCTGCCCGAATCTGAAATACATCGGTCTGTTCGCCACGGGCTACAACAATATTGATATTCCTGCCGCAACCGCACGCGGGATCACCGTCTGCAATGCGGGGACGTATTCCACGGATGCCGTTGTGCAGCATACCTTTGCGCTGCTGCTGTCCCTGGCCGGAAATCTGCCGCGCTATGAGAAGGCGGTCGCAGACGGGGAATGGGAGCGCAGCGAGACCTTTTCCTATTTTCCCTATCCGGTGCATGAGCTTTGCGGCAAGACCTTTGCCGTCATCGGCTACGGCAGCATCGGACGCGGTGTGGCGAAGGTCGCGGATGCCTTCGGGATGCGCGTGATCGTTTCGACGCGCAGCAAGCCGGAGAATTGTCCGTATGCGCTTGTCACGATGGACGAAGCCTTCCGGCAGGCGGATGTGCTGAGCGTTCACTGTCCGCTGACGGAACAGACGGCGCATCTGATCAACCGGGAGAATCTGGCAAAGATGAAGCCGGAAGCATACCTCATCAATACCGCCCGCGGGGGCATCGTTGATGAAGCGGCACTGGCAGAAGCGCTGAATGCCGGCCGTCTGGCAGGCGCCGGTGTGGATGTGCTCGACAAAGAGCCGATGCGTCCCGATACGCCGCTGAAAGCTGCGAAAAACTGCATCATTACCCCGCATATCGCCTGGTCGGCGCTTGAGACCCGCGACCGTCTGGTACAGATCGTTGCCGGAAATCTGCGAAGCTGGCTGGAAGGCCACCCGACCAATCAGGTGAACGGATGAATAATTATTCAGGAGATTACTGTTTATGATAGACCTCAGAAGCAAAAAACGCATTGTCGTCAAGCTGGGCACCTCCACGCTGGCGCACAAGACCGGAAAGCTCAACATCCGGCGCATGACCAATCTGACCCGCATTCTTGCCGACCTGCAGAATGCCGGACATGAGATGATCCTCGTGTCCTCCGGTGCCGTGGGACTCGGCGTGGGCAAGCTCAATCTCCCGGAGCGTCCGAAGGACACCCCCGGCAAGCAGGCAGCGGCGGCTGTCGGCCAGTGCGAGCTGATGCATATTTATGACGAAATGTTTGGAAAATACGGCGTGACCGTCGCACAGATCCTCCTGACGAAGAGCATTATCTCGACGCCGGATCGCGTGCGGAATGTCCGCAATGCGATTGATGCGCTGACCCGCGTCAACTGCATTCCGATCGTGAATGAGAATGATACCGTTGCCATTGACGAGCTGGAGCTGGAGATCGGTGAGAATGATTCCCTGTCGGCAGTCGTGGCGGATATTGCAGGCGCCGAAGCGCTCATCATTCTCTCGGATATTGACGGCCTGTACGACAGCGACCCGAAGCAGCATCCGGATGCGAAGATCATTCCGGTGGTCGAGGAGATCGACGGCTATATCGAGCAGATCGCAGGCGGCGCCGGCAGCAGTCTCGGCTCCGGCGGTATGGCAACGAAGATCAACGCCGCCCGCATTGCGACCGCATCGGGCGTGGATATGATTATTATGAACGGCAGAAATCCCGAGGATCTCTACCGGCTCTTTGACGGTGAGCCGCTGGGCACCTATTTCCCGGCAAAGAAGCAGTAAGGGGGATGACATCATGAATTATATGGAAGAGCTTGGCAGCCGCGCAAAGCAGGCGAGCCATGTACTGGCAGGCACCGGTACTGCCGAAAAGAATGCCGCGCTCCAGGCCATTTCCGAGGCGCTGACTGCGAATGCGGACAAGATCATCCGTGCCAATGCCGAGGATCTGACCCAGGCGAAGGCAAACGGCATGTCCGAATCCATGCAGGACAGACTGCGCCTGGATGAAAAGCGCGTGGCAGCCATTGCCAATGCCGTGCTGAAGGTCATGGCGCTTCCCGATCCGGTCGGGGAGGAGATCGGCGGCTGGATCCGTCCGAACGGCCTTCGCATCCGTCAGGTGCGCGTGCCGATCGGTGTGGCAGGCATTATTTTTGAGAGCCGCCCGAATGTCACGGTGGATGCCGCGGTGCTTTGCCTCAAGGCCGGCAATGCCGTGATCCTGCGCGGCGGCAAGGAAGCCATTCATTCCAATATGGCACTCGTTGCAGTGATGCGCGGTGCGATCGCCTCCTGCGGTCTGCCGGAGGATGCCGTGCAGCTCGTGGAAAAGACCGACCGTGAGACCGCGGCCGATATGATGCGGCTCAACGGCTATCTCGATGTGCTGATCCCCCGCGGCGGTGCGGGACTCATTCAGGCAGTCATCCGGCAGGCAACCGTTCCGGTCATTGAAACGGGCGCCGGCAACTGCCATGTATTTGTGGATGCTTCCGCAAAGCTGGACATGGCGGTTTCCATCGCGGACAATGCCAAGACCCAGCGTCCCTCCGTCTGCAATGCCATTGAAACGCTGCTGGTTCACAGGGAGATCGCAGAAGCCTTCCTCCCGGCGGTCAAGGCCGCATTTGACAAGCACAGCGTCGTCATTCACGGCGATGAGACGGTGCAGCGCATTCTCGGTGACTGCGTGATCCCGGTCACGGAGGAGGATTATTACAAGGAATACGGCGATTATGAGATCGCGGTTCATATCGTGGATTCTGTCGAGGAGGCCTGTGCGCATATCCGGCAGTATTCCACCCATCACAGCGAGGCGATCGTGACAGAGAGCATGGAAAATGCGGAATATTTCCTGAATCACCTGGATTCCGCGGCACTCTATGTCAATGCCTCGACCCGGTTCACTGACGGCGAGGAATTTGGCTTCGGCGCAGAGATCGGCATTTCCACCCAGAAGCTCCATGCCCGCGGCCCGATGGGACTGCCGGCGCTGACGACGACACAGTACCGGATCACCGGTAACGGACAGACACGCGGCTGATAGCCCGGATGAAGAAAATCCTATGATCGGAGTAATAACGCATGACGAAAGAACTTGATGATCTGCTCAGCTCGCTGATGCAGGATCTGGAGAAAGAGCAGAAAAAGCTCCCCGGACAGGCGACCCGTTCTACCGCCAGCGAGGGGGCGCGGATGCGTGTCGAAGCCATCCTCCGCGATGTCGAGCGCGATACGGAGAAGAAGGAGGAACCGCCTGCGGCTGTGCGTGAGCCGATACCGGATCTGCCGGTGCATGATCCGGTGGTGATCCCGCCGACGGTCAGCCATTTCACGGAGGAGCCGTCTGCCGATACCGCTGTCCGGATGCGTGACCGCCTGGATGCGGAGACGCTTCCGAAGCCGGATGCCGAGCGGAAGCCTACCCAGAATCACGGCCTGAAGCCGAATCCGGATCGCGGCCGCCGCAAGAAGTACAAGCGCCGCACGCAGTCGCGGAGCATTCCGCAGCCGCCGGTGCCGCCGAAGAAGGTCATTCCGCATATTGAGGTACCCGACGAGCTGCCGCCGGATATTGTGCCTTCTCCCGCGCTGCGGGAGGAGCCGGCGCAGGTGGCGCTTGAACGTGCCGTCAGCGGCGAGGATACCGCATCGGCCATGATCGCGGTACTGACCGACAAGCCGGCTGAACCGGATCCGGAGGATCAGATCCGCAGCGAAGCGCACAAGGAAAAGGTGCGTTCCAAGGCAGAAATGATCCGCGAGCAGCTCCGCCGCCGTGCCGAGGAGGAAGCGGCAAAGGCAGAAGCAGAGGAGAATGCCGAAGCAGAGCCCGAGGAGATCCTCTCCATGCCGGAGGATCCGGAAAAGGCCGTTTCGCTGATGCCGGAGCTCGATGCGGTATTCCCGCAGGAGGAAGCTGCCGGGGCTGCGGAGGAAGCAGAGGATGAGGAGGATCTCCTGGATGAGGAGCTTCCGGAGGAGCCTGCCCCTGATCTGCTTGCCGGCCTGCGCGGTCTGTTCGGACGCGCCAAGGAATTCATTACTGCACGGATCTTTGAAGAGATCGAAGAGGATGAGGAGGAACCGGAGGACTACCCGGACGACGATACGCCTTACGATTTCGATGAAGAGGAGCCGATCGCAGAGGAACCGATTGCAGAGGAGCCGATTGCGGAAGAGCCGATTGCAGAGGAATCGATTGCAGAGGAGCCGATTGCGGAGAAACCGATTGCAGAGGAGCCTGTCGTTGAGGAACCGATTGCAGAGGAACCGATTGCGGAAGAGCCGATTGCGGAGGAACCGATTGCAGAGGAGCCCATTGCAGAGGAACCGATTGCAGAGGAGCCTGTTGCAGAGGAAGCGATTGCGGAAGAGCCGATTGCAGAGGAACCCATTGCAGAGGAGCCTGTCGTTGAGGAGCCTGTTGCGGAAGAACCCATCCCAGAGGAACCCACCGAAGGGGAACCGACCCTTGTAGAGGAGATCGAGGATCTTTTCTCCGAGCCGGAAGCAGCGGGGGAGGACGCCTACGAAGCGCCGGAGGATGACGAAGCGTTGTACGAAGAGGACGAAGCGCTGGATGAACCGGAGGAAAGCGCCCCGAAGCTGCGGCATCTGGCAGCACTGCCGGATGTGCCGGTGAAGCAGACCTTCTTTGGAATGCTGCGTTCGCTCCGTGACAAGTTCTTTGAGCCCATCGACGACGAAGAGGATGCGCTCGAGGATGACGAGGAGGAGGACGATGCGTCTGACGACGAGATCGACGACGCACCGTATGAATTCGACGAAGAGCCGGTAGAAGAGACCTATGAAGCCCCTGCGGAGGAGTCGGATTCTGCGGAAGAATCTCCCGCTTATGAGGAACCGCAGCCGGATTATGAAGAGCCACAGCCCGCATGGACGGCAACGACCACGCCGGGAGATCCCCGGATGCTGGAAAATGCCCATGCCATTGCGGACGAGCCGAAGGATTATGATGATTTTTCCGGGGACAAGGCGGCAGATGAAGCCTATCTGGCGCTGGTGAATCCGGAAGAGGATCCGCTGCCGAATCCGCCGCTGCCCGAGGAAGAGCTGCCGAACCCGCCGATGCCGGAGATGCCGCCGGCAGAGGACGAGGATCCGGGCTTTGATGACAGCGAATATGAGGCATTCAATCCGCCCCCGCAGCCGATCCCGCCGGCACCGAAGCGCAAGCGCCCGAAGCCGACGAAGGCATACAAGGGATTCCGCGCCAAGCTGCGTGCGGCGCTGGATGAGGATGCCGATGAACTGGCCGAGATGAAGGCAGAACCGCTGCCGGAGCCGGAGGAGCATGAGGGACAGCATTTCCTGCACCGCAATTCGTATTTCGTGGTTGGCGTGGTATGCGCCGTGCTGGCCGTTGTCGGGCTTGTGACCTGTGTGAGCAGCCTGCTCGGATGGATCGGCGGCTTTGCAGGCGGCGGCTCGGTGCGCGATGAGATCACGGATGTGCTGTATCCGGTGGCTGTGACCGATATGCCGGCCTTTGAAGCAGTCGGGGATATTGATGACAGCTACTTCCTGAGTGCGGCCATGATGGACATTCTGATGTATGATGATCTGTCTGTCTATCCGGCGAATTTCGATGTCATTTCGATCCCGCTGCAGGATGTGCTGCTGCGTGCAAGACGCATGTTCGGCGCAGAATACAGCCCGGTTCCGGTCACACTCCGGATCGCCGGTGAATTCTTCTATTATGACGAGGACATCCACAGCTATAATGTACCGCAGTCCCCGGCCATCTTTGCCTATGCGCCGCAGATCCAGAAGATCCAGCGCAGCGGGGATGTCTACACGGTCGATGTGCTGTATGTAAGCGATTCGGCGCAGTGGCAGGAGCATTCCAGCAATTACACCGCGCAGAATGAGAAGGAAATGCAGGTCGTTCTGGAGAAGAAGAACGGCGTGTGGCGCATTGTCCGCATTGCCAATACCGGCGATGCTGCGGATCAGTCGTAAGTCATGAAACACTCTGCGGATACCATAAGGTATCCGCAGAATTCAGGGTTCAAAATTTATCGCTTTCAAGAAATAAAATCCGGAAAGGAAGTCAGGAACATGAAAATTCTGGTAGCAGGACTGGGTCTGATCGGCGGCTCGATCTGCAAGGCACTGCATATGTATACGGAGCACGGCGTTTACGGATGGAACCGGACGGCAGCCGTGGCAGAGAAGGCGCTGGAGGAGCATGTGATCGACGGCATTGCCGGGGATGACTGCAGCGGCTTTGATATGGTGATGGTGTGCCTGTATCCGGCGCATATCCGTGAATGGGTGCGCAGCCATGCGGCAACGATGACACCGGGCACAATTGTGATCGACGTCAGCGGCGTCAAGACCGATCTGCCGGAGGAGCTGACAAAGCTGTGTGCGCAGTACGGGGTGCATTATCTGTCCACCCATCCGATGGCGGGCAAGGAGCGGGCAGGCTACAGTGTGTCGGATGAAGACCTGTATCAGGGTGCGAATTTCATCATGACGCCGCTGCCGGAAACGCCGGAATATGTCATTGCACAGGTCAAGAATGTGGCGCATCAGATCGGATTCCGGCGCTTTGTCATCACGACTCCGGAGCTGCACGACCGCATGATCGCGTACACCAGCCAGCTTGCGCATGTGGTATCGTCGAGCTATGTGGAAAGCCCGGTGATCGAGCTGGAGAGCGGCTTTTCCGGGGGCAGCTTCCATGATATGACCCGCATTGCCACGATGAACGAGGACATGTGGACAGATCTGTTCATGGAGAACCGCGAGGGACTGCTGACGGAGCTCGATACGCTCATGGAGCATCTGGGAGACTACCGCAAGGCGCTTGCCGCAGGAGACCGGGAACGGGTATATGAGCTGATCCGGGAGGGCAGGCTGCGCAAGGAGCAAAATCTCCAGAACCGCCGCAATTCCCCCTCCACCATTGATCTGCGGGACAAAAAGCTGTCATAAAAAACGCACCCCTGCATTATCATGATGCAGGGGTGTTTTTGGCGTTGAATTCTTCGGGGGTAACGAAGGCCGGGACGATCTCGTGGAGCATTTCCACGGCAAGCTGTTCGTCATTTTCGATCGCCGCATCCTTGAGGCGCCGCAGATCATGAATGAACCGATCCGGATCAATGTCGATCTGCTGCCCGATGAAAATGAGCTTGTTGGAGGTCTTCTGCAGCCCCTCCTCATTCATGAGCAGCTCTTCCCGGATCTTTTCACCCGGCCGCAGCCCGGTAAAGCGGATCTCAATATCCTGATTCGGCACCTTGCCGTACATCCGGATCAGGTTTTCGGCAAGCGTCACAATGCGCACCGGCTTGCCCATGTCAAGCACAAAGATCTCTCCGCCGTGTGCAATGGCTGCTGCCTCCATCACCAGACTGACCGCCTCCGGGATCGTCATGAAGTAGCGCGTCACATCCGGATGTGTGACCGTGACCGGTCCGCCCTTTTCGATCTGCCGGCGGAACAGCGGAATGACAGAACCATTCGAGCCCAGCACATTGCCGAAGCGCGTCGTGACGAATTCCGTCTGTCCTTCCTGCTGCTGTGCCAGGTATTGCACGATCATTTCGCAGCAGCGCTTGGAAGCACCCATGACATTCGTCGGATTGACGGCCTTGTCGGTGGAGATCATTACGAATTTTTCGGCATTGTGGAACTGCGCGAGCGTTGCGGTATGGAAGGTGCCAAGGACGTTGTTCTTGATCGCCTCCATCGGTGCGGCCTCCATCAGCGGTACATGCTTGTGCGCAGCAGCATGGAAGACGATCTGCGGCTTGTAGCGGGAAAAGATCTGATTCATCCGGTAGTAATCGCGCACCGAAGCGATCAGCGTGACCAGATTCAGCGAATCGCCGTATTCCATCCGAAGCTCCTGCTGGATCTCATAGGCGTTATTCTCATAAATATCGACAATGATGATCTGCGCCGGTGCATACCGGGCGATCTGCCGCACCAGCTCTGAGCCAATCGAGCCGCCGCCTCCCGTGACCATGCAGACCTTGCCGCTGATGAAATGGCGGATATTCTCCATGTCAAAGGTGACCGGCTCCCGTCCGAGCAGATCCTCCACCCGGATGTCACGCACCTGCCCGAGCAGCGTGGTGTGTGCTTCCTCAAACAGGACGTTGCCGAGCAGCGGAATGACCTTGACCGGAAGCCCGGTTTTCAGACATTGCGCAAGAATGGCGCTTCGCTCCTGCTCCGGACAGGAGGGAATGCAGAAAATGATCTGCACCGGATGGCTCTCCTCCACAAAGCGTGCAAGCTCCGCGGTGGTGCCGACGATCTGGACGCCCTCGATCTCCCTGCCGATCTTGGCGCGGTCATCGTCGAGAATGCAGACCGGGTCGATCTGCGTCATGGCATTGCCGTTCTGGTAGGGGGATTTCTGTGCATTGCGGATCTCCCGGAGCATCGCACGGCAGGCCTGCCCGCCGCCGATGATGAGCGTCGGCTGCATCGAAGCCTCACGCCGCCCGAGCGATACCAGGTCAATGAAGGCCGTCCGGAAGATGAACCGGAACAGACAGATGCCGATGATCACGACACAGCAGTGCAGCACGGTATAGGCCAGGGGAAAATGCCCTGCCAGGAGCTTGGTCAGCAGGCTTGAGACCAGCACCCCGGTGACCACGCCGAAAATGCAGGAGAGGTAATCCTTGGTATGGAAGTAGCGCCAGAGCTTGTTATAGGCGCCGAATGCCGTCAGGCTCAGCAGGCCGCAGATGACATTGACGATCATGGAGACGATCAGATCCTCCCGCGACAGAAAGAACGAGAGCGGCACCAGCAGGAAATTGGTGATGAGCGCAGCAATGACGATGATGAACGCATCGGCCAGCGCCAGCAGGATCTTCCGGTATTTGAATTTCGTAAGTAATTGCCTGATCATAGCGGCATCATCCGTTCCTTTCGGGAATTGATACATATAAAAGGATTCTGAACCCTACTCAGTATACCATAGAAGAGCGGGACGTGTCAAGAAAATCAGAAAAAATATGAAAAAAACACTTGACAAACCGGCGGGGATGTGCTACAATAATAAAGTCGTATTCTAAAGACAGCAGGTGGGCAATGCCCGTAAGTCCTGCCGAGGAGTGCCGGGTATATCTGATACAAGCAAGATATTCGCCCTGATTCCTCTCGAATCAGGGCGTTTAATAATAATTTTATGATTATTATGGATACCCCGTTTCCGGATACGATTATCCTATATTCAAACGGAGGTGAATGTAAATGCCAAGTGCAAATGTACTCGAGGTCAAGGCTGCAAGAGTTGCAGAGCTGGAAGCAAAGCTGAAGGATGCTGCATCTTTTGTCATCGTTGACTACAAGGGCATCACCGTAGCAGACGATACCGTACTGCGCCGCAATCTGCGTGAGGCTAACGTAGAGTATTTCGTAGAGAAGAATACCCTGCTCAAGCGCGCACTGCACAATCTCGGTATGGAGAACTACGATGAGGTTCTCAACGGCACCACCGCTATTGCAATCTCTCAGGACGACCAGACGGCTCCGGCCAGAATTCTGGGTGAGTATGCAGAGAAGGCTACCGGTGACTTCAAGCTGAAGGCAGGCTGCGTTGAGGGTGAGTACTTCGATGAGGCAAAGGTCATGGCTCTGTCCAAGATCCCGTCCAAGGATGTACTGCTCGCACAGCTCGTTGGTTCCCTGCAGGGGCCGATCCAGAAGCTGGCTGCTCTGCTGCAGGCAATCGTCGACAAGAACGGCGAGGCTGCGTAAGCAGGCAATGGCGGCATGATGCTGCCGATCCGATATGCTGCATGAGAATGGCAGCATAACCCAAATTTTTATTTTAATTCTATTGAAAAGGAGAATACTATCATGGCATCTGAGAAGACAATGAAGTTCATTGAAGATATCAAGGCTCTCTCCGTTCTGGAGCTGGCAGAGCTGGTTGAGGCAATCCAGGAAGAATTCGGCGTAACTGCTGCTGTAGCAGCAGCTCCGGCAGCAGGCGGCGCAGTAGCTGCAGCTGAGGAGAAGACTGAGTTCGACGTAGTTCTGGCTTCCTATGGTGACGCTAAGATGGGCGTTATCAAGGCTGTCAAGGACGTTCTCGGCCTGGGCCTGAAGGAGGCTAAGGAAGTTGTTGAGGGCGCTCCGAAGACCCTGAAGGAAGGCGTTTCCAAGGCTGAGGCTGACGAGCTCAAGGCTAAGCTCGAAGAGGCTGGCGCTACTGTCGAGATCAAGTAAGATTTCGTTTTCTTGCAAAACATATCCCGGAGGCGTGTGATGCGCCTCCGGGATTTTTGCATTTACCGCAATATCTCTCCGATCCCGATGAGCGCCGTTCCGGGAATGCCAAGGAACAGGGCAATCAGGAGGTTGGAGAGGCAGAGCGTCGGGGTGAAGCCCAGGATCATTCCGTGCAGATGCAGCACGATCAGAGACAGGATCCCGGTCGTTCCTCCGAGCAGAAATGCCCGGATCCGCTTGCGGCACCGCAGATAAAACAGCAGCACGCACAGCCCCGCAAAGACCCAGAGCAGAGGATACAGGCAATCTTGCAGCAGTTCCGTCATGATACAGCTTCCTTCCTTTCACAGCAGGATATATCCGAGCGCCAGCAGCAATGCCGGATCTGCCCCCTCCTTCCAGAGCAGATACAATAATGCTGCCAGCGCGATCTTCTCTCCGTCCCAGTCATGCAGCAGATGTCCGAGCTCTCCTGTCAGTCCCGGGATCAGCGGCGGCGGAGGAGGCGGCGGGGGTGCAGGCGGCGGCTCCGGATGCGGCTCCGGCGGCGGGGGTGCAGGATCAGGCCTTGCACGGCGCTGCATCTCGCGGGAACGGCGGATGGCATCCTGCCGCATCGCGTTGAAATTCCGGTCATTCTGCGGCATGGCATCCTCCTCCTTTCCCGGGATAGTTGTCCGCTATAAGAATTCCTGCAAAGCCCCAGATTCCCGCAGCATCCGGAATACCGCCCACATCCGCAGCAGCCGGACGGCTTTGTCCACCCGCTGCTGCCGCCCTTCGCCCAGATGGGGACGCAGGGCAAGGAGCAGATCGGCATTTTTGTCATGCGGTGCGCTCTGCATCATCTGTCCGAGCTTCATGAGCATGGCCGCATCCGGCATGCCTCCCGGTGCAGGAGGCGGCGCGGCGGCCTCCTGGTTTCCCTCACCGGCGGAGAACATCTGCGCGAGCTCCTGGAGCTGTTGCATGCTTTCGGGATCGGACAGAATGGACTGGATCTTTCCACTGAGATCATCCATGTGCTCACTTCCCGCCCGTCAGCTTTTCGTAGAGCGCCTTTGCCTGCGGGGTGCTCATGAGCTTTTCCACGATCTGGGGATTGTTCACAGCCTGCTGGAATTTCGCTGCTTCATCTGGCTTCATCCCGCGGATGGCCGAATCGAATTTCCCGGCCTTCAGATCGGCGCGAAGCTGCTCCGGCGGGACACCGAGCTTGCGGGAGACAGCCTGGAGGAGACCTTCGAGGGATTCCGGGGAGGAGGATTGCGGTCTGTTCATAAAAAAACACCTTTCTTTCTGCAAAACCGTATTGTATTTTTCTGCGGTTTGTGCTATAATATAAAGGAACGTCAAAAATCAAGCGTTATAACCGGGAGGCGATGCAATGAAAATTCTGATCCTGTCCGATACCCACGGCAATTTCCTGGCTGTCAAGCGCGTACTGATCGCGCAGGACGATGCCGATATGGTCATCCATCTCGGTGACGGCGAAGGCGAAATGAATGCCATGCTGCGGATGTTTCCAGAGCTGCCGGAGAAGCTGCATTATGTCTGCGGCAACTGCGACAGCGGCGTGGTGGTGCCGGAAACCAAGCAGGAGGACATCATTGACCTGCCCTACGGACACCGCATCCTTGCCGCGCACGGCCACAGCTATCTGCGGCGGGGGAGCTTTGATTACATGCTCGAGGATGCCCGCAGGCTCGGATGTGACATTGTGCTCTACGGCCATACCCATTACCGCCACAATACCTATCAGGACGGGCTGTACATCATCAATCCCGGCAGCCTGACACTTCCGCGTGACGGCAAGCCGCCGTGCTATGCCGTAATCAGCATTTCGGAGAAGGGGATCCTCGCATCGCATGTGGATCTGCTTGTATAAGCTCCCTTCTCTCCCATAGTATGCAGCAGCAGAGAAAAACATGACTGCATCGATCCGTACACCGGATCCCGCAAGGATGGAGGCAATTATGAAAAAACAAGCGGCTGCCCTGCGCTGGCGGGGCAGCGGAGAATTATACGGCATGGCCTTTCTGTCAGCATTTCTGGTGCTGCTGATCGTGCTGGTGCCGCTGATGGTCTATGACAAGGGGCTGTTTATCTATTACGGGGATTTCGTATCCCAGCAGCTTCCGTTCTATCACCATGCCGGTGAGGTCGTCCGGGAGGGCGGTCTGCTCGGATGGGACTGGGGAACGGATCTGGGCAGCAGCTTCCTGGGATCGTATGCATTCTATCTGTCCGGCAGCCCGTTTTTCTGGCTGACGGTGCTGCTTCCGCAGGAATGGACGCTCTACCTGATCCCGTGGCTCCTGTGTCTCAAGCACGGACTGGCTTCGCTGACGGCGTACTGCTATATCCGGCGCTTCGTGGAGAATCGCTATGCGGCTGTGATCGGCGGGCTGCTGTACGCCTTCTCCGGATTCCAGCTCTTCAATATCTTCTTCAACCATTTCCAGGATGTGACGGCATTTTTCCCGCTTCTCCTGATCTCAATGGAGGATCTGGTCAACCGGAACCGCCGCGGCTGGTTTGCCGTCTGCACCGCGCTGATGGCCTGCATCAATTACTTCTTCTTCACCGGACAGGTGGTATTCTGCATCCTGTATCTGATCGTGCGCCTCGGCAATGCAGATTTCCGCATGGACATCCGGAAATTCGCTGCGCTTGCGATCGAAGCGATTGCAGGCATCCTGATCGCCTGCACCGTCCTGATGCCGGCGGCCATCGCCATTCTGGCCAATGACCGGGTGGATGACTTCCTTACCGGCCAGAATATGGTGCTTTATTCCGACAAGACGCGCCTGATCCGCATTGTGCAGAGCTTCTTCATGCCGCCGGATGCCCCGGCAAGGCCGAATCTCTTTGACACCAACCACGCCAAATGGGCTTCCATCGGCGGCTATTTCCCACTCTGGTCGATGGCAGGCGTGATCGCATTCATGGGCGCAAAAAAGCGCCACTGGGCAACGCGCCTGACATGGATCTGCATGATCTGTGCTGCGGTGCCGGTGCTCAATTCCATGTTCTACACCTTCAACGGATCGTATTACGCCAGATGGTACTATATGCCCCTGCTGGTCATGGCCATGATGACAGCGTATTCGCTGGACAACCGCGAGATCAACTGGAAGCCCGGTCTGACCGCCTGTCTGGTCATGCCGGTGGTATTCGGCCTGATCTCCCTGCTGCCGACCGATGAGGACGGCAAGCTGGTATTTTTCCGCTTTGCCAATATCTATTCGTATTTCTACATCACGCTGGCAGTCGCGCTGGCCTGCTGGCTGGCAGCCCTCTGGCTCTGGTGCAGACGCCGGGCAGGCAAGGAATACCTGCGGCGCGGCATGCTGGTGACCTGCGCAGCCTGTGTCGGCTGCACCATGACGATGGTCTACTTCGGCAAGGCCATCAGCACCGACAGCGGGCGCTATTATGAAGAGGCCATTCACGGCGCGGAGCACAGCATTGTCTCCTATGAGCGGGACGATGCGGATTATTTCCGCGTGGACATGTCCGAGGATTATGACAATTATCCCATGTTCTGGGGATTGTCGAGCATGCGCTGCTTCCAGAGCGTGGTCAATCCGTCGATCATGAAATTCTATGACAGCATCGGCATCACCCGCGATGTGGCATCCAGAGCGGATCCGGAGCATTACACCCTGCGCGGGCTGTTTTCGGTGAAGTATTATTTCAACCGCATCACCGGCGAGGATACGCCCGAGGTCAAGCTCCCGGGCTTTGTGTACCGCCACAATGAAAACGGCTTCGAGCTGTACGAGAATCAGTATTATATCCCCATGGGATTTACATACGATTATTACACCACCCCCGAAGCCCTTGAGGGCAAGACGGATACCGCCAAAGAGCGCGTGCTGATCCGGGCGCTGGTGCTGTCGGAGGAGCAGGCTGCGAAATACAGCGGCGTGATCTCCGATCTGGCGGACAATTCCGTTTCCATGAATGCCGACCAGTATCTCCGGGAATGCGAGCAGCATATCGCGGAGAGCTGCACGGATTTTCGCTATGACAGCCGGGGCTTTTCGGCGAACATCACGTTGGAGGAGCCGAAGCTCGTATTTTTCAGCGTCCCCTATGAGACCGGCTGGAAGGCCAGTGTGAACGGAACGCCCGTGGATGTGGAGAATGTCAGCAACGGATTCATGGCAGTTCTCTGCGGTGCGGGGGACAATGAGATCGTCTTTTCCTATGAGCTGCCGGGCCTGCGCGCCGGCGCGGGAATGAGCGCAGCCGGAGCGATCCTGCTGGTGCTGTATCTGCTGCTGGGCAGAGGGCTTTGCGGCGCGGAGCACGGCAGATCGAAGCATTCCTATGATTATATCCCCTCCGCCGGTGTGCGTGCGGCCAAGGCCTACACGGATGCCCTGCGGACGGAGATGGAAGGTAAGCTACATGTCTCTCATGAGAAAGGAGATGGATGCAATGGCGCATCTGAACGAAACCAGAATTGACAGCGAGGTCATTTATGACGGACGGATCATCCGTGTGGAGCGCGACCGGGTCAAGCTCGAAAACGGCGATACGACGACCCGTGAGGTCGTCCGGCATCCCGGCGGTGTGTGCATTCTTGCCCTCACCGACCAGGATGAGGTGCTGCTGGTGCGGCAGTACCGCTACCCGCATGCACAGGTAACGGTCGAGATCCCGGCAGGAAAGCTCGAATACGGCGAGAATCCGGAGGAATGCGGCCGCCGCGAGCTTCTTGAGGAATGCGGCTGCACCGCCGGCATCTTCGAGCCGCTCGGAACGGTCATCCCGACCCCGGCTTACTGCGCGGAGGTCATTCATGTATTCCTGGCGAAGGATCTGCATTACGGCGACCAGAGCCTGGATGCGGATGAATTCCTGGATGTGGAGCGGATGCCGTTTGCACAGGCCGTGGAGATGGTGCTCCGGAATGAAGCCCCCGATTCCAAGACACAGGTCGCCATCCTGAAGTTGGCGGCGCTGCGGGCAGCGGGGAAGGCGTAAGGCAAAAAAAGAAGGAACGGCATTTGCCGTTCCCCTCAGATTCCCCGTAATTTGGTTTTCTCTCTGTTTACTCAGCCGGTGCCTCTGCGGCAGCCTCCTGAGCGGCCTCAATTTCCGCGAGTGCCAGATGCTTCTGGTACGCATCGAGGATGCTCTCTTCGATCATCCTGCGTCCCTCCGGAAGGATCGGATGTACGATATCACGGAAGACGCCGTTCTCGTCCTTGCGGCTCGGCATGGCGATGAACAGCCGCTCGTCTCCCTGCACGATCTTGATATCGTGTACAGCAAGCATGTGGTCAATGGTGATTGAGACAACGGCACGCAGCCGTCCCTCGGTAATGATTTTGCGGATCTTGATGTCTGTGATTTCCATGATTCTTTTGACCTCCTTGTGTTTGCCGCACGCTCATCTGTATCCGGCAGAAATGCCGGAGTTCCGGTCGATCGCAAACGCGCGGCAGTGTAATTTAAGTATAATCTAAATATATGGATATTATAAGAAGAAATAAGGTGTATTTTATGAATAAATCAATTTTGACTGATAAAAAGCACATTCACTTCATCGGCATCGGCGGATCGGGCATGTATCCGCTGGCGCAGATTCTCCATGCCAAGGGCTATCACCTGACCGGCTCGGACAACAACGAGACGGAAACGCTCCAGGCGGTACGCAATATGGGCATCGAGGTCAAGCCGCTCGGACAGCGTGCGGAAAATATCGAAGGTGCGGATCTGATCGTGCATACCGCGGCGATCATGGCCGACAATCCGGAGCTGATCGCAGCGAAGGCATCGGGCGTGCCGGTGCTTGAACGCAGCGACCTCCTCGGCATCGTATCGAGCTGGTACGAGGATGCGGTCTGCATTTCCGGCACCCACGGCAAGACGACCACGACCTCCATGCTTACGCAGATCGTCTACACCGCCGGCATTGACCTGTCGGCCTATATCGGCGGCAAGCTGCCGATCATCCACGGCAGCGGATGCGCAGGCACAAGCGATGTCTTTGTCTGCGAATCGTGCGAATTCGTCGATACCTTCCTCAAGCTCTATCCGGATATTGCCGTCGTTCTGAACATCGACGCAGATCATCTGGATTACTTCGGCACCGTGGAGAATATCATCAAGTCCTTCCACAAATTCTGCGGCATGGCGTCGAAGGCCGTGATCTACAACGGCGACGATGCCAACACCCTCAAGGCCATTGCAGGCGTGGAGGGCAAGCAGATGATCTCCTTCGGCTACGGGGAGGGCTGCGACTGGCGTGCCGTGGATGTGACCCATCTCTCCGGCGCAGGAACAGCCTACACTGTCCTGAAAAACGGCGAAATGCTGGGCAGGATCACCTTGCAGGTACCCGGCGAGCACAATGTCCTCAATTCGCTGGCTGCCGTGGCTGCGGCCGATCTGATCGGACTGCCGTTTGAGGCGGCTGCACAGGGTCTTGCGGAATTCCGCGGCGCAGGCAGACGCTTCGAGATCAAGGGTGTTGTCAGCGGCGTGACCATTGCCGATGACTACGCGCATCATCCGACCGAGCTGACCGCAACGCTGAGGGCTGCAAAGGAAATGGACTACAAGCGCGTGATCGCCGTATTCCAGCCGTTTACCTTCTCGCGCACGGTGCAGCATCTGGAGGAATTCAAGGATGCACTGGAAATTGCGGATGTCGCGGTTCTGACCGATATTATGGGCTCCCGCGAGAAGAACACCTATGGCATCTATACCCGCAATCTCGCGGAGATCATGAACAATGCCGTGTACTTCCCGCAGGATGAGACTGCCGAATATACCGACGAGCGGAAATACCAGAATTTTGATGATGTGGTCGATTATGTGGTATCCCATGTGCAGGAGGGCGACCTCGTGCTGACCATGGGCTGCGGCGACGTCAACAAGGTCGCAAAGATGATCCTGGAGCGGCTGCAGAAGGAGGGATGATCCATGCGTGAGCGCAATCCGGAACGCGCCGAGCAGATCCTCGAATTCATCCGCAGTTATATCCGGGACGAAGGCATTGCGCCGTCCGTCCGGGAGATCTGCGATTCCCTGAAAATTTCGTCCACCTCGACGGTTCACCGGTATCTGCACCGGCTGGCTGAGGAAGGGCGGATCGTCCTGCATGAGGGCAAGAACCGTGCCATCATTGTCACGGAGGACAGTGAGGAACCCGCCGGCATTCCGCTGGTCGGCACAGTCGCAGCCGGCATTCCCATTACCGCGATCGAGAATGTCACGGATTATGTGGATTTTGAACCGCACCGGAGCTATGACGGCAAGCTCTTTGCCCTGCGGATCCAGGGGGAGAGCATGATCGACATTGGCATTATGGACGGTGACATTGTCATCGTGGAGCAGACCCCCGTTGCCGAAAACGGCGATGTGGTGGTCGCCATGGTCGATCACAATGAGGCGACGGTCAAGACCTTCTTCAAGGAGGACGGCCACTTCCGCCTGCAGCCGGAGAATGCCGAAATGGAACCGATCATTGTCGATGAGGTGGAGATCCTCGGACGGGTCGTTTCCCTGATCCGGTATTTCTGATGCCGGATGCATGAACACGGAAATTCATAAAGAAAAGGAGCACAAACATGATGAACAAGGTCAAGGTCGTTATTCTGGGCAAGGATTACACCCTCCAGACGGAGGAAAGCCCGAATTATGTGTATCATCTCGCACGGATGCTTGAGGCGTCCGTCAAGGAGAGCATGGATCACGGCGTATCGCAGTACAATGCCGCCATCATGACGGCGATGTCCGCACTCGATGACCTCCAGAAATCCCGTGCAAGGCTCGAGGAGGTCTGCGAGGAAAGCAAGCAGTATGTGGACGATGCCGGCCGCGTGCGCATTGAGCGGGATGCCGCGCTGCGTGAGATCGAGGCACTCAAATCCAAGATCGCCCAGCTCGAAACCACGATCAAGCTCAAAAAGCTCAAGGATTCCATCTGATGCGCTCCCCGGAGATCCTTGCGCCCGCCGGGAGCATGGAATCCCTGATCGCAGCCGTCCGCTGCGGTGCGGATGCGGTCTATCTCGGCGGCACCATGTATTCGGCGCGAAGCAGCGCGGCGAATTTTGATCTGACGCAGCTTCGGGAGGCATCCGACCTCTGCCGTCTGCACGGGGTCGGGCTGCATCTGGCTGTCAATACGCTCCTGACCGATACGGAGCTGCCCGCCTTTGCCGATTACATCCGGCAGGCGGCGCCGCTGGTCGATGCCTGCATCGTGCAGGATCTCGGGGCGCTGCGGCTGATGCGGGCGCTTGTCCCGGATATGATCCTGCATGCCTCCACACAGATGAGCATTCATACCCCGGAGGGCGCACAGGAAGCGGCTTCCCTGGGGTGCAGCCGCGTGGTGGCAGCCAGGGAAATGCCGCGGGAGGATCTTGCGGCGCTGTGCAGGCTGCCGGTGGAGGTGGAGGTATTCGTCCACGGCGCCCTGTGCATGAGCGTTTCCGGACAATGCAGCTTTTCGGCACTGGCCGGCGGCAGAAGCGCCAACCGCGGCGCCTGCGCACAGGCATGCCGTCTGCCGTTTCGGACACCGGGCGGGAAAAATCCGGCAGCGCTTTCGCTGAAGGATCTGAGCCTGGTGGAGCATGTCCGGGAATTGCAGGACATGGGCGTTTCCTCCTTCAAGATCGAGGGACGCATGAAGCGGCCGGAATATGTGGCCGCTGCCGTTACTGCCCTGCGCATGGCACTGGCGGGAGAGCAGCCGGATCTGGATACGCTGCAGGCGGTCTTTTCCCGCAGCGGCTTCACGGACGGCTATTTCACCGGAAAAAAGCGCGATATGTTCGGCTGGCGGCGCAAGGAGGATGTGCAGGCGGGGCAGCAGGTGCTGCAATCCCTGCAAGGCCTCTATGCGCAGGAAAGGCCGGTTTCCGAGCTGGCATTCACCATGCATCTTGCCCCCGGCATCCCGGCGGTGCTTGAGGCTTCGGATCCGGAAGGCCATGCCGTCACGGTATCCGGGGAAATTCCCCAGATCCCGCAGAGATCCCCGCTCACAGAGGAACTGCTGGTCAAAAGCATGCAGAAGCTCGGCGGCTCGCCCTATACCTTCGGCGGCGCCGTGCTGGACAATCCGGACAGTCTCTTCCTGTCTGCCTCGCAGTGCAATGCCATGCGCCGGGAGGCAGCCGAAGCCATGAACCGCCTGCGCATCGGGGCACATACCCCGGAATGCCGCGTGATCCCCGGCAGCATCACGCTTCCGGACAAGCGTTCGCCGGGCATGGCCGCCGACAGGCTTCATGTGCGCACCGCTGCCCAGTATCAGGCCGCAGCAAAATGCGGCGGGATCGTCTGCATTCCGCTGACGCTGGCAGAGGGCTGCACACCGGATGCATCGGTCTGGCTCGAAGCACCGCGCATCATTGCGGATGAGGCAGCATACCGGAAACGCCTTGCGGCATTGTATCAGAAGGGCTTCCGGCATCTGGTCTGCCATAATCTTGCCGATGTCCGCATCGGGCGGGAGACAGGCTTTGTGCTGCACGGCGGATTCGGCCTGAATACCGCCAACCGCCTGACGGCAGAAATGCTGGAGGATGCCGGCATTGCGGATGTGACCGCATCCATTGAGCTGCGCTGGGCAAGGATCCGCGACCTCGGACGCATTGTCCCGGTCGGTGCGATCGTTTACGGCAGGCTGCCGATGATGCTGCTGCGCGTCTGTCCGATCCGGGCGCAGGAGGGATGCCGCTGGCAGAAGGGCTGCATTATGACCGACCGGACAGGCAGACAATTCCCGCTGATGTGCAGCGGCGACTATCAGGAGCTTGTCAATTCCGAGATCCTCTGGCTGGCAGACAGAATGCCGGCGGGGCTCGATTACCATGATTTTTATTTCACAGACGAATCCCCGGCAAGGATCCCGGAGGTCGTGGCTGCCTATCATAACGGCGGCGCGGCGCCGGAGCACCGGACACGGGGACTGTATGAGAAAGGCGGACTGCGATGAAGCTCTTATTTGAAAAGATCCATCCCAAGGCCATTCTCCCGGAGCGCAAGACGGCACAGAGCGCGGGCGCGGATCTGTTTGCATGCCTTGACGAGCCGATCATGATTTATCCGGGAGAAACGGCGATGGTGCCGATCGGCGTGAAATGCCAGCCGACAAGGCCGGATGTGGCGCTGCTGATCTATCCGCGTTCGGGGCTGGCATCAAAGCACGGCATTACCCTGGCGAATGCAGTCGGTGTCGTGGACAGCGATTACCGCGGGGAATGGTTCGTGCCGCTGCACAATATCAGCCGCGAGCCCTTTGCCGTCGTGCACGGGATGCGTGTGGCGCAGCTTGTGGTCACGCCGGTGCTCTTCCCGGAGATCGGGGAAACGGACTGCGTGGACGAAACAGAACGCGGCGCAGGCGGATTCGGTTCGACAGGGCTTGGCGCGTAAGGCCGCCTGAATACGAAAAAAACAAAGGAGTAGAGGACAATGAAACAAGGATTACTGATGACGGCACTGGTGCTTCTGGCGATTGTCGGCGGAAGCCTGCTCGGGCAGGTCTGCGTAGAGGTACCGGATCTGGAATGGATCGGTCATGTCTATGAATTCGGCTTTGATACATTTACGATGCATCTGCAGATCCTGGACATTACCGTCGGCACCCAGATCCATGTCTGCATTGCGCAGATGTTTTTGGTCATGGTGGCGCTGCTGTGCTATCCGAAGCTCAAAAAACTCATTATTGGCTGATTTGAACGGTTTTTCCGGGGATCCGGAGCGGAATTTCATGGTATACATAAAAATTTGTAAAATCCGCTTGTTTCCCGGGCAGAATGATGGTATAATAGAATCGTATCAGTATAGCAGGAACAAATCAGTCAGTCTGCACGGGAGAAGAACCTGTGCAGGTGAATAAAGGAGCGAGAGCATTGAGCTTGTTTACAAAGGATATCGGTATCGACCTCGGTACCGCGAACACGCTTGTCTATATGCGCGGCAAGGGCATCGTGCTGCGTGAGCCGTCTGTTGTGGCGGTCAATACCAGAACCGAAAAAGCACGGTATGTCGGCAAGGATGCCAAGCAGGTCATCGGACGTACACCCGGTTCCATTGTAGCGGTGCGGCCGCTGAAGGAGGGCGTCATTGCGGATTTTGACCTGACGATCACGATGCTGCAGGAATTCATCCAGAAGGCACTGAAGGGACGCCTCTTTGCCAAGGCGCGTGTGACCATCTGCATTCCCTCGGGTGTCACGCCGGTCGAGCGCAATGCCGTGCGCGAGGCGGCGGAAAAAGCCGGCGCACGGCATCCGGTCTTCATCGTGGAGGAGCCGATGGCGGCGGCGATCGGGGCAGGTCTGCCTACGACTGAGCCGACCGGCAGCATGATCGTGGACATCGGCGGCGGCACGAGCGAGGTGGCGGTCATTTCCCTCGGCGGCATTGTGACCTCCCGGAGCGTGCGCTGTGCGGGTGATGCATTTGATGCAGCGATCCAGAGCTTTATCAAGAAAAAGTACAATCTGCTGATCGGTGAGCGTTCGGCGGAGACGATCAAGCTGACCATCGGATCGGCCTTCCCGGGCGAGACCGAGGAAAGCATGGAGATCAAGGGACGCAACCTCCTCAACGGTCTGCCGGAGAATGTCACCATCACTTCCACCGAGGTGCGCGATGCCATGGCAGAGCCGCTTTCCCGCGTGATCGACGCGATCAAGACCACGCTTGAGGAGACACCGCCGGAGCTGAGTGCGGATATTATCGACCAGGGCATCACGCTGGCAGGCGGCGGCGCATTGCTGCGCGGGCTTGACAAGCTGATCAACCGCGAAACGGGCATGCCGGTTTATATTGCGGAATTCCCGCTGGACTGCGTGGCTGAGGGCGCCGGCAAGGTGCTCGAGAATATGGACAAATACCAGGATACGCTGGTCGAATACCTGAAATATTACGAGAAATAAGACGCCCTGCCCGGAGGAGCCCTGTGCCCCTCCGGCGGGGTCATTTATAGGAAAGGAGCGGAGATATGGAGAACTTCTGGAAAAGCACGAAGATGAAGGTCATACTGGGCATTCTGGCGCTGCTGGTCGGCGTGATGGTGTATGCGGTCTCCGTGGGCGGCTATACCATCAGTACGGTGGATTTTTTTTCGGCGATCACCGCCCCCTTCCAGCGTGCCTCGCACAGCATCTCGGAGCATGTGGAATATTCGATCGACGTCTACCGCAATGCCGAAAAGAATTACGAGGACAACCGCGCCCTGCGGCGTGAGGTCGCCAGACTCAGCAAGGAGCTGGCGGATTATGACCAGACCAAGAATCGTCTTGAGGAGCTGGAGGCCTTTGTCGGCATCAAGGAGATGTATACCGATGTGACCATGTCTGCCCCGTGCCGCGTGACCGGCTATGTCACGAATGATCCGTTCGGAAAATTCCGCATTGATGCGGGAACGCAGGACGGACTGAGCCTGTGGGATCCGGTCGTGACCGAGCAGGGACTGGTCGGCGTCATTACGGAGATCGGCGCGGATACATCGACTGTAACGACCGTGCTTTCCCCGGATCTGTCCATTGCAGCCTATTGCAGCACGACCCGTGATTACGGCGTGCTGACCGGCAGCGTGGCACTTTCGATCGACGGCATGTGCAAGCTGCAATACCTCGACAAGGAGACTCTTCTCAAGGAGGACAAGGTGATCCTGACCTCCGGCGATAACGGACTGTTCCCGAAGGGCTTTGTGATCGGCTATGTGCGCGGCGTGCAGATGGATGATTCCGGTATGACGGCCTATGCATCGGTGGAGCCTGCGGAGGATATCCGCAATCTCGATCTGGTGACGGTCATTACGGATTTTGCCGGGAAAAGCGAGGAGCTGCCATGATCGTGAAGAATACCGAACGCGGCTACGGCTGGAAGCAGACGATCCAGTGGATCCTCTTTGCGCTGCTGATCTTTGTCTGCTATGTCCTCATGTCCGCCGGCAGCGGCGTCAAGCCGCTGCTGCTGATCCCGCTGGCGCTGTGCATTTCGGCGCATACCGGCGAGATCCCGGCCACGGCTGTCGGGGTGATCTGCGGATTGCTGATCGACCTGAGCTGCGACAAGCTCCTGGGCTTCAATGCCATCTGGCTGGTGGTGTGCTGCGTGGCGGTATCGCTGCTGCACAGCTATCTGCTCCAGGAAAAGCTGCTCAATATGCTCCTGCTGACCGGCATCTGTACGGCGGTGCAGGGGTATGTGGACTTTGTCTTTTACTATGCGATCTGGGGGCTGGAGGATGTCGGACTGATCTACCGGCATATCATGCTGCCCTCGGGGATCATGACGATGATCTCCCTCATTCCCATTTATCTGATCGTCCGGCAGATCGCCCTGCGCTGCGGCAGCAGACGGCATTTTGAGCTGGAAAAGACGATCGTGCGTGAAAGCTGACGGAGGCGCTGCATGAGACCGATTTCAGAATATATCAAAATGGCGCTTGCCGTCCTTGTCGTGCTGGTCAGTGCGGCAATGGGGGCGCTGCGGCTGATGAAGGTGCAGGTGGTCAATACCGAGGCCTATATCAAGAAGGACAAGGTCATTACCTCCTACACGCAGAAGATCAATCCCACCCGCGGCGAGATCGTGGATGCGATGGGAAATGTGCTGATCGGAAACCATGTGACCTATACGGTCGTGATCGACGAGAAGAGCTTCCCTTCGGACAATCATGAGAGCAACGAGGTGCTGCGGCGGCTTACGGGCATTCTGGCCAAGGACGGCACAACGTGGGAGGACAGCCTTCCGATCTCTCAGGAAGCACCTTATACGTTCAGCCCCGACGCCGATCAGGCAGCGCTCGACAAGATGAAGGCCAAGATCGGCGTCAATGCCTATGCCACGGCATCCAACTGCATGGATGTGCTGTTTGACGACTACGGCATCGGTGAGGACTATTCCGAGCAGGAACGCCGCATCATTGCGGGCATCCGGTATACGATGCTCGACGACGATTTCTCCATTTCCAACCGGTTCCAGCTTGCCGAGAACATCCGGCCGGAGACGGTGCGTGTTCTCTCGGAGCTTTCCATGCAGCTCTCCGGCGTGGAGATCGAACAGAAGGCAGCGCGTGACATTCTTGTCGGGGATGTGGTGCCGCATGAGCTGGGAACGACCGGCCCGATCTACGCCGAAAATGCGGAGGAATACCTCTCCAAGGGCTATGACCTCGATGCCATTGTCGGCATCAGCGGCATTGAACGCGCTATGGAGGAGGAGCTGCAGGGTACACCGGGCGTGCGTACCATCACCTATGAAAACGGCATTGCCGTCTCTGATGAGATCACCGAGCCTGTGGATGCCGGACATACCGTGCAGCTGACGATCAACAGCGAATTCCAGCGCGGCTTGCAGGACATTCTGGACAATTTCCTGCAATACGGCTGGGCAGTGCGCTATCAGTCCGTCAAGGCGGGTGCCATTGTCGTGCTCGATGCTAAGACCGGCGCCGTCCTTGGTGAGGTCACGGCACCGACCTACGATCTGACGGAATATTCCGAGCATTATGCCGACCTGCTGGCCACGGACGGCAATCCGCTCTTCAACCGCGCCACAATGGGTCTGTACCGTCCCGGATCGACCTTCAAGACCATTACCGCCACGGCCGGTCTGAATGAAGGCGTCATCAACGGCACGACCTCCTTCTACTGCGGCAGGACGTACCATTATATGGATACGAATTTCCACTGCACCGGTTTCCACAATTATATTTCCGTTGCTCCGGCGCTGCGGGTATCGTGCAACTCCTTCTTTTATGAGCTGTCGCGCCGCCTGCAAATCGACAAGATCGCGGAATATGCCCGGCTCTACGGCGTCGGTCAGAATACCGGCATTGAAACGGCAGATGCCGCCGGCTATATGGCAACGCCGGAAAAATACAAGGATCTCGGCCTGATGTGGACTGTCGGCTCCGTCATTCAGGCGGGCATCGGCAACGGTGATACGATGGTCTCCCCGCTGCAGCTTGCCAATGTCGCCTGCACCATCGCCAATGAAGGCACACGCTATACGCCGCATCTTGTGGACAGCGTGTGGGATTACAACCACGAGCATATGCTCTACGAGAC
Source organism: uncultured Ruminococcus sp. (assembly GCA_902783005.1). GTDB lineage: Bacteria > Bacillota > Clostridia > Oscillospirales > Ruminococcaceae > UBA3855. Next base: position 26,840 of record CACZPI010000074.1, on the reverse strand, counting down.
CCAGCCGCAGGTCGCAGAACAGATCGACCTCAATTACGGGTATGTCTATGATTTTGTGGAATCCGGCATGATCCAGGCATCCGGCAACGGGTTCCCGGCGAAGTATTCACTGAAGAATCTGGGCTACAGCGTCGCCATCAAGACCGGTACACCGCAGGTATCGCGGCGTGTACAGGATTCGGTATTCATCGGCTATGCCCCCGCGGATGATCCGCAGATCGCCTTTGCGGGGATCATCGAAGGCGGCGAGTATTCCAAGTATATGATCCGGCCGATCCTCAAGCTGTATGAGGAGGTCTACGGCAGCATTTACAATGCCCCGCAGAACGCCCGTGAGACGCAGAAAACACCCGCAGAGACGACCGAAGCCGCGACAGAAACAGCGGCACCGTGATCTGCACAGCGATGAGGGCAGAAATGCCCTCTGCACACTGTACAAAATGCCCAAATACCAAATGCAAAAATTCATATTTTTCACAATTTTATCATTTACAGTGCCGTAGGATTTGACAAAACGCAGATTTGTGGTATAATTATAAGTAGGTATGTTGTACATTTTTCTGATACTCGAATGGTCTGCACGGCTGCATGTCAGAACGGATGCAGCAATGTTGCGGACAATGCTCCTGAGAATAAAGGGAAGATGAAGAAATACAGAAAAACAGATAGGAAAGGAGCCTATTCATGGCAAAGAATACGAACAGGATCATTGCAGTGACCTCCGGTAAGGGTGGTACCGGCAAATCCTCGATCTGCTACGGCATCGGCTACACCCTCGCAAAGCAGGGCAGCCGTACCCTCATCATTGAGCTGGACTTCGGTCTGCGCTGTCTGGATATTATGGTCGGCATGGCCGGCAAGGTACAGTATGACCTCGGAGATGTGCTTTCGGGCAGAAAGCAGATCCTCGATGCCGTCGTGACCGTACCGTCGGCAACGAATCTGAATATTCTCTGCGCCCCGAAGGATGCCTTCATGAAGGTGACCGCAGAGGAGGTCGTGGCGATCTGCCGCGAGATCCGTAAGTATTTCGATTATATCATCATTGATACCGGTGCCGGTATCAGCTCGCATGTATTTGACATCGTGGAGCAGTCGAATATGATCCTCGTTGTCACCACGCCCGACCCCATCTGCATCCGTGATGCCACAATGATGTCGGACGAGTTCTACAAGCGCGGCAACAAGCGCCAGCGCCTGATCATCAACAAGCTGAGCAAGAAGGACATTTCCAGCGGCATGATCTCCAACCTCGACGATATTATTGATACCGTCGGCATTCAGCTGCTGGGTGTCATTCCGGAGGACTTTGCCCTCAAGGAAGCGACCGGAAAGGGCACACCGCTGCCGTTCAACGCACCGAGCCTGGAGGCATTCGATGCCATTTCCAAGCGTCTGATGGGCGAGGCAGTTCCGCTGACCATTAAATAAGCACGCAATCGCCGGAGCTGATCCGGGAGAAAAAAAGAAATGCCGCATCCAGCGGCGGAAGGGAATGATTACAATGACAATCGCCTTGATCGCACACGACGCCAAAAAGGAGCTGATGGTGCAATTCTGCATCGCATATTGCGGCATTCTGTCGCGGTATGATCTGTGCGCGACCGGAACTACCGGCAAGCTCGTAAGTGAGGCTACGGGTCTGCCGATCCACAAATATTTCAGCGGTCAGCAGGGCGGCGGCGAGCAGATCGGTGCAAAGATCGCATGGAATGAGATCGACGTACTGCTGTTTTTCCGTGATCCCAACTTGTCCGTGCCTGAAAAGGATGCAGCGGATATGACCTTGCTGCGCCTGTGTGACAAGCATAATGTGCCGGTTGCGACCAATATTGCAACGGCAGAGGCTTTGATCCTGGCACTTGAACGCGGCGATCTCGATTGGAGAGAGATCGGGAATCCCGATCTTTGATCCGCATTCGTTCAGTCCGTATGTAAGTCCAAAGTCTGCCATACCTGACCAGAGGGCAGGACGGCAGACTTTTCTGTTTATCATCTGTTTATCATCAATGATGCAGGAGGCATAATATGGCATTACTCAAAAGACCCAACGGCACCGAGGACATTCTGCCCGGTGCAAGCAGCGATTGGCAGACGCTTGAGAAATTTCTGCGTGACACCGCCGATACCTTCGGCTTTTCCGAGATCCGCGTTCCCACCTTCGAGCAGACGGAGCTGTTCTCCCGCGGCGTAGGTGAGACGACCGATGTGGTGCAGAAGGAAATGTACACCGTTTCCGCACGCGAATCCACCTTCACACTCCGCCCGGAGGGAACGGCGGGCACCATCCGCGCCATTCTCCAGAACGGCCTGCTGAATGAAGCACTGCCGCAGCGGGTGTATTACATCCTTTCCTGCTTCCGTCACGAGCGTCCGCAGGCGGGCAGACTGCGTGAATTCCACCAGTTCGGTGTGGAAATGGCAGGCTCCGCAAGCCCCGCGGCAGATGCGGAGGTCATTTCGCTGGCCAAGCAGATCCTGGATCAGGTGGGCGTGGAGAATATCGAGCTGCACATCAATTCCATCGGCTGCCCGGTATGCCGGAAGAAGTACCACGAAGCACTCAAGGCCTATTTTGCGCCGCATCGTGAGGAGCTGTGCGAGACCTGCCAGGAGCGTCTGGAAAAGAATCCGATGCGCCTGCTCGACTGCAAGAGCCCCATCTGCAAGGAGATCGGCAAGGATGCACCGGAGATCCTGGATTATCTGTGTGAGGATTGCAGCACGCACTTTGCACAGCTCAAGAAGAATCTCGACCTGCTGGACATTTCGTATTCCGTGGATCCCCGCATCGTGCGCGGACTGGATTACTATACCAAGACTGTCTTTGAATTTGTGACCACCTCGATCGGCGCACAGGGAACGGTCTGCGGCGGCGGCCGGTATGACGGCCTGATCGAGCAGCTTGGCGGCCCGTCCACACCGGCACTCGGCTTCGGCATGGGTCTGGAGCGTCTGCTGCTGGTGCTGCGCAACCAGGGCGTGACCCTTGGTGAGCCCAAGCGTGTGGATGTGTATTTTGCACCGATGGGTGATGCCGCAGCGGACAAGGCATTGCAGCTTACGGCAATGCTGCGCAGAGAGGGCATATCCGCGCAGACGGATGTCATGGGGCGCAGCCTGCGGGCACAGATGAAATATGCCGACAAGATCGGTGCGCGGTTCACGGTCGTCATTGGTGACAATGAGCTGGCAGAGAATCAGGCAAAGCTGAAGAATATGCAGTCGGGTGAGCAGATCAGTGTCCCACTGGATGCTGCCTTTGCAGAGCGCTTTTCCGATATTGAGATCGCAGATCGTCTGGCGAAGGAATAACAGCAATGGAGCGGCTTTGAGTCGCTCCGTTTTTTTTTGTAACACAAGCCGTCCTGACCTGTCTAATAAACAGAAGGAGGTGAGAGCCATGCAGGAAGCACTTGATGAGATCTACCGGGCGTATGCACAGGATGTGTACCGCTTTGCGCTGCGGCTTTGCGGGGATCCGGTGCAGGCGGAGGATATTCTCCAGGAAACCATGCTGCGGGCGATCGTCCATTTTGAACGCTTTGAAGGCCGATGCAGCGTCAGGACATGGCTCTGCACCATTGCCAGAAATTTGTTCCTGAATCAGTGCAGCCGGGCAGATCACGGCGATCTGCCGCTGGAGGATGTGCATGCCGATGACGGTGCGCCCATCGAGGAACGGATCACCGACCGGATGCAGGCACAGGCGATTCACCGGCTGCTGCATGATCTGGACGAACCGTACAAGGAGGTATTCACCCTGCGCACCTTCGCGGAGCTGCCGTTTGCAGAGATCGGTGCCATTTTTGGGAAAAGCGCGAACTGGGCAAGGGTGACCTGCTTCCGGGCAAAGGAAAAGCTGCTGCTGCGAATGGAAGAGGAGGGATTGCTGTGAAAGAACTGACTTGTGAAATCATCCGTGATCTGATCCCGCTGTGCGCCGAGGGATTGTGCAGCGAGGCATCAAAGCAGGCTGTCGAAACACACATTGCATCGTGTGCAGCATGCCGCAGGCTGTATGACGAACCGCCGGAGGAGGCAGCGCCTGTCATTGTTCCCGGCGCAGACGCCGCCATGCAGCGGGTGAACCGGAAAATGAAGCACAATCGCGGCAAGATCATTTTGCTGGGGATTGCTTCCGCAGTCATGGCTGGGCTGATCGGGGTGCTGTCGGCGGGACAGATCCTGAAGCAGGATCCGGTTCCGAGCTTTGAAACCGTCTGGCAGACGATCAATGTCCGGCCGCTGGTGAAAATGCTGGCGGAAGGCGATTATGCAGGCTATGTGTCACATGCCGGCGCAGGCTTGCAGCATTCAGCGGCACTTGGCAGCTATCTGCAGCTTGAACAGGATAAGGACATTGCCATGCTGCAGGAAACCTGCGAAGCGGCATTCGGGGATACAGCCGTCGATCACATCCGCATTCGTTCGGGCTATTCCGGAACGGTCAAGGAGGAATCCCGGCTGGTAATCTCCTATGCGGAGATCTTCTACCGGGACGGGCGGGAGCTGCATCTGCAGCTCGAACGCGATATTGACGGACTGTACCGCTGTGAGGCGGTCGGCAGCGGCGGCCTGACACAGGAGACCTATGACCGTCTGGACAAGGCACTTGGCTTCATCGCCGACCATACCCTGCGAAGCGGCTGGGTATTGCCGGCGGTCATGGTCAATGACACACCCTTCACGGAGGCGGATCTTGAGCAGCTCGAACGCCGCTGCAGCATGATGGTCGGCCATCGCTTTGCACCGGATTGTGCGGAAAGGATCGCGGCACAATGCAGGGATTTCTATTTGAAGGGCTACACGATCCGGATCTGTGACCTCTCCGATGTACAGTATGACAAGGAGCAGCACCGGCTCTGTTACCGGCTGTATCTGACGGCCTCGGACGGGCAGGGAACGGCAATGCTCTGCGCCGAAATGCCCTTTGACCATGAAGGACTGCATCCGCAGACACATGCGGCCGTGTACCGCGCCGGCTGCACGGACGCACTGGCCGACGACCTGCAAGCACTGTTTCAATAAAGATCGCCCCTGCGCAGGAAGCATCCGCGCAGGGGCGTATTGTGTTTATTTGAGCAGCTTGCCGAACTGATCGGTCAGTGCATCGGCAATGGCCTCGCAGCCGTCATCGTCCGGATGGCCGCCGTACAGGGAGGCGGCAGGATTGTCCGGATCGGCCAGGAGCTTGTTCCAGTCGAAATATTCACAGCCGGTCTCCTCGGCAATGATTGGAATGCGTTCATTGAGCGCCTCGCGCTGGATCTCTGTCATGGCATCAAAGCCGAAGGGCGGTGCATTGAAGAGAATGACCTTGCATCCGGATGCACGCAGCTCCTCAATGATCTTGCGCAGCCAGCCCTCGATCTCCTCTGCGGAGCTGATTTCCTGTGCGCCGAACTGCCCGACGGCCAGATCATTCGTACCGAAGGCCAATGTGACCACATCGCCGCTTTTGGCGCGTTCCAGCCAGTCTCCGCACAGCGCTGCATCACTTGCCCGTGCATAGCCAAGTCCCAGATTCCATACGGCATACTCGTCACCAAGCGCCTGCGAGAGCTTTGCAGCCCAGAAACGCTCCTTATAGGAGGTCGTCTCCGCGCCCTGTGTAATGGAATCGCCCAGGCAGACAATGCGCTTTTTCACATCGCGCTTGGCACCGATGAGCTGCGGGCCGGGAACATCCATATTATATTGCAGGGCATCGTCGTCTGCCGCATCCTTGGCAATGATATAGGAGTAGGTCATTTCCGTCATGCGGATGCAAGGAATGTCATTGCCCGTGAGCGTCCATTCCCAGACGAGGTAATGATCCTCCGGAATGTCGATCGTGATCTCGTCGCTCCAGAAGGTTTCCCCGGGCTCAACTTCCCTGGTCTTGCTGCCGTCGAAGGTCACATCCTGGTAGTTGGTCGGCTTGGCTCTGCCGGAGGTGCCGCCGTCAGCGACCTTGGCGGAAACGATGGTATACGAGCCGCCCTCGAGCCCCGCATAGGAATAGCGTCCGCGCTCCCAGGTGGAATCCACGGTGTTGGAGAAATAGAATGCATACGTCAGCTCGCCGTATTCCTCGACAGGGAAATAGGTGCGGAAGGTGGTGTTCTGTGCATCGGGGTAGATGTAATTGGAGCCGGTCGCAATGGTGGTATTGGACTGGTATTCGTCGAAATCTGTCGGCTGCTTGGCCGCGGCCGGAGGCTTGGTGGCAGCAGCTTTGGTTGTAGTTTCCGGCGGTGCCGTGGTCTCCGGCGGTGCGGTGGTGGCTTTATGCTCCGTGGTTTCGATCGGAATGACAGGCGGTACCTCCTCCTTGGGCTGGCAGGCACCGAATGTGAAAAGCATGGCTGCCGCAGCCATCAGGGCGGCAGGGCGTTTCAGATGCATGGTGATTCCTCCGTTCCGGTAAACAATGGATCTGTTTGTATCATGACTGTCTGATAGTATTATAACAGAAACAGCCCCGTTTGTCAACAAGGTGCAGGGCAGGATGCAGAAAAAAGAGCAAGCCTCCGGTTCCCGGGAACCGGAGGCTGCTGTATTGATACCATCCTGATCTCAGATCCCGCCGCCCCGGTGCAGCCGGCGGTCTTATTCTGCCATGTCGAATACAGCCGTATACTCGGCATCCTCCGAAAGCGTCACGGTGATCTGCTCGTCGGTGGAATAGTCGTTTCCGTCCTTTGTCCATTTGAGGAATGTAAAACCGTCATCAGCTTTGGCTGCGAACACATAGGTCGCATTGTCTGTCAGATTCAGCAATGCATCCTGCATCGGGAACGCATCGTCAAACTCCGGCGCTTCCCCCTCTGCGGCATATGCGATCTGTCCCAGACCTTCTGTGTGGATCGCAACGGAAAAGCCGTCTGCTTCATCCTTGGGAGGTGTCACATCCGAAACCGGCAGCCGGTTCAGATACTCCTCGAGTGTGATATCCTTTTCCGTGATCTCCTTTGCAATCGCAGGATCATCGACATAGCGGATATGCCACGGCTCATAGCTGTACCCTGTGATGGCTTGAGACTTTGCCTCCGGACGGGGCGCGGGGCTTTCCAGCTGCTGGGGCTTTATACTGCGTGTGATCACGTTGCGGAGAGTGAAAAGCAGGGAGCGGGACTCTTCACGCGCCTTGCCCTTCTCACCAAAGGGGGATTTTCTTCTTTCAGCAAAGCATCTTTGTCAGTCCATCCGGGAAAGGATCGCATCGAGGATCCGGTGGGCAGCCTCCTCCTTGCTCATGAGGGGCAGCTCCGTGTCCGAATCCGGGGTGATGAGCGTGATGACATTGGTGTCGGTGCCGAATCCCGCACCCTCCGTGCGCAGGGAATTGGCACAGATCATGTCCGCATGTTTCGAGGCCAGCTTCTTCCGGGAATTTTCGATCACATTCTGCGTTTCCATCGAGAAGCCGCAGAGGAATTGTCCGGGCTGTTTGTGCTCGCCAAGGTATTTCAGAATATCCGGCGTGCGTTTCAGCTCGATCGTCAGGTCACCGTCGGATTTCTTCATTTTCTGGTCGGCGGTCGTCACCGGCGTGTAATCCGCGACGGCGGCTGCCTTGATGACAATATCCGCGGCAGATGCCAGATCCGTCACGGCCTCAAACATCTCCTGCGCCGTTCCGACCGGTACGACACGCACGAACGGCGGCGGTGCCACATCCATGTGTGCAGCGACAAGCGTTACCTGCGCCCCGCGCAGCATGGCGGCCTTTGCCACGGCAGCACCCATCTTGCCGGAGGAGTGATTCGTGATGAAGCGCACCGGATCAAGCGGCTCGCGTGTGGCGCCCGAGGTCACAAGCACCCGCTTGCCCGTCAGATCCTTCTCACAGGCGATCTCCCGGAGAATATAATCGAGCAGCACGCTCTCCTCCGGCATTCTTCCGTCTCCGATGTCGCCGTTGGCCAGCATCCCGCGGTCGGGGGCAACGATCTCATAGCCGAAGCGGCGCAGCTTTTCAATATTGTCCTGAACAATGGGATTGTGGAACATGTTGTGATTCATCGCCGGGGAAACGATCTTCTTGCAGGGGCATGCCATCACGGTCGTTGTGAGCATATCGTCCGCAATGCCGCATGCGATCTTCCCGATCACGTTCGCAGACGCCGGGGCGATCATCACCACATCTGCCTGCTTGGCAAGGGCGACATGCTCAACGCTGTACTGGAAATTCCGGTCAAACGTGTCAATGAGCACCTTGTTCTGCGTCAGCGTCTCGAGGGTGATGGGATGGATGAAATTCGTGGCGTTCTGTGTCATGAGCACATGGACATTGCAATTCAGTTTTTTCAGCATTCTCGCGAGATTGGCGATCTTATACGCCGCAATGCTGCCTGTCACGGCAAGCACGGCTGTTTTTCCGGTCAGCATGGGAATGATTCCTCCTTCGGGGTGTTTTCTCTATTATAGCATACCTGCCGGAAAAAATCCAGAGGGAAAGCAGTCAGATCCGGATTTTTTTACGGATTCCCCTTTACTTTTTTCTGCGGATATGGTATAATATAGGTGTTGTATTGTATCCCTGCAAGGGAATGATAACACAAGGAGGAAAATTGAATATGAAAAACACCAGATCACTTGTAACTCTGGGAGCGCTGACGGCGATCGAGCTGATTTTTCTGCTGACGCCGATCGGAACCGTACCCATCGGTCCGCTCTCGATCTCACTCGGCATGATCCCGGTCGCCATTGCAGCCATTGCCCTCGGCCCGGTCGGAGGTCTCATCCTCGGATCCGTCTTCGGCATCATGAGCTTTCTGCAGTGCATCGGCATCGGCGTACCGAGCGGCATGGGCGCGATTCTCTTCGGGATCGACCCGTTTCTCGCCTTCGTACAGCGCTTCATTCCCCGTGCGCTTGACGGCCTGCTCTGCGGCTTCATCTTCCGCGGCGTCGCCAAGCTCAACAAGGAGACTGCCTGTGCGGTCACGGGCTTCTGTGCAGCATTCCTGAACACCGCGTTCTTTATGTCTGCACTGGTGCTGCTCTTCGGTAACACCGAGTATGTACAGGGTTTGATGGACGGCAGAAATGTGCTTGCCTTCATCGTTGCCTTCGTCGGCGTGAATGCCGTTGTGGAAATGCTCGCTTCGACGATCCTTGTCGGACTTGTCGGCATCGCATTGATCCACGCGCATTTCATTACGGTACCCGCCAAGCCGGCAGAAAAGGCTGCCTGAACCATCACCCATCTGGTCGCAATACAACAGACGGCGGTGCATCGCATTTCCGCATGCACCGCTGTTTTTACAGGCTGCGTCCGGCAAAATGCATAAAACGCAGTCCCATCTGGGAATTTCCTCCGGCATATGCAATAAATCCGGCATGCAGGGCTATTTGTTTTTCCTGCACCGGCATAAAATAAGCATACCATCAAAACACCTACAAAGGGGGAGTTTTCATGCAAGAAGCAAAGCGCCACATTGCAGTCATTGCGGCCGGTCTTGATGAAGAGTACCAGAACAGCGTCATTGACGGCATTATCGCCTGCGCCAAGGAGCATGATGCAAATGTTTCCTGCTTTGCCGCTTTCGGCGGTGTCATTTCCAGCAGCAAGTATGACATCGGTGAGTACAACATTTACAGTCTCGTCAATTACAAGCATTTTGACGGCGCGATCCTGATGCTCAACACCGTCAATGATCCGGTAGAGAAAAAGAAGATCGTGGACGCCGTTCACAATGCCGGCATCCCGGCGGTGCTGGTGGACGGTGACGAGGATGAGGTCTTCTTCAATGTCGCCATCGACAACAACAAGGCCATGCGCGAAATGGTGCAGCATGTCATCACCGAGCACAATGCCAGAACCGTGAACTACATCTCCGGCCCCCTGGCCAATCCGGAGGCGCAGGCACGGTATGAGGCATTCCTGCATGTCATGGCAGAAAACCGCATGATCGTGGATGCACGCCGCGTATTCTTCGGGGAATTCCGCCCCGCGGACGGCGAGGCGGCCATCCGGGCGCTGCTCGATTCCGGGCTGCCGATGCCGGATGCCATTATCAGCGCCAATGATGCCATGGCACTCGCCGCGATCCGGATGCTTGAGATCAACGGCTACAAGGTGCCGGAGGATGTGATCGTCACGGGCTTTGATGCGACCGAGCATGCCCGCCATTACTGTCCGGAGCTTTCCACGGTCGGACGGCCGCTTTCCGAAGCAGGCTACAAGTCCTGCGAGGTGCTGCTCAAAAAGGCAGAGGGTCTCGATCCCCCGAAAAGCACCAATCTCGAAGCGGCGCCCATCTTCACCGAAAGCTGCGGATGCGCCAGCAAATTCTCCGAGGACATCCGTGCCTACAAGAAGTCTGTCCACGAGGCAATGGACAGCACACGCTCGGATATTTCCGCGCTCAACCGCATGATCTCCGAGCTTGCCGAGACCGAGAATATCGAGGAGCTGACCCGCGTCATCGCACGCTTTGTGCCGCATCTGGCATGTGACGGCTTCTCCCTGTGCCTGTGCTCGGACTGGAATGGTTCCTATGCCTCCCTGCTCACGGACAATTATCAGATCGAGGGCTACACCAAGACCATGCTCGCACCGCTGGTATGGACAAAGGAAAACTCTGGTTCGGTGGATTCCTACCTGAGCGGCGACATGTTCCCCATTGCACCCGAGGGCGGCGGCAATATCAGCTACTTCCTGCCGCTTCACTTCAATGAGCGCTGCCTCGGCTACTGCATCATCACCGGCGGCAAGTTCCCGATGCGCAGCCGCGTCTGCCATTCGATGATGATGAACCTTTCCAATTCCATCGAAAATATCCGCAAGCTCCTCCACCTCAACAATGTCATTCAGGAGCTTGACCGGCTCTACGTCATTGATCCTTTGTGCGGCATCTACAACCGCAACGGCTTCATCCGCGAGGCAGATACCCTCTACCATCGCTCCGAGGACAGCAAGGAACCGCTGCTCATTTCGTTCATCGACATGGACGGCCTCAAGATCATCAATGACAATTACGGCCACAAGGAGGGCGACTTCGCACTCCAGCAGCTTGCCCATGTCATCCGCGACTGCTGCACCGACGGCCAGATCTGTGCCCGCTTCGGCGGTGACGAATTCATCATTCTCGGCATCGGCGCTTCGGAGGACGAGGCAGAAACGCTTGAGCACCTGTTCAACAAGCGGCTTGCCGACAAGAACAGCATCATCCACAAGCCCTACGATCTCTCCGCCAGCATCGGCACCTATGTTGCCAGGGCGGAGCCGGGCGTGACGCTCTTCAATATGATCACCACGGCCGATCAGATGATGTATGAGCGCAAAAAGCGCAAAAAAACCTCGCGCTATCTGCGAAAAGCCTGATTTTCATGCACCGCGGGCATTGCCTGCGGTGCTGCTGTTTCTGATTTTTTGAAGACTATTTTGCAAAGCCCTATTACAGAATGCACAACATGAAAGCAGAAAGGAGCTGCCGCAATGTACGACACTTCCGATGAAATGCTGAAAAAAGCCGATGAGCTGGCGCTCCAGGTCATCGAACACGCACGCAATACCCTGTTTCTGAATCTCCGCTTCATGGACAATGCCCTCAGCCGCCTGCGGCCGACGCTCTATGAAGGCACCATCGGTACGGACACCACGCGGATGTTCTACGATCCGTTCCATGTGCTGCGGGAATTCAAGGAAAATGAATATGCCGTCGCCCATCTCTACCTGCACACGATCATGCACTGCATCTTCCGGCATCCGTATGTGAGCCCTGCGATCCGCCGGGAGCTGTGGGATCTGTCCTGTGACTGCGCCGTCGAGCAGATGATCCGCGAGCTCGATGTGCCGAGTGTCATCAATTCCACCACCAATGCCGCCGAGACGCTTCTTGACAGTCTCCGCGAGCAGGTGCAGTTCATGACAGCCGAGCATATCTACCATTTCTTTTCGGAAAAGGGCGTGACGGACGAGCAGGTCGCTGCCATGCGGCGGTGCTTCCTTGAGGACGACCATGAGGCCTGGTATGAGGTCGTCAGACAGGAAGAGCCGGGAGGTGACAAAGGCTCCCCGGGTATGGATCCGGACGACAGCTCACGGTTCCCCTTCTTCTGCGATCCGTCTGCAATGAGCTTTCAGGAGGCTTCGGATGTCTGGAAGAAGCTCTCCCAGCAGATCGAAATTGACCTGGAGAGCTTTTCGGTCACGAAGGGCAACATGGCCGGCTGCATGATCCAGAATCTGAAGGAGCTGCACCGGGAGAAATACGATTACAGCGAATTTCTCCGCAAATTCTCCGTCATGGGCGAGGCCATGCACATTGATGAGGACAGCTTTGACTACAACTTCTACACATACGGCCTGAATCTTTACGGCAACGTCCCCCTCGTCGAGCCGCTTGAATACAAGGAGGTCAGACGCATCCGGGAATTCGTCATTGCCATTGACACCTCCGGCTCCGTCATGGGCGAGACCGTTCAGAAGTTCATTCAAAAAACCTACAACATTCTCATGCAGCAGGAGAACTTCTTCAACAAGGTCAACATCCACATCATCCAGTGCGATGCCCAGATCCAGTCGGATGTGAAGATCACCAGCCGGCAGGAATTTGACGAATTCATCAAAAGCATGAAACTCTACGGATTCGGCGGCACCGATTTCCGGCCGGTGTTCCAGTATGTCGATCAGCTCATCAAACAGAAGGAATTCAAGAACCTGCGCGGGCTGATCTATTTCACGGACGGCTTCGGCACCTTCCCCAACTTCAAGCCGTCTTACAAGACTGCCTTTGTCTTTCTGGACAACGCACAAAACAATTATGATGTACCGATCTGGGCACTCAAGCTGATCCTCCGCAAGGAGGAGATCGACGGCTTTGATGTGTGACCGCGAAAGGAGTATGCTATGGATATCAAAGAAGCAAAAAAGCAGATCAAGAATACCGTCATCGCCTACCTCACCAAGGATGAGAACGGCCTGTACAAGATCCCCGTCCACAAGCAGCGCCCGGTCTTCCTGATGGGGCCTCCCGGTATCGGCAAAACGGCCATCATGGAGCAGATCGCCTCAGAAATGGGGATTGGTCTGCTGTCCTATTCCATGACGCACCACACCCGCCAGAGTGCGCTCGGCCTGCCGATGATCAAGCAGGTCACCTACGGCGGCCAGACCTACGACATTTCGGAATATACCATGAGTGAGATCATCGCCTCGATCTACCAGCTCATGGAGGAATCCGGCGTCCGCCAGGGCATTCTCTTTCTCGATGAGATCAACTGTGTCTCCGAGACACTCACGCCCATCATGCTCCAGTTCCTCCAGTACAAGGTATTCGGCCGCCACCGCGTCCCGGACGGATGGGTCGTTGTGACTGCGGGCAACCCGCCGGAATATAACAATTCCGTGCGCGAGTACGACATTGTCACCTGGGATCGTCTCAAGCGCATTGATGTGACGGCCGATTTCAACGTGTGGAAGGAATTCGCCTACGAGCACGGCGTCCATGCGGCTGTCCTCTCCTACCTGTCGAATGACAACAACTACACCAAGCGCTTCTACAATGTGCAGTCCTCCGTGGACGGCATGTATTTCGTGACTGCCCGCGGCTGGGATGATCTGAGCCAGATGCTCCAGCTCTATGAGGAGCATGACATGCCCGTAGATGTGAGCCTGATCCGCCAGTACATCCAGAATCCGGAGATCGCTTCGCATTTCGCAAGCTATTACGATCTGTACCGCAAGTACCGCAGCGATTACCAGGTCTGGGACATCCTCTCCGGCAAGGATGTGCCGGAGATCGAAAAGCGTGCCAGAAATGCCCGCTTCGATGAGCGCTATTCCCTGCTCAGCCTGCTGCTGGAGGCTGTCATGTCCAAGATGCGGGAGGTCATGGAGGAGCATGCGCTGCTTGAAGCGCTGCTGGGCTATCTCAAACAGATCAAGAGCCAGACCGTTTCCCGTCCGGAGGATACGATCGGCCTGATGGAGCAGAGCCTTGCCTCCATCCGCAAGGACTACAAAGCCGCCCTGCGTGCGAACAGCCTGACCGATGACCAGAAGGCGCTGAAGCTGCGCACCATCCGCTTCTTTGAGGAACAGCTCACCGAGATTAAGAAGCGTGCCGCCGAATACGCCCATCCGTTTGATGTGGTCAACGAAGCCTACTACAAGGTCTACAACAAGTGGACGGAGGATGCAAAGCAGGCTGTGGACTACACGAACAATATGTTCCTGTTCGCCGAGCGTGTCTATCCGCACGGGCAGGAACTGGCCATTCTGGTGGCAGAGCTCGTGGTCAATCCCCATGCCGCCAGCTTCCTGAAGGTACACCGCGTGGAGGAATACTTCAAGCACGACCGGAGCCTGCTCATGGAGGAACGCAAGCGCGAGATCCGCTCCATGATCGACGACATGAACCTTTGATTCCGATGCCCCTTTTCCATAGACGGAGAAGGGGCATCTGTATAGTCTTTGGTCATAATTCCTAAATGGCTATTGACATTCTCGCGGTTTCATAGTATAATAGTGTATATGATATTACAGATGTAAAGTATTATCACGCGAAAGTGAATCCTATGCAATTTCAAACACATAAAGGAGGAATCCCCCATGGCACAGGAAATCCCGTACAAGATCTACCTTGAAGAAAGCGAGCTGCCCACACAGTGGTACAATGTCCGCGCAGACATGAAGAACAAGCCCGCACCGCTCCTCAATCCCGGCACATTGCAGCCGGCGACCCTTGACGAGCTGTCGCAGGTATTCTGCCGCGAGCTTGCCGAGCAGGAGCTCAATACCACCGATGCGTACATCGACATTCCGGAGGAGATCCAGAGTTTCTATAAAATGTACCGTCCGGCACCCCTCGTGCGTGCGTACTGCCTGGAAAAGGCACTCGGTACCCCGGCAAAGATCTATTACAAATTCGAGGGCAACAATACCTCCGGCTCCCACAAGCTCAATTCCGCGATCGCACAGGCCTACTATGCCAAGAAGCAGGGACTCCGGGGCGTGACTACCGAGACCGGTGCCGGCCAGTGGGGTACGGCGCTGTCCATGGCATGCGCTTACTTCGGGCTTGACTGCAAGGTCTTCATGGTCAAGGTCTCGTATGAACAGAAGCCCTTCCGCCGCGAGGTAATGCGTACCTACGGTGCGAATGTCACCCCCTCCCCGTCCGAGACGACTGCCATCGGCCGCAAGATCCTCGAGGAATTCCCCGGCACCACCGGCTCCCTCGGCTGCGCAATTTCCGAAGCAGTTGAGGTCGCTGTCGGCACCGAGGGCTACCGCTATGTGCTCGGCTCCGTGCTCAACCAGGTGCTGCTGCACCAGAGCGTGATCGGCCTTGAATCCATGGCTGCCTGCGACAAGTACGGCATCGTTCCCGACATCATCATCGGCTGCGCCGGCGGCGGCTCCAATCTCGGCGGCCTGATCTCCCCGTTCATGGGCAGAAAGCTGCGCGGTGAGGCAGATTACAGATTTATTGCTGTCGAGCCGGCATCCTGCCCGTCTCTGACACGCGGCAAGTATGCCTATGACTTCTGCGACACCGGCAAGGTATGCCCGCTCGCGAAGATGTACACCCTCGGCAGCGGCTTCATTCCGTCGGCCAACCATGCGGGCGGCCTGCGCTACCACGGCATGTCCTCGACCGTATCGCAGCTCTACGATGACGGCTTGATGGAAGCAAGAAGCGTTGAGCAGACTGCCGTATTCGAGGCTGCAACGAAGTTTGCACGCATTGAAGGCATTCTCCCGGCACCGGAATCGAGCCACGCCATCCGCGTTGCCATGGACGAGGCGCTCAAGTGCAAGGAAACCGGCGAGGAAAAGACCATTCTCTTTGGTCTGACCGGCACCGGCTACTTCGATATGGTCGCTTACCAGAAGTTCAATGACGGCCAGATGTCCGACTACATCCCGACAGATGCAGAGATCGCCGCTTCCCTCGCAAAGCTGCCGCAAGTCGACTGATCGAACCTTGTGTAAACAATTTTCATTGTTTACAATAAGATACTTGACAGAATACCTGAAATCCAGTATAATTGTATTATATTGCAGATAATTGTGTTATTTTCAGATAACCGGATCAATAAAGGAGAACTACCATGCTGGATTTCAGGATCGCCACCTTTCTGCAGCTCTGTGAAAGCAGGAGCTATACCAAGGCTGCCCGGATTCTGGGCATTACACAGCCCTCAGTCACGCAGCACATCAAATACCTGCAAACACAGTTCGGCTGCAAGCTGTTCAGCTACGAGGGTAAGACGCTCTGTCTGACTCCGGAAGGCGAATACCTGCGCCGGCAAGCCGAAGCCATGACCAAGACCGCGGAACGTGTCAAGTCCGATCTGCGGCGCATGTCCCGGCGTCAGCATTCGCTCCAGTTCGGTGTCCCGATGGAGCTTGGCTCCCTCACGGCAGCGGATATTGTGATCGGCATGCAGGAGCAGATGCCGGTCTCCCAGCAGACCGGAAGTTCCGCAACGCTGCGGCGGCTGCTCGACAGCGCAAGCATTGACGTTCTGCTTGCGGACAAGCATGAGACATCGTCACCGCAGTATGTCTGCATTCCGGTGGGCAAGGTGCCTTTCGGATGCTATATGAGCAGCGCTCTGGCTGCGAAAAATCCGACGCTGCGCCAGTTGACCGGACAGCATTTGTTTGTCCGGGAGCAGGGCTCTGCCGACCGCACGGTGCTCGAGGAGCTTCTGGAAAAGCGCGGTCTGGCAATTTCGGATTTTGCATCGGTCACGGAGAGCAATGATCCCGCTGCGATCCAGGCCATGGCAGCCGCCGGCAAGGGCATTGTGTTTGCCTATGCAACCGGTGTGGCACACCCGGAGCTGACGCCGGTACACATTCCGGAGCTGAGCGCTGAACGTCCGCTGGTGCTGCTGTATCTGAAGGAACGCACCGCCGAGAAAAGCATTGCGGATTTCACCGAGGAATTCTGCATCCGCTGGAAGCCGAACGACTGATAAAACCACCGCCCCGGTCAGTGACCGGGGTGTTTCCATGAATCAAAACGGGGGAAATTACCATGTATACACATCTGTTCAAAGACGCACAGAAGCCGTATTTCCTGGATCTGCTGATCTATGCAGCGCGTTCCAACAAGCAGCTCGATGCCGTGCAGAAGCTCGTCATCAATGCCTGCTGCACCGAAATGGGGATGCCGCTGTGTGATTACCAGGCGGCGCATACACTCGAAGAGGTGCTGCAGAGCCTTCGCGCCGGCACCTCCCCGCAGGAACGTCGGATGATGTTCACGGAGCTGATGGGGGTGCTCATCGTAGACGGCGAGATCGACGAGGATGAGGAAGGCTTTGTGATGCAGGTCGAAGAGGCATTCGGGCTGACGGAGGCCGAGGCCGAAGGGCTCCTGACCGAAAGCATCGCCATTATGGATGCCTACAACCGGCTCACTTCCATGATCTATAAGGCTTAACAGAAGCCCCTCCCTGCAAGCAGGGAGGGGCAGTTTTTTACAGGGTCAGGCCGTCAAAATATTCCTTGAGGACGGAGGCGGAGTTGTCAAATTTTGCCTTCTCGTCCTGGGTCAGATTCAGCTCCACGATCTCCTTGACACCGTTGCGGCCGATGATGCAGGGCACACCGATGAAGACATCACGCTGGCCGTATTCGCCGCACATCTTCGCGGAGACGGTCAGGACGGAATTCTCATCACCGAGGATCGCATTGACGATCCTGGCGATCGCCATGCCGATGCCGTAATAGGTCGCACGCTTTGCCTCAATGATCTTGTAGGCTGCCGTGCGCACCTGATCCTCGATCTTCTTCATATCGTCGATGCAATAGCTGTTGCGCTCATCCTCCAGAATTGCCGTGACCGGCTTGGTGGCGAACATCACCTGCGAAAGCGGTACGAATTCGCTGTCGCCGTGCTCACCGATGACGTAGGCATGGATATTCTTCGGATCCACCGTGAAATAATCGCCCAGCAGATACCGCAGACGCGCCGTATCGAGCGAGGTGCCCGTGCCGATCACGCGGGATGCCCCGAAGCGCGACAGCTCATAGGTCACGCGGGTCATAATATCAACGGGATTCGTTGCCACCAGGAAAATGCCGTCAAATCCGGACTTCACGACCGGCCCCACAATGCTGCGGAATACCTCTACATTGCGCTGCAGCAGGTCAAGGCGCGTCTCGCCTTCCTTCTGTGCAACGCCTGCGGCGATCACCACAATATCCGCATCACGGCAGTCCTTGTATTCGCCTGCGTAGATCTTCATATTGGACTTGGCGAAGGCCAGTCCGTGGTTGAGATCCATTGCCTCGCCCTGGGCGCGTACCTTGTTGACGTCGATCAGCACCAGCTCATTGCAGGCGCCGCCCTGATTGACCAGCGCATAGGCAAAGCTCATGCCGACCATGCCGGTGCCGATCAGCACCACTTTTCTTCTGTCTGTATTCATAACGTATTCTCCTATTCTGCCCGGTTTCCGGGCTTGGTATCATTGCAGGCGCAGCGCCGGACGGATGCCGCGTTCATAATTGACGAAGTGTCCTTCATAGCAGATCGTCCCGTCAGACCAGACGGTGCCCATCTGATTCGGCTCGGAATGCCCCGTCGGATCGGTATTGCGCAGCCACCACCAGCAGCTCCGGTGAACGCCGTAAAAAGGCAGCAGCTCCGTAAAATCCCGCAGCTCCCGCGAAGCCCTGACAGCATGGGGCGCGGCAGGGGTGATGCGTTCCTCCGCCCGCGGCAGAAGCCTTGTCAGCTCGTCCGCCGACAGCAGAAGGATCCGGTCATCTGTCGGTGCGCTGTCCGGTGTTTCCACATGTGTCACGGCAATGCGCGTTTGCTCCTCCGGGGTGAAGGCGGCTTTCAGAAAAGCAGTATTGAGCCATTCCCGGACAGAGGACTGTGCCCAGCTCATATAGATGCAGTCGGGAAAGATCTTCCGGGCATCAAGAACATAGCGGGACAGCAGCAGGATCCCGTTATTCCGGCTGAGGATCTGCCATTCGATCGGGGCACCGGCATAGGTGCCGAGGGTAAGGGTCTGCATAGCATCGCTCCTTGCGTTGAAGTATGTTTCTATTATACACGAAACAGGTGGGAATTGCAAGGAGTTAGCCAATGCAAGTCATTCCTCATACTGTACCCGTTCCACCGGTCTGAAGCCGGTGGTCTTGGCAAATTTCATATTGGTCTCGAAGCGCTCAACGAAATCGGACGGGTCGATGCGCTCGAAATTGATGTCCTCGAATCCCTCGCGGATGAAGCAGACCGAGAGAATGGTATCCTCCGACTCGCGGCCGGTGGAGGTATCGAGCGCCCCGTCCACCGCATGGACAAGCACGGTATCGACCGGCAGCACCGCAAACAGCTCGCGGGCAAGGCGGACGGCGCAGCTGCACACATAATCCTGCATGATGTCATAGAATTCCGTCTTTGTGAAGTCCTTCTCGGAGAGCTTGCCGGTTTTCGTCAGGGAATAGCGCTTTTCCGGGATGACCTCGCCGGACTTGACGCGAAATTCGATCTCCATGACATTCTTCCTGTCGGTGCCGAATTCCAGATCGCTCCCGTAGTCGGCAAAATCCTCGAAGGGATTGGCCTCCTCAAGCGCTTCCAGATAGGCGTCGGTATCACCGGCGAGAATGCGCTTGGCATACGCCACGCTCTCCTCCCATGCGGCATATTCCTCCGCATCCTCGGCCTTTGCGGCGGTCACGGCATCCTCGAGCGCCTTGCGGTCGCGCTCAGCCTTGCTCTTGAAGAGCATCCCGCCAAGACCCGGGGTATAATTGGCAAGCGCCTTTGCAGCCTCCTCCTCGGCAGGCCCGGGCTTTCCCTTCTCAAAAGGCGGCTGTGCATCCCGAACGGCTGCCCAGTCGATGGGGTCGTCGCATTCCTTGTGGACGCTGCGGATCAGATCGAGATAATTGTCCTGCTCCTCGACCCTGAGCCGGTTCTGTTCCTGCTCATCGGCCTTGGCAGCAGCGGCCTTCTTCTTTGCGATCTCCTCCTTCTGCTTCTGTGCAGCGGATTTGTAGGTGCGCTTGCGCTTGGAGGTGGATTTGCGCTTGCTGCTCCCTGCGTTGGTATAGCCGACGCCGAGCTTCGGCACGGATACGGAGGTGCGGCCGTTGGTATTGAGCGAATAGCGCAGGCCGTTCTTGTTGACGGTCACGCCGACACCGGTCTTGCCGACGTTGAGGCTCACGCCCTTGCAGATCTTGATGCTTTTGCGGAATGTCAGTCCCATGGGGATCCCTCCTGTGCTTGTATTATCGTTTGGTGCGGTATACCCGCGCTTCATAGGCCTCCATGACCGGAGACATGCCGTCCTTGCCGGGGTAATTATCCAGCATGAGCTGAAGCGGCTTGTCCCGGTAAGCAGGCGGCAGCGTAATGACGGTTTCGCTGTCACGGAAATTGCAGACGATCAGATAGGCTGCGCTGCCGTATACCCGCTCATACATGAAAATGTGCGGATGCAGCGGGTAGAATTCCCGGTAGCTCCCCCGCAGCAGCGCCCGGCTCTTCGACCTGAGAGCAATGCATCTGCGGTAGAATTGCAGAATGCTGTGCCGGTCGCGTTCCTCGCGTTCGACATTGACATACCGGTAATTGGGATTGACGACAAACCACGGCTTTCCGGCGGTGAAGCCCGCGTTCCTGCCGGCATTCCACTGCATCGGAGTCCGTGCGGAATCGCGGCTCGACAGATGCACGCGCCGCAGACGCTTCGCCGGAGATTCAAAGGTCAGGAAGCGCTCGTAATTCTGCTTTGAGGCAATGTCCCGGTATTCGTCGATCGACCGCAAACGGATATTCGTCATGCCGATCTCCTGCCCCTGATAAATGAACGGTGTTCCCTGCAAAAACAGATAGCTCACCGCCAGCATTGTCCCGCTTTCGCGCCAGTACCGCTCCGATCCGTAGCGGCTGATGATGCGGGGGTGGTCGTGATTCTCGACATACAGCACATTCCATGCCCCGCGCCCGGCCAGTGTATACTGCCAGCGCGTCAGGGCGCGTTTGTACCGGCGCAGGCTGAATGGCAGATGCATGTACTCCGTGCCGATGCAGTCGGCCAGCATATGGTCAAAGGAGATCATCATGTCCATGGACTTTGTCTCGCCCGTCAGATAATGCAGCGCAGAACGGACGGTCGTCATCGGGCTTTCCCCGATCTGCACCGCGCCGTATTCCTCCGCGACCCGGCGGAATTCTCCGAGGTATTCGTGGATATGCGGGCCGTCCTTGTAGTGCATCATCCCGCCGACCGCCGGAATGGGCAGGCCGTTCGGCAGTCCCTCACGCTTCGAGATGAAGCTGATGACATCCTCCCGGAAGCCGTCCACGCCCATATTCAGCCAGAAGCGCATGATCTCGCGCACCTCCCGGCGCACGCGGGGATTGTCCATATTCAGATCCGGCTGTTTCTTCGAGAACAGATGCAGGTAATACTGCCCGCGCTCCTCGTCATACGTCCACGCCTTCCCTTCAAAGAGGGAATCCCAGTTGTTGGGCTTGTCGCGCCAGATATAGTAATCGCTGTAAGGATTGTTCCTGCTCTTCCGGCTCTCCTGAAACCACGGATGCTCGTCGGAGGTATGGTTGACCACCAGATCCATCAGCACCCGCATGCCGAGGCGGTGCGCCTTGTCAAGCACGCGCTGAAACTGCCGGAGATCCCCGAAATCCGGGTGAATGTCCCGGTAATCCGAAATGTCATAGCCGTAATCCGCATTCGGGGACGGATACAGCGGCGAGAACCAGATGCCGCCGACGCCGAGGGAACGGATGTAATCGAGCTTGTCGTAGACGCCGTACAGATCACCGATGCCGTCGCCGTTGCCGTCGGCAAAGCTGCGTGTCCAGATCTGATAGAAGGTTACATCTTTGAACCACTGATTTTGTTCCATTCCTCTTTCAGCTCCTCCCTGGCATCGTGCAGATTCTCCCGTGTCTCCGCACGGAATTCATGCCAGCTCTCGCGCAGCTCTTCGCGCTTGCGCCTGAGATACTGCTCGGCCTCCGCGAAATTCTCCTGCATGCCCATCAGATTTTCCGGAATGCGTGCCAGGCTGTCCTGCAGCCCCAGCAGGCTTCCGCCGATCACATTCTGCGTGCCGTACCAGAGCGCCTTCGGGATGTGGAATACATCATAAAGCCCGTCGAGGACATCGGTGGTCGCTTGCAGGAATTTATCGGATTTGCCGTCACGGCGGGGCTTGAGCGTTCCCGCATGCTGCATTTCCAGCACGACCTGATAGCGGTCGGCAGCCCGCATGACGCTCTCCTCCCACGAAATATAGATCTCATCCATCGCATGCTGGCCGACCGTATGCATCGTTTCCAGATCGGTTCCGATCTCTAAAAGCAGCGCTGCAATGGCTTCGCCTGTCTCGTCCACCGTGTAGCCGTTGCGGGCATGGGTGATGCCCTCGGCGGCGCAGGAGCCCTTGATGAGGACGCTTGCCAGACCGCAGGCGGCCGCCTCGCGCACGACAATGCCGTTGGTGTCGTAGGTGGACGGGAACAGGAAGAGGTCTGCCCGTGTATTCCAGCCGCGCAGGATGCTGCGGTCATAGACAGGCCCGGTGAAAATGACCTTGCCGCATTTCTGCGAGCCGGTCTCGGAGGTCAGCGTGCCGTCCTCCTGCCGGATGTCCAGGGAAATGCCCGCCCTGCGGACGGTTTCCTGCAATCCGGGAGCATCGACGCCGGCGCCGATGAAGACCATCCGGTAATCCTGCCCTGCTGCCGTCAGACGCTGCATGGCATCGAGAATGAGGGGCAGCCCCTTGTAATTGATGATGCGGCCGACAAAGAGAAACATCGGCACGCCTGCCGGAAGGTCATACCCGGCAACCGCCTTGTCCACAAGGGCAGCATCGGCACGGCCTTTCTCAAAGTCAACGCCGTTGGAAACAACACGGATCTCGCCTTCATAGCCGAGGGAACGCAGATTGTCGCCGGCGCCCTGGCTGACTGTCCAGACCTCATCGGCAGCGGAGATGTTGGCGATCATTGCTTTGATGGCTTCATTCTGGATATGCTCGGACTTCACGGCGCGGGCAATATCCTGATCGTACTTAGTGTGATAGGTGAAGATCATCGGGGCATCCGTTTCATTGCGCAGCACGCGCCCCATGATCGCAGAGGCCGCCGGACAATGGACATGGATAATATCCGGCTGGAATTTGGACAGGCGGCTGAGTGCCTTCATGGCCAGCGGATTGCCCGCACGGTACCCGTCGGCAATATCCGGCAGGTCAAAGCTGGTATACGGCACCACCTCGAACGGATACCCGGTGTAATCGACATCCGGGTATTTCGGTGTTCCCACAACCACCTGTGCGCGTCCGGTCTGTGTGAGGATGGAGGCATAATTCGTGACTGTGGTCGCCACGCCGTCAATGACGGGCGGAAAGGAATCGTTGAGCAGACATACTTTCATTGCAGTTCCTCCTTCGTAAAGCAAGTACTATCTATAGTATAGAACAAAATCGGAGCAAAGTCCAGCACATTCTATGAACTTTTTCATTTTATGTGCGTTTTTATTTGTATTATAGAACATCCGGAACCCTTCAGATATTCGTATGACAGACTGCTGCCGGAGCTTCTTCCCGAATCGACTGGTTTTACGTTTTCTGTTTCCCCTACTTTCTCTGCCTCCTCCCCGGATTCGGACACGGAGCTGCCCCTCATGAGCAAGGAGGAGGCTGCCCACCGGATCCTGGATACGATCCTTTCCCGGATGGACTGACAGAGATGTTTTGCTGAAAGAAGAAAATCCCCCTGACGGTTGTCAGGGGAATTCGTTTACGGTATGGAATTATTCCTCAGAGGAGGAAGGATCAATGGCATCCTTGGCAGCGTCAGCGACATCAGCCACAACGTCAGCAGCCGCATCGGTAACCTCGCGGACAGCCTCCTTGGCGGTCTCAGCCGGAGCTTCCTCGGCAGCAGGTGCCTCTTCTACAGGCTCAGGCTGTTCTGCACCGCAGTTCGGGCAGAACTTCTGACCCTTCTGTACATACTTGCCGCACTTCTCGCAGATCTGTGCATTGTCCACAGCAGCCAGCTCGGCGCGGGATACCTCGATAGAGCTCTTGAGCTCAGCGATCTCGTTGATGAGATCTGCAAACTCCTCGCCGTAATTGCCGGCGAATACTTCCTCATACTTCTTGCCGATCTCGACATACGCGGCCTTCATCTTCGACTCAGCCGAAGAAATGGCGTTGTTGATCTTGACCTTCTCAGCGGTCTTCTTAGCGGTCTCGGCAGCGCTCTGAGCAGCGCTCTGTGCGGTGGAAGCCGCCTTTTCTGCGGTCTGCTTCAGACGATCAAACAGTCCTGCCATGGTACATACCTCCTAATGTTCATCTCAAAATTTTGATAGACGACAGCCTTGCTGTCTGTAATCAATTTTACCACATCCCGGATCGTTTGTCAAGCCGGTTCTGTGTTTTTTCTACAAATCGTCAGAACTGTTTCCGTTCTGTGACAGATTTGTATTATTTTTCCTTCACAGGCGGCTCGCCGGTTTCCAGCAGCGTCCGGAATTCCTGCATCTGTACGGAATCCGTGCGGAATACCAGCACGGCATCCCCGCCGCCGGTCTGCGCCATTTCCCGCAGCAATGCATCGGGCGCAAAGGCATGCAGGAGCTGCTGCGCGGACTGCTCGTCGGCTGTCACAGGGGCGCTGTGTGCCTGTTCGTTCGTGCGCACCTCTTCGGAATAGGTGCCGCCGGTCATGCGGCAGATGAATTTGATCTTTTCAGGTGTTTCTTCCATCGGAATCCTCCCTCCGGTGATGCATAAAGAAGGCAGCGGCGCTGTAACAAGCATATCCCAGCAGTGCCCCTGCCGTATTGAGGATCACATCGTCAATGTCAAAGGAGCCTGTCAGCGTCAGAAGCTGCGTCAGCTCAATGGTGAAATCCAGCGCCAGCACCGTGGCAAAGAAATAGAACGGCCTGCGGCAGTCCGGAAAATAATGCGGCACGAACAGCCCGATCGGAATGAAAAACAGCACATTCCCGAACAGATTGCCGAAGGCGAAATCAAAGAACAGCTTCCGGTAGGAAACGGTATGTCCGATGAGCTGCTTTGCGAATTGCCGGATCGTGACCAGCGGGCGCAGATGCAGGTGCTGCCAGATCGTTTTCAGATACGGTACGGACGGATCCCGGTTGTAGAACATGCTCGGATGATTGAAGACCCGCTCAAAGAACAGCAGGTACAGCATTGCGAGCGTGTAGGCGATGCAGAGAGTCAGCAGCACGCCCTCCAGGACAGTCCGGCCGGTGATGCGCCTGCTCATCGGAAGCGGTTTTGCGCTGCGTCGTATTCGTAGCCGATGGTTCTGAGCTTGTCGAGGATCGCCTGCATATCGCAGTCATTGGTCTTGCAGAATTCCTCGAGCGAGGGGTAGAAATCCCGGAGCTGGGTGTTGAGGTAGCTCACGAGAATGGCGGGGTCATTCGGAAGTGTCATTGTCATGCTCCTTTCATGCGTTTGTCTGCTTTTATCATACCACATCGGATGCGGATTTGTCAAGAAGGAGCGGGCGGGACGGGGGATTTATGAAAAAATATAAAATTTTAGCAAATCCCCCTTGCAGAAACCGGAAAAATAGTGTATAATAGTAGCGTGGTATGATTGACATTCGTCTGTCATACCGAACCAAAACCGCCTGCAAGGGCAAATATATTTGAAAGGATGTCATAACAATGGCAGGTTTGAACAAGGTTACCGTAGAGGATATCGACGTAAAGGGCAAGAAGGTTCTTGTCAGAGTGGACTTCAACGTTCCGCTCAAGGACGGCGTCATCACCAATGACAACAGAATCCAGGCTGCACTGCCGACCATCAACAAGCTGGTCGAGAACGGCGCCAAGGTCGTTCTGTGCTCTCACCTCGGCAAGCCGAAGAACGGCCCGGAGGAGAAGTTCTCCCTGAAGCCGGCTGCTGACCGTCTGGCTGAGCTGGTTTCTGCAAAGGTTACCTTTGCCAATGATGATACTGTAGTCGGCGACAATGCCAAGGCTGCTGTCGCTGCAATGCAGGACGGCGAGATCGTCGTGCTCCAGAACACCCGCTTCCGCGGCGCTGAGGAGACCAAGAACGGCGAGGAGTTCGCCAAGGAGCTCGCTGACCTTGTTGACGGTCAGGTATTCGTAATGGATGCTTTCGGCTCCGCACACCGCGCACATGCTTCCACTGCCGGCGTGACCAAGTTCGTCAAGGAGACCGCAGTCGGCTACCTGATGCAGAAGGAGATCCAGTACCTCGGCAATGCTGTTGAGGATCCGGTTCGTCCGTTCGTTGCCATTCTCGGCGGCGCCAAGGTTGCTGACAAGCTGAATGTTATTTCCAACCTGCTTGAGAAGTGCGATACCCTCATCATCGGCGGCGGCATGGCCTACACCTTCATCAAGGCACAGGGCGGCTCCATCGGCCAGTCTCTCGTAGACGATGAGAAGCTCGATTACTGCAAGGAGATGCTCGCCAAGGCTGAGTCTCTCGGCAAGAAGATCCTCCTGCCGGTAGATACCGCTGTTGCAGCATCCTTCCCGGATCCGATCGACGCTCCGATCGCCATTGAGAATGTCAAGTCCTCCGAGATCCCGGCTGACAAGATGGGTCTGGACATCGGCACCGAGACCCAGAAGCTCTTTGCTGAGGCTGTCAAGACTGCCAAGACCGTTGTATGGAACGGCCCGATGGGTGTATTCGAGAACCCGACTCTCGCACAGGGCACCATCGCAGTTGCCAAGGCACTGGCTGAGACCGATGCTACCACCATCATCGGCGGCGGCGACTCCGCAGCAGCCGTTATGCAGCTCGGCTTCGCTGACAAGATGAGCCACATCTCCACCGGCGGCGGCGCTTCTCT
>CACZPI010000073.1 GCA_902783005.1 uncultured Ruminococcus sp. | reverse complement strand
GGATGATTGCGCAGCACGCGCATATAATTGTCCACCAGCGGGTAATTGATCTGAACCCACGGCGGCGTGATCGAATGCCGGTCATCTACTGAAATCAGCGCAAGGCAGTAGGCAAGCTCCCGCGGATGATTCATGACCATATATGACAGCGGCGCATTGGCACAAATTTTGCCATTAAAATGCTCTACAATCAGCCTAACGGCATCGTTGTCCGCAGTATATTCCAGATATGTAAAGAACCCGGAAAATTCCGGCAGCTGATGCAGCAGCAGATACCATATCTGTTTCAGCGTATCGTCCAGCGCTTCAAATGCTGTGACTTCATCGCAGAACAGCTCAAATGATTTCACAGCATCATCCAGAGGATTGCTGAGCGAATCCGTCTGCAATTTGTCATTTTTCAGAAGTCGGTGATAGGGCTTTGCAGGAAACAAAAGCGGCGACAGGCAGAGCGTGTCCACATACTGCGTTGATGCACTTTGCGGAATCGCTGCTTCAAGATACTTCAGGTCAAAGCTGAGGATATTGTGCCCGCCGAAAAATGTGTATTCATTGACAAAATCAGTGAACTCACCCACAGAGGCAGCATGAAACTGACGCCCGTCAGCATCGACTGCGCCGATATCCAGTATCTGCCCGTTTTCAGGGTTGATCTCTGCGTCAAAGAATACGATTGATTTCATTGGTTCACCTATTATGAATGATCTCTATTTGCGTTTTGTTTTCGTCTTTTTTGAATCTGCACACCAGCGCCTTGTCTGTACTGCAAACAGGATTCTGCGTCAGAGTCAGAAAATAGTCCTCGTGATAGGTCAGTACGAATAGCTGCCGAAGTAAGCAATCTGCACTTTCGCAATAATTCATCAGATCGTCGATCAGATGTAAAACGACAGCGGACGCTTCCCGATCTAAGCCGGAGAA
Organism: uncultured Ruminococcus sp.; assembly: GCA_902783005.1. Taxonomy (GTDB): domain Bacteria; phylum Bacillota; class Clostridia; order Oscillospirales; family Ruminococcaceae; genus UBA3855. Next base: position 35,629 of record CACZPI010000073.1, on the reverse strand, counting down.
AGGATCATCGAGTACCGCAATGGTCGGCTTGATAACGGAGGTGTTCTGCTTGACGGTATGATAGAAGTACAGAAATGCTAGAAAACGCTGTTCTCCCTCGCTCAGATTTGAAGCGATGCTTCCGTCATGGCGCACGACTTCATAAGCATGGTCTGAAACCCGACTCTGCCGCAGATAAAAGCTGCGGAATCCGGATTCGGACAGCACCTGATTGATGCCTTTGACGGCTGTTTCGGTATCCATGATCTGCTGTGTCAGCGTTTTGATCTGCCCGGAACAAGCTCTGATCTTAGCTTGAGAATGTTCGATCTGGGACATCAGAGGAATGCGAGCTGCCTCCATCTGTGCTTTCTTGAGTTTGTATTCTGCGATATCCTGTCTGAACTGATGAGCCAGATATGCGATCACAGAATCTGCGCATTGCTTCTGGCAGTTTTTCCGGTCAGCGATTATATGATTGTTTTCAGTAATCACATTGTTGATCGCAGCGATCTCAGACTGAATCTCAATCAGTAAATCCTTTGTCAGTTCTAACCTGACAGGATTCGACGGTGAATGTATTTTCGCCTGTATGCGTTCCAGATTAGACTTGATACGCTCTTTCAGTGTTTTCAGCAGCGTGAGGAGCATACGATGATCTGTTCCAACGGGCATATACTTCAGATTATTCTGCAAAGGAATGAACAGCTGATTTGCCGTCTGTCGGTATATTTCCAACAATCCCTGCAGCTGCCCAAGCGCTGATTCGTATTCAGCGTTTACACAGCTTGCGATCTGTTCCTCAAAATCTGCCGGAAGTGTCTGCTGACAATACGGACAGATGCCGTTTGTATGCTCTCCGAATTGCTTGTGTCCCTGCTGTACCCAATCAACTGCATGAATATTCTTTATGAAGCGGAAAAAGAGAGAATCGGAACTGCTGATGATCGGTTCTATCAATAATCCCGACTGTGACAGACTGTCAAGTGCATTGGTATCCTGAACAGTGCTTAGAAGCGGCTGCAGAGCTTTTTCTTCACCAAACGCAGCGGCATATACAGATGACAATGTGCCGATATCCTGATAGCGCGGCTCTGCCGCAAGAAGAGCCTCAGTGAGCTTTTGCTTCGTCTTTTTGCCGATGAGTGCCTTTTCAAACTTCTTGCGGAAATCTTTGGTTTGCGCCCAGAAGAACTCTACTGCAGTATGTGTGATCCGAGTCTTATCATCAGAAAGACGATCCAATGCAGCCTGGAAGCCAGAGAGTTGCGCTTCATACTGCTGTAACTCCGCCTTCAGTGCATAAATACGCTGCTCTATATCTGAGTTGTGCTTGCTGAATGTGACAATGCCAGGAATCGAATCATACTGCATGACATTATCCAGCACATACCGGCGGTCAAATACGATGATGCGATATTCTTTGGCAGAGCATCCATTTTGGAACGAAAGCGGTTCAATACTGCGGATTAGACTTGAAAAAGTGGATTTACCAGTTCCGTTTCGCCCGATGATCAGATTGATCTGTGCAGGGATAAAGTTACCTTGCTGGAATACTGACTGTGTTAAGCGAATTTCAGCTATTCCATTATAATCGTTCATATCACACCCCCCATTATTTAGAGGCTTTCCATACATGGAGTTTTGCATTGAATGATCCTATTGATCAACTTGAAGTCTGAATGATTACTCAATGATTTCCATAACTTGGTCAATATCTACGGTATGTCCATATACAACTCTACATCTCCATTACACCAACGACCGATAGATATTTCTTTTTCTGGCATCCATCACTTGATCGCCTGCGATCATTCCATATCATTGCTATCCTCCCACAGCTCAAACTGTGACATAATTGATCGGAACCGATCAATTATCTGGCCGGTGCTTATTCTATATATGGTTCTAGTCTATTCGGCGTCCATCCTCTGATCGTCTTGATCAGTTCTGCCATTTTCTGTTCCAGATCCGATCTAGGGACTTGGATTGAATCGCCCTTCGTAATATGCTTTGCGACCTCACAAGCAAAAGAAACTTTTCCCTTACGAAAGGCTTTTTGGGTAGTTGCATCCTTTTTGACATAATTAGGGAACAGGTTGTTCAAGCCGCATTGTGACAGTTGGCAACCGTAGGCAGAGTTGATCGCTTGAACAGGCACATAGTTTTCTATCTCTTTGCCAGCAGTGATCCAACAAAGCATGTGATTCTGCTTGAATCCATCCTGGATCCTTTCTTTTGTTTTATTGATATCAGGCCGCTCCCTCGTGATATCGCTATCCATCACGATCGCAGCGTTTCTATTGATCTTTAGGATCTCGATCAGTTTTTCATCGACCTGGTCATCCGGATCCTCTGACTCGACAGCTGAATAATGGGACAGCAGTCTGCCACCATAATATAGAAACTGGTAATCGATGCCTTCACGCAGATCGCTGCCACCCCATAGCTCGATCCATCGTTTGATGTAGATACGATCTGACGGTCCTTCTACCCAGATGATGCCATTGGATTGCAGCAGATCGCTTGCTCTGACATCCAGATCATTCAGCACTTCACTTTTTGAGATGAGATCATCAATAACATGCAGCGACGACACACCGTCCTTTTTGGTGACATGAAGGATCTGCGCATCCTCCTGGCCAGCAAACATATTGATGGGGACATGAGAATGTGTTGTCAGGAAAACATATGTATTGGGATGATTCAGGCGGAACTTGTCGATATAGTCGAACAATCTTCTTTGTAAAGCAGGATGCAAGTTGTTTTCCAATTCCTCAAATGCAAAGATACAAATTGCATCTTCCCAAGTGTAGAAGTGTTTAGTTGAGGGGATCACGATCAAGCACAGTAGCACTAAGATAACAGTCTTGAGACCGCTTCCCATTTTTGACAAAGCATACTTTTTATCGTCTTCATAGAGAAACACTTCCCATTTGTCATCCCGGAGCTTCTTAACATCGATTCCGGTATATATCGCGTCGGGATACATAATATGATTTAATGCATCCAGGAGATCACGCTTGATCAACCATTCATTTTGGTCTTCATGATTCAGAATGAGGTTGATCAGGCTCGTAGCTCCGTTTCCGTTCTCATCTAAGTTTTCTTTAGCGCCTTCAACTTCTGGGACTATATCCCTTTCAGCGTTGATCCTAACAAAGCTGATCTTCTTGATAAGCATATCAAGCTGGTTTTCTAATTCGCTAGAACGAATCGCAGTATTCAGTTCTTTTTCCTCAAATGGGATCATATCAGGATATGAAGAAGGATGAACCCCGCTGGATTGCGGTAATAAGTTAAATGAACAGATCCTTCCATGAAATTGGTTTAATGAAGGATACACCCCTTTAAAATATCCCGACTTCGAAAAGTGATCCGTCCATTCGTCATCTGAAAGCATCCTATCCACAAGCAGTTCTAAAGAGTGCTTTTTTGTTGATGCTAGCGTATCCGGTCTGCACAGTGCCTCGATCACATCGATACAGCTGGACTTCCCGCTATTATTCCTACCAATCAAGACCGTCATATGCTTCAAGGGAATCGTGGAGTATTCCTCTCCAAACGACTTATACTTCCGAAACCGAATTGCGTCGATCTGTGACATGCATGCCCCTCCTATCTTCTTTCAACTATCCTATTCGTCAAAGCTCTCCAGGACGCTTTGCAGATCCTCGATCGTATTCTGCTTCACCCGATCGCCCCCAACACCTCATCCAGCTTATCGGCGATGCGCTTTTGTTCGGCGAGGGGCGGTAGAGGGATCGGCATGGACGAAAACTCCTCGAATTTCAGGCTTTCGACCGTTGTCATTGCCTTCACATATTCTTTCAGAATAAGCGGTTCCAGTCCTTTGAGAGCATAATAAACCCACTTTGACAATGAAAGATCATGCAGAGAAAAAGCCTTGATGTCCTGATTGATCGTGCTGTCAACGCCTAACACACACAGCGGCAAAGAATGGCGCAGAATTCCACTTCGCGCAACAAGGAGCAAAGTCCCAGCGGGATGTATTTTCATATCTTCTGCTGCCAATTCAGTTATGTGCATCTCGGAATCTGTAATAATGGTTTTCTTCATGTCTTTTGAAGAAACCCACGCAATAGAGCCATTCCAGAACGCAGGTTCAGACATAGATGGTGTTTTTCCGCTACTGAATTGTCCCAGAGATTTTAGCCTCACCCACTTCCAATTCTCCGGAATGTCAAACGGAATCTCGTCCGGTGTGATCTCCGGCAGGGTCTTTTCCTTTTTGATCTTGCCCTCTTTGATGAGCCGCTGTTTCTCCGCCTGAATCTGCTGATAAAGCTCCTCTGCTGTGCCGTCCGATTCAAGCTGTTCTGTGAGCTTGCCCTGAATGCCTGCGGTGATGAGCTTTGCTTTCAGGCTTTCGGCATCGGCGGAATATTGCTCCTGCGCTGCATCAATGGTATCCAGAAGGCGGAAGATCTCCTCCACACAGGCGACAATGCGCTTTTGCTCGGCGAGGGGTGGGAGCGGGAGAATAAATTCTTGAATTTTCTTTATAGCTAACTTAGGCTGTGCGACCTGTGTTGTCAGAAAACTTATCTGTTTTTGTACTGTGTTTGACAATAAACTAAAGACCAACCATTTTTTGTCTAAGAACTTGAATACTAATCTATCTGCATTTTCTGTTAGATTAGCCCCGTCAATTTCATCAGGAATAGTACCAACTTTACCAATAGTACCAGCTACAGTTATATATACATCTTCTTTATTGATGATATATCGAGAAATAGAAGGATATATATCTTCGGGAACGAATAATAAATTTGATGTTTCAACCGACATATTCTTCATATCAGAAACCCTGATATATTTATGTCCGGTATTTTCAGACGTAAGGTTTCTTCCTGCTGGTATTCTCTTTCCACCTAAAATCGAAGCTATTTCACCCAGCCTGACCCATTTCCAATTATTCGGAATTAAAAACGGAATATCTTCAGATTTTATACTTGAAAGAGCTTTATTATGCTCTTTTTTTATCTGCTGATACAGTTCTTCCGCCGTCCCGTCGCTTTCAAGCTGCTCGGTCAGCTTCCCCTGTATCGCCAGGTCAAGGATCCGGCTCCTCAGTGCTTTCGTATCGATCACAGATCCAGCCCTCCCAAAATGCCGCGCAGCGTCACGAGCGCATTGTTGATAATATCAGCCTGCTCCTGCATATCGTCAATGATCTCGCTGACAGAACGGTTATCCTCCTCCGTGAGGTCGATCCACTTGAAGTTGAGGTCTTCACGCCCTGCGACTTCCTCCGCAGAAAATCTGCGCCATCTGCCGTTGGGATTCTCCGCGGAATAGGTCTCCGCCCTGTCCTGCATATGCCCCGAACAATAGCACTCGACAAACTCGTCAAGATCGGCTCTGGTCATGGGCTTCTGCGACATGGTGTGCTTGATGCCCGTGCGGTAATCATAGACCCAGATGTCCTTCGTGGGCTTGCCCTTGTCAAAGAACAGCACGTTCGTCTTGACACCGTTCGCATAGAAGATGCCGGTCGGCAGCCGCAGGATGGTGTGCAGATCGTAATGCTTCAGCAGCTTGTCACGCACCTTCTTGGTAGCACCACCGTCCGTGAGCACGCTGTCCGGCAAGACGACACCGACTCTGCCGCCTGTCTTGATGATGGACATGATATGCTGCAAAAAATTCACCTGGTTGTTCGATGTTTCGATGAATTCCGGTCTCGCATCATACACCGCACCAGAACCCTGCGGCCTTGTCCCGAAGGGCGGATTCGTCATGATGACATCGAACATCCGATCCGACTTATCCAGCAAAGAGTCCTGATACTGGATGGGACTATGATCGACACCGATGTCATGCAGATACAAGTTCATAGAGGCGAGCGTGACAACAAGCGGCGTGATATCCGCCCCATACAGCGCATTATTTTTCAAGAACCTCTGCTTTTTAGAATCCTTGCTCTGCACACGCATATGGTCATAGGCAGAGAGCAGGAACCCGGCTGTGCCGCAGCATGGATCGCCGACGGTCTCACCGATCTGCGGATCCACGACATCCACGATCGCCTTGATGAGCGCACGGGGCGTGAAGTACTGTCCTGCACCGCTCTTCTTATCCTGCCCATTCTTTTCGAGGATGCCCTCATAGATCGCGCCCTTGAAGTCGCCCTCCAGCATGTACCAGTTTTCCTCGGCTACCATGTCGATGACCTGTTTCAGATGTACAGGACGGTCGATCTTGTTTGTCGCCTTCGTGAAGATCGTACCGATCAGACCGTTTTCCTTTGCGAGCTGTGCCAATATACGCTCGTATTCCTTCACAAGGTCATCGCCGTCAAATTCAAGCAGATCCTTCCACTTGCAGCCGTCCGGCAGTGTGCTCGTAAGTCCCAGCTCTTCCTTTTCTGCGTCCATTTTCAGGAAAAGGATATAGGTGAGCTGTGGTCCACCCTGCCCGCATTTTTGAAGTCACTCACCGTGAAGGTCTTTCCAGAGCGATTATGCTTGTTGATCCAATCCACTTTTTCCTGACGCGAGCCGTGAGTCAATGCGGGAATGACCCACATATCACTCAAGTGTCCAGTCACGCAGGATCGGATCTTTAACCACTCCAGATCTTTCCCTCTTGCTTTGCAGTTGCTCCGGGACAGCACGCTCCAGAAATGCTCCCAATCCTCCATCGTGCGCAAACATTTGCACTTTGATCTCGCATGTTTCCAGTAACTTTCAAACTCTTTCACATCTTGATAAGGTTCCGTCCTAAAGTTGACTGTCTGATACTGTTTCCCATTAATTGTAATACCAGACTCGCAAAAGCTCTCTCGTATCGGCTTTCGCTTCATGTCAAAATCAAGTCGCCTGTACTCGACCTGTTCCGCAGTTCGCTCAAGTCCGCTGATCATCAAACTTTCACGGTCTTCCGGACTTTTTTTAATAAAACCAGTAGGCACACCTGCGTGAGCACATACGCCATTCATTGACAAGGACACGTTGCCGCGAGTTGTATAGTTGACAAGATCAGTCTGCCAATGCTTGATCGCCCACACTGATATATCCTGGCCATCGGTCAGATAGGCACGGGATCGTTCCATGCACGCCTTCAGCCCATAAAGATCCATATCATTCAGTTCTTGGAGTGGCATATCCGTGATCAACCCGTCTGTTGTAGCACTATAATCCCGATATTCATCGGCATCGCTCTGATTAAGTGCTGCGATCAATACAGTCCTGATAATACTTGTGATCATTGCAGCAGCATAGGGGTTTGTCACCTTACATCGTTTTTCCTTTTCTTTGATGCCTTGGCTGATCTTACCATATTCTGCATTCCCCATCAACTTGAGCAGACTTTCAACGATACTTTCCTCTTGGAATAATTCTTTCGCATTCGCCCGATCCTGGATAAAAGGTTTTACTGCAGCTCCCAGTGTATGGTACATGTTTCCGTCAGCATCATGCCGGGGACGCAGAAAGTATCCAGTCTTGCAATATACCTGGGCACCAAGCCGCAAAGCCAAATACACCTCCGGTCCGGTCACATAGACTTCTTTATCTGATCGGAGCGGATAGCACGGTGTACCCTCAACATACACCGGAATATTAGGGTACTTCACATCTTCGGGGAACCGAAATGTGACAACACCAACAAAAGGCAGAATAGGATCATAATCATCTCCCTCTCTCCAGTAGTCAAGAAGCAGCTCTTCCTCCCGCACTAATTTTACGATCGGATTCTGCCAATCAATATCTGGCACAAGTACCATCGCTGTAGGATATGCATTTTTTAGGTCAACGTCATAGGTCAAATTAGAATAGATCCCTGGCGTGCTGCAGATATTGTAGCCGCCATGAAACGCCTTTGTGCACATGTCCTGTACCATGCTGGCATCATGATCAATGTATTCATTTTGCATTACCGTTTCAAGCCTGTCTCCCCGGTCTTTCTTACCTTTATTGACGGTCACCTTGCCCTGGTACATCAACGCAAACTCTTCATCTGTTTCAGCACCGCAAGTTTCTTTCATAAATTCTGCCATTTTTCTGGCAACTGTTGCAACCACCGAATATGGCATTGCTTTGTTTGCGCCATACAGTACAGTGCAGTAAAGCAACAGTGCCATACACTCTGTTGCCGCTTTGTCCATGTCATCCTGTTCAACACTATGGAGGTCAAACTGATCAGCAAGAAGATCCAGAGTAATGCCCTCAGGCAGATGGCGAGCACCATCTGCGATTTGACACGTTACAGGATACACATATGTACCATTGTTATTCTTTCGCCGCGACTTAGTCATTACCTCCGCCGTGATCGGGCGGGGCAAATAGCAACAATTCTTATCGAAAAGAAGCGACTTTTTGGGCAAGTACATATTTTTGCTCTCCATTGCGAGATATATGATACTGTTTTTACCCTCATACAGCAAAAGTGTAACACTCAGCCGCTCACACTTTTTCTTCATTACTTTGGTCGTGTGGTAATTGCTTGTGTGCTTGTTTGCATCTTTTACCATGATGGGTTCAAAATTCTGATCTAAGCAGATATATTTTGCATTCTTCTCTGCCGCCTCAAGCGTATCGTAGGACTGCACGATAGGCCTGCCTTTATCATCCAGACATGCGCATGACGTATAGCTGCGAACCTTCCGGATATCGACTGCCTTGGTCGCCTGGGTCGTACTAATAATGACATCCAGAATCTCATCCATTTCGAAGCGTGATCCTGGTTTGGATAAAAACCGGAATTCGTATACTTCGTCATTCCAGATGCACGCCATCTGCAAGCCTTTGAGTTCTTTCGTGCTATTGTCCTGAGATGGGATGTATGCAATTACCAAACTCTCTTTTCCATCATACAGATTCTTGAGTGATCCAAACGTTCCGTTTTCGAGAATCTTCGTGATCTCGTTTTCATGCTTTTTCGAGCGTCTAACGTAACATTCATGCTTTGTTTGGTAAGTTACCGGTTCCCAGGTATGATACCGCGCCTCCATCTCTGCATTGTTGATCTTAGTTGGATTCATCATTTTAGTTCTCCTTTCATATGCCATTTTACAGTTCTGCAGAAATACGTTTGATACCCTCCGTAGCGTTCTCTTCGGACGGAAGATAGGCCGATGCCAAATAATCCTCCAGTGATTCAGCATTGATCAGGATCTTACCATTTCCTGTCACACCGGTACGAACCGCATGGATCTTCCGACATTTCGCAAGCTTGCGAATATATGTACTGCTCAACTGGTACATCTCCGCCGCCTTTGCAATAGACAGCATTCTGGTTCTCTTGTCCATAATAATTACCCCTTTCGATTTTTGCTATTGTATCATATTCTTGTAGAGTCTCCACGCTCTTTGACTCTTCCCCCTTATTATACCACATTTCAGATTTGAAAAAACCTATTCTCATTTCTTACCACCACGAAGATAAGCACCCTTTTCTTTCTGTATCCTGATATCGCAGCGCACACTCTGCCTGTGCTTCCGATATACCAATTAGTGTAGGAATAAAGTTTGGTGTAAAAGAAACTTTTTTTGATAACTATGCTCTTGGTCTTGAAACGAGCCATGATCCGTGAATGTATAGCTTTTCAGAAGAACAGGTCATCTACAATTCTAAGAGAACTTGATAATTTGTATTTGTATTTCGAGTGTTGGGGCAAAAAAGTTTTTTCAGCCCTCATATCACAATCCGCACATACTCAAATGGGAACATGAACCAATGTACATCTCAAAGTGTTTAACAAGCTCTGTATCCCCTTTGAAAATTCTCTGAGTGAGAAACATATCGATGTATTCCACAAAATCCTCGATCTGATATTATTTTATCATAGGACCCATGCGACACTTGTCGAACGAAGGAAATGAAAAAATAAAAATCCCGGAACACTGTGATGATCTGCACAGTATTCCGGGATGTTATTTTCATTTTATTTCGGCAGTCAATTCTGTAAGCGACGCCTACGAATAACAGAACATTAGGATATTTTCTTGTCTTTGTCGGCGGCGATCCGCTCATTCAGCAGTGCCGCGAGCTCGTCCGCATCCACACCGTGGACATCGGCAGCCTCCCTGATGGATTCCGCACCGGATGCCGGACAGCCGAGACAATGCATACCGATGGCATATAGTACCGGCGCAGCCTCCGGGTGCCACAGCACCAGATCGCCGATGAGCGTGTCCGGTGTCACGATCTCCACCCTGTCAATATCAATTTTCACGGCACACCTCCATCAGATATCCAGCAGCCCAAATTCGAGCAGAATTTCCTCCAAACGCTCCGTTGCCAGGGGCTTGGGGATGACGAAAGAGGTGTTCTCCTCGATCTTCCGGGCAAGCTCACGGTATTCATCTGCCTGTGGTGCCTCGGGGTTGTGCTCGATAACCGTCTTTTTGCGAATCTCCGCACGCTGCACCTCATTGTCACGGGGAACAAAGTGGATGAGCTGCGTCCCCAGCTCCTTGGCAAACGCCTCAACCAGCTCATACTCGCGGTCCACCTTGCGGCTGTTGCAGATGATGCCGCCCAGACGCACACCGCCCTGCTTCGCATAACGGGCGATACCCTTGGAGATGTTGTTCGCCGCATACAGTGCCATCATCTCGCCGGATGCAACAATATAAATTTCCTTTGCCTTGCCCTCACGGATCGGCATTGCAAAGCCGCCGCAGACCACGTCGCCGAGGACATCATAGAACACATAATCCAGATCGTCCGTATACGCGCCCAGACGCTCCAGCAGTCCGATCGAGGTGATGATGCCGCGCCCGGCACAGCCGACACCCGGCTCAGGGCCGCCGGATTCCACGCAGCGTGTCCCTTTAAAGCCCTCCTTCAGGATGTCCTCCAGCTCGATGTCCTCGCCCGCATCGCGTAGGGTATCGAGTACGGTTTTCTGTGCCAGTCCGCCGAGCAGCAGACGTGTTGAGTCCGCTTTCGGATCGCAGCCGACCACCATGACCTTGCTGCCGCGCTCCACCAGTCCTGCGGTGAGGTTCTGCGTGGTGGTGGACTTGCCGATGCCGCCCTTTCCGTAAATTGCGATCTGTCTGATTTCCTTAGCCATAAATCTCTACTCCTTTTTGCTGATTTTGAAAACGGAGGTGCTGCGCTGTCAATGGGCAGACAGCACAGACCGTTTGATGCAGGATTAAGCTCCTGCGGGCTTGAAATCGTCGTTATCCATGCGAAAATGTATCCTTATGCGCAATTCGCTGCACCCAGATCTGATCTCCGTAGTCCTTCTCACCAGGCACACCGATGGCATCTGCACGGCAGCGCTGGCAGTGACGGAATACGTCAATATACTTCTGCGCTCTCGCTCTTGCTCCATCGATCTGCGCACAGGTCGGTGCGGGATAATCCTTCAGCTCATTCTGCGGAATCAGCGGGATGATGTTGTAGATGGAAGCACCCGCCTCACTCACAGTTCTTGCAATTTCTTCAATATGTTCGTCATTGATGCCGATGACCAGCACGGTATTCACCTTGATCGTAATACCTGCCGCACTGACCTTCCGGATCCCCTCAAGCTGATTCCGGATGAGAATTTCCGCTGCCTCGACACCTGTATAGTGCTTGCCGTGCCAAAGAATGCCCCGGTTGAGCTTCGCTTCAATTTCCGGGTCAACGGCATTGACCGTGACGGTGAGCGAATCAATATCTGCTTCAATGATCTCATCCGCTTTTTCTGCCAATAGCAGTCCGTTTGTACTCATGCACTTGACCAGATCGGGGAAATGCTCCTTGATGAGCCGGAAGGTCTGGAGGGCATAATCCGAAGCGAGCGTATCGCCCGGTCCCGCAATGCCGGCGACCTTGATCTCCGGACACAACGCAAGGGACTTTTCGATCACCTCGATGGATTCCTCCGGCTTAATGACCGTGGATGCCACGCCGGGGCGCTGCTCGAAGTCGTTGATCCTGCGGTCGCAGAAGCGGCATTCGATGTTGCAGGTCGGGCTGATGGGTAGATGGATTCTGCCGGTATTGCCGCGCTTTCCCCTTGCATAGCAGGGGTGCTTGTCGGTCAGCTCCTCGTATGAGATTGCCATGCATCCACCTCCCATAGCCTGTCATTCAGAATCTTGTCAATCACCGGGTCGATCAGAAACGGGGCTTCGTAAACGAGCATTCCTTTGCTTTCCAGATAATCCGAGGCGCCCTGCCCGATCTTTGCTACCAGGATCGCCTGCACATCGGAGAGTGCATCCAGCACCCGGTCAAAATCCGCCTCGTTGTGGTCATGTCCCCGACAGACGTGCTGCACGTCTCTGGATTCGACATATTGATGTGTACCGTCCTCCGGATGCAGCTCCACGATGTGAAATCGGTCGGCATGACCGAAATGCTGGTTTACCACAATGCCGTCCGATGATGCCACTGCTACTCTGTAATCCATCGTATCACCTCTTTATTTACCGCCCACCGCCGCGGAATAGATACGCTCCAAAAGCGTGAATGCGCCGCGGTAGCCGATGTACGTCTTGTTGATGGCGACCTCCTCTGTGGTGGGCGGTCCCACCTCGATGAGCAGCCCGCCCTTTTCGGCGGCGACCTCCGCCTCCCATGTCGTGCCGAGAATCAGCGGCACACCGGAGCCGAAATCCGTCTGCCGGAGCGATTCCTCCACCAGATAGCCGTCCTCGATAAATTCCGGCTCGACCGAAACACCCTCCGCCAGATTCCGGAACAGCTCCCGGATGCCTTCGCGATATTTCTCCGGCGGGTTGTCGGTGATGATTTGCTTCACCGGAATCATGCCGATCTGCGAAGCCAGATATTTCGTATAGGCAAGCGTATAGGCGCTGTCACCGATGACGGCTACTTGTGACGGCAGACCGAACCAATACTCCGAGAAAAATTCTGCAAAATGCTCCAGGAAATAATAATACAGGTCGGATTTCGAGGTTGATTTTCTTTGCCACTCGCATTCGCTCCTTTGTTGTTTACTATGCTAACAGTATAACACGGGATGGCAGATTTGTCCAATACCTGTTTTCGAGAGTGCATTCTAAAAAAGTTTGAGATATAGGTAAAAATGATGATCGGTTATCCGCTGACCGCCGCTGAATAGATCTTCTCCAGAAATTGCAGTGCCCCCGTATAGCCGACATACGTCCGGTTCAGCACAACCTCCTCAGTGGCGATGGTGCCGACCTCCACAAGAAGCGCACCGATCTCATCTGCCACATCCTGCTCCCAAGAAGAGCCAAGAATGAGCGGCGTTCCGCTGCCGAAATCATACTCTGAGAGCTTTTTCTCAATGAGATACCCGTCCTCAATAAATTCCATATTGCCGGATACACCCTCGGACAGCTCCGCATACAGTGCCGCAACAGCATCACGGTGCTTCACGGGCGTATTGTCGGAGATGATCTGTCCGACCGGTATCAGACCGATCTGATCGGCGAGGAATTTCGACAAGGCAATATTGTAAGCCGCATCCCCCACGATGGCAAACTGAGACGGAAAGCCAAACCAGTATTCCGCAAAGAAATCTGCAAAGTGGTCAAAGAAGTAGTAATATCTTGCTGCCTCCTTTTCAATGAACCGCTCCGCTTTCGCATTGTCTATGCCGGCAAACTCCACTACTTGCCGCAGAAACGCAGTCGTCGCCTCTTCACCGACAGGCAGGATCGGGATATGCAGGTAGGGCTGACCGTATTTCCTTTCAAGATGCTCTGCCACCCGCAGATTCAGCCACGGGGAGACCACGAGGTTAAATGCCGCCTTTGGGATGTTCTTCCACTCAGAGACGCCTGCGCTCTCGCTGCCGAAGAACACGTTGACCTCAAAGCCCGCCCCCTCCAGAATGCGCTTCATCTCGATGTAGTCACCGCGCCAGAAGGTGTTGAAATAGGGTGCTCCCATCCAGAGATTGACAAGCTTTTTGCGCCGTCTGCCCTTCTGTTCTCCCACAAACTGGTCAATGATGGAAATGACGACCTCCTCATGTCCCCACAGGTTATTTCCCTTGAAGCCGGGAACCTCGGCATGAACGATCGGATAGCCCTGCTCACGGTATTTCTTCACCACGGAATCCACATCGTCACCGACAAGCTGCGGAGAGCAGCCGGAGAGCACCACAAACAGATCGCCCTTCATGATCTTCAGTGCCGATCTGATGACACCGTCCAGCTTCTTGGCGCCGCCGAAAACGATCTCATTTTCGCCGGAATTGGTTCCCGGAATATCGCCGCCTCCTGCACCAATAGAGCCTTGAAAGCCGTTGCAGAAGGACATGGTAAAATACTGCTGGTCAACGCAGCCGGGGCCGCAGTTAATGACCGGAACAGCACCCGGAATTGCGGAGACAGTATACGCCGCGCCGATCGAGCAGGCATAATGCGGGTGCGTAATCGTGGTATGCTTTTTCTTTTCCATCAGTCCTGCACCTCCTCTGCTTCATCCAGAACCTCCGGATGCTTTGCCAGAATGAAGGGATCCTTCTGGCTTAGCCACCAATCGCTGTACGGCAGCGACACATGCCGCTGCAAAACCTGATTCATCTTTTTGCGGGCAAGCACTTCAATGACTGCCTCACCAACACGGATCATGCCGTCGTAGCCGACCGGGAAATGCTCGTCACCAATAGCAAAGGACGGAATGCCCATTCTTGCGGCATTCGGCGCAAGACCGTTATGACGGATGATAATGAAATCTGCCTTCACACGCTTCAAGAGTGCGGGAAGCTGGAAAGGCTGTGTTTTGCTGACTGTAAAATGCGGAATATCACCGTATTCCTCCACCAGCGTTTTCAGCGTATTCTGTTCCTCGTAGCCGCCGTCGTAGACAGGGTCATGATGGAATACAACAGAGCCGTCCACCGTGATCCCCAGATCACGAAGAACAGAGATCAGACCATGTGCATAGGAGGAGCCGGTCAGGACAAAGCCGCTGACACCCTTTAGCTTCGCCCGCAGTGCGTCGATCTTCGGCTTCACTCGCTCGTGCTCAGAGGCGATAAAAGCCTCCGCTTCCGTTTCCTTGCCGACCTGCTTTGCAATGGCACGCAGCCATGCATCCGTCCCGGCAAAGCCATAAGGCTGGGGAGCACGAATCTGAGGCACACCATATTCCTGCTCCAGAGCCGTTGCAAAATAGGAACCAAGCGTATGGCAGAATGCAGAGGTACATGCCGCCTCGGAGGTCTGCGCCAGCTCATCAAAGCTTGCAATGTCCATGATGTAGTTGACCCGGAGACCGAGAGGCTTTAGCATTTCCGTAAAATAATCCGTTCCCCAGAGGGCAACGATGTTGATGAGATCGGGCTGCTTCTTCGGATGCTTGTTGACAATATGGCGAAGCACAGCATGCTGGGCAATGTCGAAGCCTGTACTCCAATGCTTGGAGCGGAAGCCCTCGCAGTGCATGGGTGCGACCGGAATGCCCAGTTCATCCTCCATTTCGGCAGCAATGCTGCTCAGATCCTCGCCGATGATGGCAGTCGAACAGCTCATGGAGAAGAAGATCGCTTTGGGATTATATCGCTCGTATGCCTCCCGTGCTGCCTTTTTGAGCTTTTCGGATGCGCCGAATACCATGTCATTCTCCAGCAGATTGGTCGTCATGATGTTGATGTTCCGCGGCTTGATGCCGCGGCGCTCCAGACCGTTGCGGAACGCCAGATTGAACTCCGGATTTCGTGCCGTACATCCGACCGGGGAGTGCTGGATCAAAACGCAGTCACGCAGATTTCCTGCCTGACAGGCAGCAATGGAATTGGCGCACATGCTCTGCTGATTAAAGGGCATGTTCAGCTCGCACAGGCGGCAGCCCTCACCGTTCTTGCCGGCGCCGGGACAGCCCTTGTGACGGAGCGCACGCTCCTCATAGCGGGACAGCTCCACCAGCTCGGAGGCGCTGCCGTCCCATGAAATAATGGAACCGAGACGCATTTCCCGGTTTTCTACCGTTTCCAGATCTAATTGAATATTTCTTGCCATTGAAAATATCCTTTCCCATTTCAATATGCTTATTTTTTCCAGCGAAGCAGACAATTTTCCAGAAGCTTCACCAGATTGGTGACGACCGTCACAATGATGCCAAGAAAAATGATACCCACCATGATCCTTGTGAAATTGCCGAAATTCGTATAATACTGGATGTAAAATCCGATGCCGCTGTTTCCGCCGATCATCTCTGCGGAGGTCAGCAGAATAAAGGACAGCAGCAGTCCGATATTGCAGCCGTCAAACACCTGCGGCAGCGACGCAGGAAGCAGGATCCGGAACAGCATCGAGAGCTTCGATACACAAAGCGACTTCGCACTGTTGATCGTCTCCTCACTGACATTCTGCACGCCGCTCATCGTACCGGACAGGATCGGCCAGAAGGCAGTAATAAAGATCACAAATATGGAGCAGCTCTTGAAGGTCGGCAGCAGGGCAAGCGTATAGGGAATGAACACAATGGGCGGGATAGAGCCAAAGAAATCGGCAATGTGCTCACTTACCCTGCCGATCTGGGCGTTCCACCCCAGAAACAGTCCAATTGGAATGGCTGTCGCCAGTGCCAGCACATATCCCACCGTGATCGTTACCATACTGGCACCCAGATCCTTCATCAGCCGGGGCAGATCCTTTACAAATTGCTCTGCCACAATGTCAGGTGCCTTAAAAATGTCCTGCGGGATCACGGCAAGCTTTGCGGTCAGCAGTGTCCAAAGCCCCAGTGCTGCAAAGATAAAACCGAAAACACCGTTCCATGTCCGATAGTCCTTTGACAGCGGCATCACAAGCGCTGTAAGCACCTGCATTGCTCCCAAAATCAAGATCAATCCGATGGCATAGATGCGCTCCCCGGGACGTTCTGTCCGGTTCGGAAGAAATTGTACCAGAATACTCAGCAGAAACAGAATCTGCGTTGCTGAAAAAAGCCGTTTAAATTTCTCCATCAGTCTCTCTCGTTGTGGTAGTCAAGCAGATACTGATAAATCGCATCATCCGGGTTTTCCGCTGCGACTTCCTGCAAGGCCTTGTCATACAGCTCGGAGGACAGCCCCTGCGAGATGTCAAATTCCTCTACGAAATCCGTATAGACCAAAGCCTCATAGAAGTTGGTCATGCCCGTGATGTCCGGGTCGGGATTTGCGATCTGGGAATCATAGTCATAGGTATCCTTTCGCAGGGATTCCTCGTCCACGTCCACATAGATCTGTGAATCGGCAATGGTCTTATCCGGATTTTCCTGATAGAAATGATAGGCGCGGATGAGCGCACGCAGGAACGCTGTATAAGTATCCGGCTCATTGGCAAGGGTGGAGGAAAGCGCCGCCTGCCGGCAGCATACATGATCCTCATACCCCTCCACAGTGCCGCTGTTGGAGAAGATCACATAGCCCTCATCCTCGGCAAGAATACGGTAGGGGGCATACAGGATGGCGGCATCAATATCATCATTTTTCAGAGAGTTGTATGCATCGGCACCGTCGGAAAAGATCTGAAAATTGACCTCGTCCTCCAGTCCGAGCTTTTTGACAGCCGCACGGTATACGATATGACCGGAATCGACGCCCTCTACGCCGACGTTTTTGCCCTTGAGCAGATCGAGCGTCCACTCCTCCTCCGGAATGCCCTCGACCAGTTCCGGCTTGACGATCAGACCATGCCCTGCGATCATGGCACCGCCGAATACAGTCAGCTCATGCCCGTCCGCAAGATATGTCACAAGCTCGCTGGAGCCGAATGCGCCGACATCGATCTTGCCGGATTCCAGAGATGCCAGCTCACTGTTATTCTCGTTGAACAGTACCAAATTGACATCCAGTCCCTCCTCCTCGAACAGTCCCTCTTCCTTTGCGACAAAATACAGAAGATGACCGGGTGAGGGAAGATAGCCGACATTCAGCTTTACGGTTTTCTTTGTTCCGTCCGTCTGCGCAGCAGACTGCGATGCGGTATCCGTCCGGGAATCAGTGTTCCCGCTGCCGCATCCGGTCAGCAGTGCGCAGGATGCCAGCACAAACGCCGAAATCACTGCAATTTTTCTTTTCATAATTCCTACATTCCTTTCTGCTAATTGAAATTTGGATCTTGCATAATCACATTATAGCACGGTGCATTGGGTTTGTCCAATTGTTTCTTTTGAGCGACAAATCTAAATTATTTTGATATATAGGGGAAATTGAAAAAGCTCCCGATGCTGCTTGCACCGGGAGCCGTAATTTACTTTCCTCCGACAGTAGAGGTATAAATTTTTTCAAGAAGCGTCAATGCCCCCCGGTAGCCGATATAGCTGCGGTTGATGACGACCTCCTCCGTGGCGGGTGTACCAACCTCAAGGAGAAGCCCCTTGCGCTCTGCGGCAACATCCTTCTCCCACGAGGAGCCGAGAATCAGCGGAACGCCAGTACCGAAATCCGTATCATAGAGCGCCTGCTCGACCAGATACCCGTCCTCGATGTATTCCGGGTCGATCTCCACACCCTCTGTTAAGTCGTGGTAGAGAGCGGAAATACTCTCCCGGAATTTCTCCGGGGGATCATCTGTGATGATCTGCCGCACCGGAATCAGTCCCACCTGATCGGCAAGAAATTTCGTCAGTGCAATGTTATAGGCACTGTCCCCGACTGCCGCAAACTTGGAGGGCAGACCGAACCAGTATTCTGCAAAGAAATCTGCAAAGTGCTCCAGATAATAGTAATACTCATGTGCCTCTCGTGCAATAAATTTCTCCGCTATTTCCGGTGAGATACCGGCAAACTCCACGACCCGGCGCAGGAAAGCAGAGGTCGCCTCCTCGCCGATGGGCAGCACCGGAATATGCAGATACGGCTGTCCGTATTTCTTTTCGAGGTGCTTTGCAATGCTGACACCGACCCACGGCGAAACGACCAGATTAAAGGATGCCCTTGGAATGCTCTTCCACTCAGAAATGCCCTTGCTCTGCGGGCCGAAGAACACATTGACTTCAAACCCGGCACCCTCCAGCACCCGTTTCAGCTCGGCAAGATCGCCGCGCCAGAAGGTATTGAAATATGGTATCTCCGTCCAAAGATTGATGAGCTTTTTACGCCGTCTGCCTTTATAGTCACCGACAAACTGGTCAATGATCGCCTTCACCACGATCTCATGGCCACGCAGATTGTTTCCCTTAAATCCGGCAGTATCCGCAAACACGATGTTGTAGCCCTGCTGTTTGTAGGTCTTGACCACACTTTCTACATTGTCGCCGATCAGCTCGCCGGAGCATCCGGTAAGAATCACAAACAAATCGCCCTTAACGATTTTCAGGGAAGATTTTATCAGCCCATCCAGCTTTTTTGCACCGCCGAATACGACCTCGTTTTCACCGAAATTGACACTGGGCATATCACCGCCGCTTGCCACACCGGAGCCTTGAAACCCATTTGAGCCGGAGAGGCCATAATACTGTTTGTCCACACATCCCGGTCCGCAGTTCGCGATCGGAACGCCGCCCGGAATTGCTGCGACCGTATACGCTGCACCAATGGCACAGCCGTAGCGCGGATGCACAATGGTGTTGCTTTTTGTCTGTTTAGCCATCGTATTTCCCTCCATTCTCCTCATGGATCGGTTCATCGAGCAGCTCCGGCTTTCTCGCCAGAACGAATGGATCCTCCTGACTGAGCCACCAATCTGTGTAGCCTAAATCAGTATGACGGGAAAGCACCTGATTGAATTTCTTTCTCGCAACAATATCCAGCAGGATCTCTCCCACACGGATGATGCCGTCATATCCGACCGGAAAATGCTCATCACCCATTGCCAGAGCCGGAATGCCGAGTTTGGCGGCAACCGGAGCCAGACCGTTGTGACGGATGATGACAAAGTCTGTCCGTACACGCTTCAGAATGGCATAGAGCTGGAAGGGCTGTGTTTTGCTGACGGTAAAATGCGGAATATCCCCATAGGTATCCACAAGGTATTTCAGCGTGTTCTGATGCTCATGTCCGCTGTCATACACCGGGTCATGGTGAAATACAATGGAGCCTTCCACGCCAAGTCCAAGCTCACGCAGAACAGAGATCAGGCCGTGCGCGTATGCAGAGCCGGTCATCACAAATCCGTTCAAGCCTTTGAGCTTTTCCCGGAGCTCGTCAAGCTTTGGTTGGATGCGTTCATGCTCTGACTGGATGTAGGCTTCGGTCTCCTCCTCTTTCCCGACGACCTTCGCAATGGCACGCAGCCAGTCATCTGTGGCAGCAATGCCATAGGGCTGCGGCGCATCGATCTGCGGTACACCGAAATGCTCCTCCAGTGCAGTTGCCATGTAGGAACCAAGCGTGTGACAGAATGTCGCGGTCGCAACGGCTTCGGATGCCTGTGCCAGCTCATCATAGCTTGCCATGTCGATCATGTAATTGACGCGCAGTCCCAGGGGTTTGAGCATTTCCGTGAAATGATCCGTTCCCCACAGTGCAACGATATTGATAAGATCGGGCTGTTTCTTCGGGTTGCGCTTGACGATCTGACGGACGACACCATGCTGGGAAATGTCGAAGCCGGTGCTCCAATGCTTGGAGCGGAAGCCCTCACAGTGCAGCGGTACGACCGGGATACCAAGCTCCGCTTCTTTCTCGTCTGCCACGCTGTCGATATCCTCCCCGATAATTGCAGTAGAGCAGCTCATGGAAATGAAGATTGCCTTCGGATGGTAGCGGTCGTAGGCATCCTGTATCGTCTGGCGGAGACGGTCACTGGCACCGAATACCATGTCCCGCTCCTTCAGATTCGTGCTGAATATCCGCAGATTCTCCACGGGCTTCCCTCTCCGGATCAGCCCCATTTTATAGCCTAAATTGAACCGTGCATGGTTTGCCGAGCAGCCAATGGGGCCGTGGTCGATGAGGATGCAGTCGGTGATGTTGCCGATCTGACACCCCACGATCGCATTGGCACACATGGTCTGCTGGGAGAACGGCATGTTCAGCTCACACAGCTGACATAGCTTACCCTTTCCCCCTGCACAGCCCCTTCGCTTTTCGCCCTTCCCGCGCTCCTCGTAGCCGGAGGCCTCCACCAGCTCAGAGGCGCTGCCGTCCCAAGAGGTGATCGAACCGATGCGCATTTCACGGTTGTCGCAGGCGGTCATATCGAGATTGATCGTTCGTTTTGCCATTTTTCTGATCCTCTCCTTATGTGATTGGTATATGCCTATTATACCAATATTTCGCCGTTTTGTCCAATTCTTGTTTTTGAGAATGCATTATCGCAAAAATTAAGAGTCCGCCTTCGGAGGTTTATCCTCCAAAGGCGAACTCCTGTCATTTATGCATACAAACCCGTACTGAAATACCGGTCTCCCCTGTCGGGAAATACCGCCACTACATTCCCGGTGATGCCGCTCTGGATGAGCTTCAGCGCAGCCGCAAGTGCCGCACCGGAGGAGGAGCCGGCAAAGATGCCCTCCCGCTTTGCCAGCAGCCGGGCATGGGAAAATGCCTCGTCATCCGTGACCTTGATGACGGCATCGACCAAGGACATATCCATCGTCTCGGCAATGAAGTCGTTGCCGATGCCTTCAATATTGTAATCGGCATGCTCACCGCCGCCCATCGTAGACCCGACCGGGTCGGTGAGAATACCCTGTACATCCGGTTTGCGCTCCTTGATATATCGCAGGATTCCGGTATAGGTACCGCCGCTTCCGGCACCTGCTACGACATAGTCGATCTGACCGTCCAGTGCTTCCCAAATCTCCCGTCCTGTGGTTTCGTAGTGTGCCTGCGGATTGCTCTGGTTCTTGAACTGGTCGAGCGTCACGGCGCCGGGGATCTCCTGCGTCAGCTCCTCGGCACGCCTCTCTGCACCAAGCATTCCCAGTTCCCGGGGCGTATTGATGACCTCGGCACCGAGCGCACGGAGCAGTGCCTGCTTTTCAGCAGAAAATTTTGTCGGCACGACAAACACCAGACGGTACCCTCTGTTCAGTGCGGCAAAGGCAATGCCAAGCCCCGTATTTCCGGCAGTGCCGACTACAATGGTGCTGCCCGGATGCAGCAGTCCCCGCTCCTCTGCATCGCGTATCATATACAGCCCCGTCCTGTCCTTGACGCTGCCGGAGGGGTTCCATAATTCGAGCTTTGCAAACAGATTCACACCCGTCGGAATGTCCAGATGCGGGAGTCTGACGAGCGGGGTATTGCCGATCAGCGCCTGCATGGATCCATAGTAACGCATGTTATTTCACCTCACTTTTGGCGATCGCCTGCTCCAGATCGGCGAGAATATCCGCAATATCCTCAATGCCGGTGGACAGCCGGATTAGACCGTCTGTGATGCCGACCTTTTGACGAATATCTGCCGGAATGGCCGCATGGGTCATCGTGGACGGATGGCACACCAGCGACTCCACACCGCCGAGGCTTTCCGCGAGCATGATGAGCTTCAGGCTCTCGAAAAATACGCCAATGTCATAATTTTCATGCAGCTCAAAGGAGATCATCACACCGCCGTTTTTCGCCTGCTTCTGATTGATCTCATAGCCCTGTGCATCCGGGAGACCGGGATAATAGACCTGCTTGACGGCAGGATGTTTTTTAAGAAACTCGGCTGCCTTGACTGCATTTTCCACATGTCTGTCCATACGCACGCCGAGGGTCTTGATACCCCGGATGAGCAGGAACGAATCAAACGGCGGCAGCACCCCTCCGGTGGAATTTTGGATAAATGCAATCTGGTCGGCAAGCTCCTTTGTCGAAACGACCGCCAGACCCGCTACCACATCTGAATGCCCGCCGAGGTACTTTGTCGCGCTGTGTACCACAATATCTGCGCCCAGCTCCAACGGTCTTTGCAGATAGGGCGTCATAAAAGTGTTGTCTACGATGACAAGTAAACCGTGCTGATGTGCAATCTGCGCAACCGCGGCAATGTCCGTCACGGTCATCAGGGGATTGGCAGGGCTTTCGATCATGACCGCCCTGACCTCCGGTGTGATCGCCTGTTCAAAGGTGTTAAGATCGGTCGTATCGGCGATGGAATACAGAATATTGAAATGATTGAATACCTTGTCGAGCACCCGGAAGGTGCCGCCGTAGACGTTGCTGGAGATCAGCACACGGTCGCCGCTGTGCAACAGACTCAAAACTGCCGTTGTCGCCGCCATGCCCGAACCGAATGCAAAGCCTGCATAGCCGCCTTCCAGCTCGGCGATGAGCGCTTCAAGCGCCTCACGGGTAGGATTGCCGGTGCGGGAATATTCGTACCCCCGTATTTTGCCCAGACCGTCCTGCTGATAGGTCGAGGTCTGGTAGATCGGCACATTCACTGCGCCGGTGCGCTCATCCTTGGAGATGCCGCCGTGGATGAGGGCGGTGTTGATGTTCTTAAAATTTCCCATGGTTATGCCTCCTTATACTGCATATCCTGTTCGGACAGTCCCCGCAGGATCGAAAGATATTCCTCTGCCTCACGCTTGGTTTCCGCAAGGTCATGCTCCAGATAGTTCCCGCACTCCGCTCTTGCCGAGCCGGGAATCGTCCCCTTGAAATCTGCCATATACTGATAGGCTCTTACAAGGAGTGACAGGATCTGCGGCTTTGTGACCGTATCTCTTGCGACCAGATAGAATCCGGTGCGGCAGCCCATTGGTCCGGCGTAGATAATGCTGTCGGAATACTCCGAATTCCGGACGTATGTCGCAAGCAGATGCTCGATCGTGTGCAGTGCCTTCGGAGAAATGTAGTCATGCTCCGGATTGTTCGGCTTCTTCATCCGAATGTCGTATGTCACAGCATCACCGTCGATACGCGATACATACACGCCACGATCCAGTACATCATGATTCACGGAGAAGCTTGCGATCCGTTTCATACCCCTGCCGCCTCTCTGAGTGCATCGGCTCTGTCGGTTTTCTCCCATGTGAATTCCACATCTGTTCTGCCGAAGTGGCCGTATGCTGCCGTCTGGCTGTAGATCGGCTTCCGGAGCTTTAATGCCTCGATAATTGCCCCCGGGCGGAAATCAAATACCCTGGTGACTGCCGCCTGTATCTGCTCATCCGGGAGGATGCCGGTGCCAAAGGTATTGACATTCACAGATACCGGAGCCGCCACACCGATGGCGTAAGCAAGCTGGATCTCGGCTCTGTCTGCAAGTCCGGCAGCAACGATATCCTTTGCCGCCCATCGTGCTGCGTATGCGGCGCTGCGGTCTACCTTCGTCGCATCCTTACCGGAGAAAGCACCGCCGCCATGACGCGCAGCGCCGCCGTAGGTATCCACAATGATCTTGCGCCCGGTCAGACCGCTGTCGCCGACCGGACCGCCGATGACAAAGCGCCCTGTCGGGTTGATGAGAACCCGAATGCTCCCATCCTGCCATTTCTCCGGAATCACCGGACGAATCACATGACGGATGATGTCCTCTTTCAGCTCCGATTGTGAAACGTTCTCACCGTGCTGTGCAGAGACAAGGGCGGTGTCGATGCCAACGGCTTTTCCGTTCTCATAGCGTACCGAGACCTGTGTCTTGCCGTCCGGACGAAGATAGGGGAGCGTGTGATTTTTTCTGACCTCCGTCAGGCGAATGGCAAGACGATGTGCCAGCGCGATCGGCAGCGGCAGCAGCTCCGGTGTTTCATTGCTTGCATAGCCGAAGATGATGCCCTGATCGCCTGCACCGATCTCGGTACCCTGCTCCGCCCTGACCTCCAGTGCAGAATCCACACCCTGTGCAATATCGGGGGACTGGCGGTCAAGCAGATTGATGATCTGTGCAGTATGGCCGTCAAACCCCAGAGCCTCACGGTCATATCCGATGGCATTGATCGTCTTGCGGACGACCTTTTCAATATCGACATTCGCAGTGGAATTGATCTCCCCGGCGAGCACGACCGTGTTGTTTTTCAGCAGCGTCTCCACAGCGGTGCGTGCATGGGCATCCTGTTTCAGGTATGCATCCAGAATGGCATCCGAGATCTTATCGGCGACCTTGTCGGGATGCCCCTCTGTTACGGATTCGGAAGTAAAAATGGTGATACTCATGATAATTCTCCTTTACTCATAACTCCGTCCGCTGGTATAGACTGCGGACAGCAGATTGACATTTTCAAAAGCGGTGAGTCCATCACTTCTGTTTCGGAAATAGGTTTCCTGCACCTTTGCAGGCGGGAGGAAGGTGTCAATCTGGAAGCCAAGACCGAACAGCGCCCGCGATACATCATTGTACCGGAATCCGCCCTGCATCGGCTCTCCGAGTGAGTGTGTGATCTGGGCAAGGCGGGTGACACGCTCCGCCGGGGATGCGCCTTTCTCCGGATAGTCAAATACCAGTACGCTCCCAAGCGCCGACAGGGCAGCGATCTGTTCGAGCGTTTTGGTGAATACGGGAAGTGTCAGATAGTAGCTCACACCGAGGATGCTGAAAAATGTTTTCCATCCCGGATGAAATCCCGCCTGCAGGAGCTTGCCGATCATCGTTTCACGCTCAAAATCGACCGGAACGAAATGCACATTTTTCGGGATATTCCATTGCAGCTCCCGAATGCGTCCGAGCTTATAGAGCTGGGTGTCCGGGTGGTCTACCTCAAAAATCTCAATATCCGGATCTGCATTCCGGAACGAGAAGGTATCCGCACCCGCACCGCAGATCACATACTGCACTCTGTCCTCGGCAAACGCTGCGAGCCTATCCTCTGTGAACCGGATCCGGGCAAGAGGTATCGGCACAAAATAGGTGTTGACAAAACGAACGAAATCCTCCGGGCTGCCGTCTGTGTAGGCATCGCGGATCAATGCCCTCTGCCGTTCAAATTCGTCTCCCCCCATCATGTCATACGCAAGATAGTCGTCAAACAGCTTTTGCTTTGCTGTGTTGGAATGCCAGCCTCGGGCAAATGCGCAGAGCTTTGCCGTCTGACTTTCCTGATGCTTTATCATACCTGCCTCCGTCCTGTATAGACACAAAAACGGAGAATACAGAAGAGCTCTGCATTCTCCGTAAATTTCATTCCGATATGCGTCAGCGCACACGGGGTCTATACGAAGTGCTGTTCCTCTGTTTCATAACGATAGATTGTACTTTGGAACAACAACACGATTTTCTCATCACAAACAGCTCCTTTCGTTTTTCTATGCTTACATTATAGCATCCCTACGCCGTTTTGTCCAATTGTTTATTTTGAGTATGCAGTCTAAAAGGAACTGATAGGCAGGATAGGAAAGAGCCGGTCACAGAACATGACCGACTCCGGGAAAGGATAATGGTGATTTCGTTTTTATACCGGCGCTCTCCATCGGAGCAGAAAAACCTGAATTTTTTTGATGACAAACAAAATCAGGCAGATCGTGATGCCAAGTACAATGATTGCCGGAATTACACGCTTGTAATTTGCAAAATTCGAGAAGTTCCAGATGTAGAAGCCAAGACCGGGATTGGTGGAATCTGCCGCGATCATCTCCGCCGATGTCAGCAGAATAAAGGAGATGCCAAGCCCCTGATTCATGCCGTTGAAAATGTAGGGGAGTGCGCCCGGAAGGATCACATGAAGCAGCATAGAGAGATGCCCCACGCCCAGCGCCCTTGCGGAATCGAGGATGCCGCGATCGATATTGACGACCCCTGTCATAGTACCGGACAAAATCGGCCAGTAGGATGCCACAAAGATGATGAACACCTTTGCCGCATTCATGCTCGGAAACAGCGCGATCGCATACGGAATGTACACGATCGGCGGGATGGCGCTGACAAACCGCACCACATAGCTTGCCGTTGAGCGCACCGCCTTGAACCAGCCAAGGATCAGACCCATCGGAACGGCGATCACGAGCGCCAGCAAAAAGCCCTCCAGAATCGTCCGGAGTGAGATCCAGACGGCTGCTAAAAGCGGCTGTGTGTCCTCGATAAACTGGTGAAACACGATGCCGGGAGCGGGGAACATTTTCGCATTCAGCCTGTCGAGCTTCGACCCGAACAGCACCCAGAGCAGCACAAGGATCTCGACCACGGAGAGGAGCTTCCCGGTCTCGGAGATCGTCTCTTTTTTACGGCTGAGGAGGGATACCAGGAGGTAGAACAGTTCCAGGATGACCGCAGATCCGATCACATACGCCGGATAGTAGTCTCCCTCCTTTGCATCCGGCAGCAGCTGGATGAGCAGAAGCGCCAGAAACCAGATATGTGGGATCCGGAGAAAGCGTTCGCGCCATGTCATCCGACCGCCTCCTCTGCTAGGTCACTGCGGTAAAACAGCTCCACCAGCTCACTGCGGAACTGCTGATATTCCTTTGTTCCGATGAGCGCATCGTAATCGCGCGGACGCGGGAACGGTACATGTACCTCTCTGTAGATCCTGCCAGGATTCGGCTGCATAACGATGATCCTGTCAGACAGGTAGATCGCCTCGTCCACATCATGCGTTACAAAGACGACCGTTTTCTTCTCGCCCTCCTCACTGCGCCACAGCGAGAGCAGGAGCTTTTGCAGGGAGACTCTGGTGCGCGGATCAAGTGCGCCGAACGGTTCGTCCATCAGCAGGATCTCCGTATCCATCGCAAGCGCTCTTGCAATGGCAACGCGCTGCTGCTGTCCGCCGGAGAGCTGGAGAGGGAATTTGTTCTGATAGTCCGTCAGCTCCACCTTTTGCAGAAATTTCTCCGCACGCGCCTGCCGTTCCTGACGGGACAGCGTGCGGGCGGTCTGCTCGATGCCGTAGACCACATTTTTTTCGCCGTCATCCACGGGAACAAGGAGTAGTTCTGGAACACCACGGCCCGGTTTTTCCCGGGGCCGTTGACACGCTCGCCATCGATATAGACCTCCCCCTCGACCGGACTGCGCAGTCCCTCCAGAATGCTCAGGAGGGTGCTCTTTCCGCAGCCGGAAGAGCCGAGGAGACTGACAAATTCGCCTTTTTCGATGGTGAGTGATACATTCTGCAATGCCGTGAAGCGGGTATTCTTCTCCACATAATCCATGGAGATATTTCTGATCTCTATTTTACTCATGCTATCGCCGCCTTAACTGTCGTACTCCTCATAATGCGTCACCATATCGGCATAGAAATCCACATCCTCCGGGTGCTCGGAGATCACCTCATCCAGTGCCGATTTGTAAAGCTCGGTATTGACATGGGACTCAATATCAAAATCCTCAAAGAAACCGAGATCGACCATGTGATCCTTCCACTCTACGATGGTCTTTTTATCCGGGTCGGGATAGGAGCTGATATGCTCGCCGTAGGTCTCCTGCCGGATGATATCCGGGTCAACGCTGACATACTTCACAATGTCCTCGACCGTCTCATCCTGATTTTCCTGATAGAACTTATAAGCCTGGATCAGTGCTTTCAGATAAGCCTTATAGGCATCCGGGTCGGCATTGATTTTCTCCGTCTCGGCAATGTTACGGCAGCACGGATGCTTCTCAAAGCCCTCGATCTCACCGGAATAATCCAAGATCACATAGCCGTCGTTGACGCCCTGCGCACGGAACGGCGTGAACACCAGCGCACCGTCAATGTCGGCATTATTGAGTGCCGCAAATGCCGCCGTGCCGCTCTCCACGTCCACGAACTCTACATCTGTTCCGACGTCCAGCCCCGCCTCGCGGAAGCCGATGCGCCAGACAATGTCCTGCGTTCCGAGTGGAACAACGGCAATGCGCTTTCCGCGCAGCAGCTCCAGACTGTAGTCCTCCGGATCCACACCCTCCACGATCTCAGGCTTGACGAGAAGGGCATGTCCTTCTGTCATGATACCGCCGATCTGCGTCAGGTCGTAGCCCTGCTGTAGGTAGGAGACGACCTCAGTGCTGCCGAGTGCGCCCGCATCGAGCTTGCCGGATTCAAGAGAGCTGAGCATGTTGTTGTTGCTGTCAAAGAGCTGCAGCTCGGCGTCAAGTCCCTCTGCCTCGAAGAAGCCCTCTTCCTTCGCCACAAAGTAGAGCAGATGTCCGGTGGACGGCAGATAGCCGATGCTGAAATGCTTCAGCTCTGCGGTCGCGGCTTCCTCCTCGGTCTGGGCAGCCGTCTCCGCCTTGGATTCTGCTGCCGGTGCGGCGGTGCTGTTCGTATTTCCGACAGTATCATCATTGGAACTGCTGCTGCCGGAGCAGGCTGTCAGGGAAACCGCTGAAAGAATGGCAGCAATGAAAAGTGCCGCTGTGCGCGCTTTGTTTGTTTTCATCATAAATCTCTCCTTGCATATTCTCTATTTAGCCGGTATGTTCCGGGCTATGCGTTTATTATACCATGGGAGAGAAGCTTTGTCCAATACTCGTTTTTGAGGATGGAGTATCAGAAATATTGTGAATTATCAGCTTTTTTGATGCCCGGTTATCAAAAAAGCACTGCCGTTTTCACACGGCAGTGCACTCCTGATTAACCGCAGCAGCCGCCCGGGGCGGGAGGTGCGGTCGTACTTGCTTCCGGCTCTGCCGCCTGGCAGCAATCCGGGACAGCGGCGCTTTCCGTGGCAATGCAGCAGTCATTTGTCTGCACATTTGCTGCGGCAGGCGTTTCGCCGTTTCCGCCGCACGCTGTCAGCAGGGACAGCAATGCAAGCAGAGGAAATAACAATAACGCTTTTCTCATCATTCCGACTCCTTTCTTATAGTTCATACGGTGTGATCTGGTACACAAAATAATTCAGCCAGTTGGCAAACAGCAGATTGGAATGCGCCTTCCACTTCATCGCCGGCGCACTCGATGGGTCATTGCCGGGAAAATAGTTCTGCGGAACGGCAGGATGCAGCCCCTTCCCCAGATCGCGCCAGTACTCACTTGCCAGTGTTCCCACATCGTATTCCGGGTGACCGTTGACAAAGATCTGCCTGCCGTCCCGGGATGCGACAATATAGGGGCCTGCCTCCCTTGATTCTGCCAGAATGTCGATACCGTCCGTCCGCCGCACATCGTCCGCATGGATGCCCGTGTAGCGGGAATGCGGCGCAAAGAATACATCATCGAAGCCCCGTGTCAGCTCGGCATTCGCCGTTGTGACGTAGTGCTGGTAGATGCCGGAGAGCTTTTCCGGCAAAGGGTATTTCTGAATACCGTAATGGTAGTACAGCCCCGCCTGTGCCGCCCAGCACAGGTACAGCGCAGAGGTGACATGCGTTTTGCTCCACGCCATGATCTCCGACAGCTCCTCCCAGTAGTCCACCTGTTCAAATTCCAGATTCTCCACGGGCGCTCCGGTGATGATGAGACCGTCAAATTTCTGCGCACGAATATCTGAAAAAGGCTTGTAGTATTGATTCAGATAGTCACTCGTCACGTTCTTGTACTGATGCGTCACCAGCCGCAGAAAGGTCACCTCGACCTGTAGTGCGGTATTTGACAGCAGTCGCAAAAGCTGCAATTCGGTCTGCTCCTTTTTCGGCATGATATTGACAATGGCGATCTTTAGCTGACGGATATCCTGACTGTTTGCCCGCTGTTCGGACATCACAAAGATATTTTCCAGCTCCAGCTTTTGCAGAACGGGCATGTTTTCCTGTAATCGTATCGGCATGGCTTACCTCTCTTTCCTGATCTCGGCAAGATAGCGCTCGATTTCCTTGATAAATTGCTCCCCCATCCGGCTGAGTGCGGCGTTTTTCTTCGTAATATAGCCGATCTCCATGATCGTATTCGGACTGTCCGCACTTTCCTTAAACGGTATCACAAGGAACTGATCGTTGCTGAGTCTCTCGTTGAAAATGCTCGAACATAGTGTATACCCGTCCAGTCCCTCCAGCAAATTCATCATGGTCGCACGGTCAGTTACCTTGATGGTCTTGGCATAGATATGCTCACTCCAGATCTCCTCTGCAAAATAAATATTCGTGTCCGAACCCTGCTCAAAAGAAAGACATGGGTACGGCTCCAGCTGCCGGATGCTCAGCTCCTTCTCACCGGCAAGCGGGTGGGACTTTGCAAGGTAGACACAGGCGGGACATTTGATGAGCAGATGAAATTCCAGCTCCTGCTCCCGCAGCAGCTTTTGCAGTACCCGACGGTTCTGCTCGCTGATGTACAGTATCCCGATCTCGCTTTTCAGACTGCCGACATCGCGTATCACATTGACCGTCCGGGTCTCCCGCAGCGCCAGATCATACTGGCTTGTATCAAAATGCTTGGTCATTTCAATGAACGCCTTGACCGCAAAGGAATAGTGCTGCATGGACACGCTGAATATTCTGCGGAAGGTGCCGTTTTCTCCGTAGGACTGTACGATGTCCTCGTACTGCTGATACAGTGCGCGGAGCTTGACCAGAAATTCCTTGCCCTCCGCAGTCGGGATCACGCCCTTGTGCGTGCGCAGGAAAATGGGAATGCCGATCTCCGCCTCGACCTCCTTGACCACACTGGTCAGTGTCGGCTGTGCGACAAAGAGCTTTTCGGCGGCTTTGTTCATGGAGTCGCTTTCCTCGATGGTCAGCAGGTAATAGATTTGCTGTAAAGTCATAATTCACCTCATTTCGGGAAATAAAAACGGAAGCCTGCGCTTCCGACCTCTGTATCATGCTGCTGTATCTCAACCGAAAATGTGCATACAGAAACTGCGCGATACCGTGGGTTCGGGAATCATCGCACACATACACATCATTCGATTCCGGCTGCACATTGTCATAGAAAGCCCTCCATTCTGTAGCATTTCTATTATCATAACACGCAGCAGCGCATTTGTCAACGAATCGGATGATACTTGTTTTTGATTGACATATATCAATTTAGCTGATAACTCAAAAATTGCGATATACTGCGGCGGAGCGGGGCATATTGTCGTGCCGGATATTGTATAAAACATCGCTGTATGGGAGCTTTCTCATACAGCGATGTTTCTCGCACATGACAACAGCCTCTCCCGGACGGGAGAAGCCGTGCCATACCGGAATATATGAAACTGGGAGATCACACATATTACAGGTTATCTAAATTTAGGAGGTATTTACAAAGGCTCATATCATTACTTGATCGCCGCAAACGCTGTATCGAGCGCATCGATCAGATCATCCACATGCTCCGTACCGATGGACAGGCGGATGGTATTCGGCTTGATGCCCTGGTCGAGCAGCTCCTCGCCGGTGAGCTGGCTGTGCGTGGTCGATGCCGGATGGATGACGAGCGACTTCACATCCGCCACATTCGCGAGCAGCGAGAAGATCGGCAGATTGTCGATGAACTTCTTCGCATCGTCCTCGCTGCCCTTAATCTCAAAGGTAAAGATGCTGCCGCCGCCGTTCGGGAAGTATTTCTGATACACAGCATGGCTCGGTTCAGACTCTAAAGACGGATGATGCACCGCCTCTACCTGCGGATGCTTGGCAAGATAATCCACGATTTTCAGCGCATTCTCGACATGGCGCTCCACGCGCAGAGACAGCGTTTCGAGACCTTGCAGGAAGATGAACGCATGGAACGGCGAGATGGATGCGCCCGTATCACGCAGCAGGATCGCACGGATATAGGTCGCAAATGCCGCTGCACCTGCCGCCGCCGTGAACGATACGCCGTGGTAGCTCGGATTCGGCTCGGAGATCCACGGATACTTCCCGGATGCACCCCAGTCGAACGTACCGCCGTCCACGATCACACCGCCGATGGCTGTGCCGTGGCCGCCGATGAACTTGGTTGCGGAATGCACCACAATGTCTGCACCGTACTCGATCGGGCGCACCAGATAGGGTGTTGCAAAGGTCGAGTCGATGACCAGCGGGATATTATGCGCATGTGCGATCTTGGCGACTTTCTCGATGTCGATGACATTGGAATTCGGATTGCCGAGCGTTTCGATGAAGATCGCCTTGGTCTTGTCGTTGATCGCTTTCTCGAAGGCGCCCTCCTCCTCTGGGTCAACGAAGGTCGTCTCGATGCCGTAGAGCGGCAAAGTGTGCGCCAGCAGGTTATAGGTGCCGCCATAGATCGTCTTGGAGGCAACAATGTTCTCGCCCGCCTTGGCAAGTGCCTCAATGGTATAGGTGATGGCTGCTGCGCCGGATGCCAGACCCAACGCTGCCACGCCGCCCTCAAGTGCCGCGATGCGCTTTTCAAACACATCCTGCGTGGAGTTCGTCAGTCTGCCGTAGATATTGCCCGCATCCCGCAGGCCAAAGCGGTCAGCGGCATGCTGGGAGTTATGGAACACATAGGATGTGGTCGCATAGATCGGAACGGCTCTTGCATCGGATGCCGGATCTGCCTGCTCCTGTCCGACATGGAGCTGGAGCGTTTCAAAATGAAGCTTTTTCTCTGCCATGATTATTTCCTCCTGTGATTTCTGTAGGGGACTTCTGTCCCGTGTTGATTATGGATAAATTTTGATTTGGAAGTAACCTTCAGATACGCCAATGAGCAACGGTATCTGCAATTCTAACCTCTTATCTCTGCATCTCTTACACATAAATCCTACGCCTTGCGGCGACATCGTGTGGAACACCACATTCGGTCAAGCCCCTCCACGATCGAGCGGAGCTGGTGCCATGTATTCTGTTGTTGAGAGTTCATGTGTACCGCTCCTTTCGTGGTTTTGCTATGTTCTGATTATAGCACGGCTTTTGTGATTTGTCCAATACTTGGTTTTGATAGGGGATTATCAGTTTTTTTGATAGTGGGGCTTCTTGCTATTTTGAAATAGATATGGTATACTTGAAAAGGTAAATTCCTTACAGAAAAGAGGTATCGCTTATGCGCTATATCCGACATGCGCTGCCCTCCGATGTACCGCAGCTTGCCGTAGTGGAGGAAACTTGTTTTCCGACGGCAGAGGCAGCATCCGCAGAGCAGTTTGCTGCGCGCGTGGCCGCCTATGGCAGTCATTTCTGGCTTTTGTTTGATAAGCATGACCGTCTGCTTTCGTTTGTGGACGGCTTGGTGACAGATAAACCGGATCTATGCGATGAGATGTACGAAAATGCCGCCCTTCACAACGAGGACGGCGCATGGCAGATGATCTTCGGCGTGAACACCGTCCCAGAGGCAAGGCGGCAAGGATGCGCAGAGCGTTTGCTGCGGCAGTGCATCACGGATGCAAGGACGCAGGGGCGGCGTGGGCTTGTCCTGACGTGCAAGGAAGCGCTGCTGCATTATTACGGGAAATTCGGTTTTGTCAGCGAGGGCGTGACGGAAAAGTCCACGCATGGCGGAGTGCAGTGGTACCAGATGCGCCTGACATTCCGGGAGGAGGGAATATCATGAAATTAGCCTTATACGAGATGCAGCCTGTCGGCAATGTGCAGGACAATCTCACCCGGAGCCTTGCCGCCATCCGGGAGGCAGCACAACACGGTGCCGACCTCATTTTGTTCCCGGAGGTGCAGCTCACGCCGTTCTTTCCGCAGTATCCGGGGCAGGATGCCGCGGACTATGCGGTCACCATCGACAGCGAGACCGTCCGGGAGTTTCAGTCCGTTTGCCGGGAATGCGGCATCATGGCGGTGCCGAATCTGTACCTGTTCGAGCATGGGAAGTATTATGATGCGAGCGTCCTCATCGGTGCGGACGGAAGGATCATCGGGGTGCAGAAGATGGTGCACATCGCGCAGGCACCGCAGTTCTACGAGCAGGATTACTATGCGCCGTCCGACGAGGGGTTCCGGGTGTTCGATACCGCATTCGGAAAAATCGGCATCGTGGTCTGCTTTGACCGGCACTATCCGGATAGCTTTCGCACACTGGCGCTCATGGGCGCTGACCTGATCCTGATCCCGACCGCCAACACCAAGGCAGAGCCCTCCGAGCTGTTTGAGTGGGAGGTGCGCGTGCAGGCGTTCCAGAACTCCGTGGTCGCCGCTATGTGCAACCGGGTCGGGCAGGAGGGGGAGATGGTCTTCTCCGGAGAGTCCATCATCTGTGATGCAAACGGCACCTGCATCGTCAAGGCGGATGATACAGCGCAGCTCCTCTATGCGGACATTGACCTTGCCCAGTCGGCGGAGATCCGCCGGCGCCGTCCCTATACGCAGCTGCGGAGAAAAGAATGGTATCTCTGATAACAGTCAAAGCCCTCGGACACGGCGTCCGGGGGCTTGGTTTATAGGCCTTGCGTATTTCTCACCCTGTTAATGGTGCGCTCAAATTCCCCGCTGTCGAGCCACTCGGCCAAAGGGCAACTGTCTTTTCACGCCGAGCTTCTGGATGCAGAGGCCGTACAGGTATTCCGCACCGGAGCCAACGATGATCTGCTCGCTCGATACCGTGATGCTTCTGCATCTTGCAAGGTATCGGGCTATGGCATCGCGGAGCCGTGGACAGCCGTTGTTTGGCGACTTCACCAAGATGCCCTCGCCGTGGTCGAGAATGACCTTTCTGTACATGGCAGCAACTGCGGAGAAAGGGATATTTTCATGATGCGTGACAGCTTCAGATGCCGCCTGAATGCCGGTCTCACTCACTGCGGAAACCGTGAAAAAGCGGTCGGGGGCATATTTCACATAGCAGCCGCTCCTCGGGCGTATTTCGCGGTAGCCCTCCTCACAAAGGAGCTGGTAGGCATGCTCCACGGTCGGAGTGCTGACAAGGCAGTCCTCCGCAAGCCGCCGCTTCGACGGCAGCCTTGCCCCCTGCACGAATGCGCCTGCAATGATTTTGCTTCGCATCTCGCGGTAGATCTGCATATAGGCCGGTTCGCTGCTTTCGCGGTCGATCTGGATGTACATTTGCATTCACCTCGTATGCGGCAAACTGAGCGATACAGTATTCATAGGTGCGACCGAGCAAGTCCTTGCTGTCCTCTGTGTCGGTCATATCCATATTGGTGAACAGATCGACCACATCACCG
>CACZPI010000072.1 GCA_902783005.1 uncultured Ruminococcus sp. | reverse complement strand
CACTAAAGGAGGAAAATTCCCATGGATAAAATCAAAATGACCACTCCCCTTGTGGAGATGGACGGCGACGAGATGACAAGGATCCTGTGGCAGTGGATCAAGGACATTCTCATTACGCCCTATGTTGAGCTGAACACCGAATATTATGACCTGGGACTGGTCAACCGCGAGAAGACCAAGGATCAGGTAACATTTGATTCCGCAGAGGCAACGAAGAAATACGGCGTTGCCGTCAAGTGCGCGACCATTACCCCGAATGCTGCCAGAATGCCGGAGTACAACCTCACCGAAATGTGGAAGTCTCCCAACGGCACCATCCGTGCCATTCTCGACGGCACCGTATTCCGCACACCCATTCTCGTCAAGGGCATCACGCCGTATATTCCGACCTGGACGAAACCCATCACCATTGCCCGTCATGCCTACGGCGATGTGTACAAGAATACCGAAATGCAGATCAAGAGCGGCGGCAAGGCCGAGCTTGTCTACACCGACAAGGACGGCAATGAGACACGCCAGCTCATCTATGATTTCGGCACCGAGGACGGCATCATCCAGGGTCTGCACAACCGCGACAATTCCATTGCCGGCTTTGCACGCGCCTGCTTCAATTATGCCCTCGACCGCAAGGAGGACATCTGGTTTGCCTCCAAGGACACCATTTCCAAGCAGTATGACCACCGCTTCAAGGATATTTTCGCAGAGATCTTCGAGAATGAGTACAAGGAGAAGTTCGCGGCGGCCGGCATCGAGTATTTCTACACGCTCATTGATGATGCCGTTGCCCGCGTGATCCGTTCCAACGGCGGCTTCATCTGGGCTTGCAAGAATTATGACGGCGATGTCATGAGCGACATGGTTTCCACCGCTTACGGCTCCCTGGCCATGATGACCTCCGTCCTCGTTTCCCCGACCGGCGTTTATGAGTATGAGGCCGCCCACGGCACCGTACAGCGCCATTATTACAAGCACCTCAAGGGCGAGGAGACTTCCACCAATTCCGTGGCGACCATCTTTGCATGGAGCGGCGCCCTGCGCAAGCGCGGCGAGCTCGACAGCCTGCCGGAGCTGGTGAAGTATGCCGATGCGCTTGAGCGTGCCACTATTCAGACCATTGAAGACGGTGTCATGACCGGTGACCTGTATCTGCTCTCCTCCCTGGAGAACAAGCGCAAGGTCAATTCCCGTGAATTC
Organism: uncultured Ruminococcus sp.; assembly: GCA_902783005.1. Lineage (GTDB taxonomy): Bacteria > Bacillota > Clostridia > Oscillospirales > Ruminococcaceae > UBA3855. The sequence continues at coordinate 1,068 of CACZPI010000072.1, read as the reverse complement.
CTTGAGGAAATCAACACGAGACTGGCGGCACTGCTGAACTGAGAGGCGATATTCATGTCCAAACAAGTGATTTCGACCCCGGTGATCCGGCGTCTGCCGCGGTATTACCGGTTTCTGGGCGATCTGGAGCTTGAGAAGGTCGAGCGCATCTCCTCCCGGGAGCTTGCGGCGCGGATGGGACTTTCCGCATCGCAGATCCGGCAGGATTTCAACTGCTTCGGCGGCTTCGGCCAGCAGGGCTACGGCTACCATGTCGGTGAGCTGCATGAGATCATCGGACGCATTCTCGGCGTGCATGAGCAGACCGGCGTCATTCTCATCGGTGCCGGCAACCTCGGCAAGGCCATTGCGTCGCATCTCGATTTCGACAGCCGCGGCTGCCGGCTGATCGGGGTATTCGACAGCAATCCCCTGCTTGCGGGAACTTCCACCCACGATCTGCCGATCATGCCGATGGAAACGCTCGACAGCTTCTGCGCCATGCACCATCCGCAGGTCGCCGTGCTGTGTATCCCCAAGGATGCCGCGCAGCAGCTTGCCGATCATCTGATCTCGCTCGGCATCAAGGGCTTCTGGAATTTCAGCCATTTCGACCTGAAAATTGCCAGCCCCGATGTCATCGTGGAAAATGTCCACCTCGGCGATTCCCTCATGACGCTCGCTTACTGCATGCACTCTCTTGGTGAGGACGAAGAAAATTCCTGAATGTATCAAAAATTGCACCTTCCCTGCTTTCAGGGAAGGTGCTTTTTTTGTCGGCTGGCGCCGACTTAAGGGGGGCTCCGCCCCCTCAACCCCCGGCAGGGGCGAGAGCCCCTGCACCCCGGGGTAGAAGCACAAAAATCCCCCTGCAAATGCAGGGGGATCTTCAATCAGCTTTCAGAATTTCGGCTAATCAGATTAGTCGTTCTTCTTCTTAGCAACCAGAGCTACGCCGCCCAGTACAGCTACAGCAGCAGCAGCGCCAGCGATCGGCAGAACGTCAGTAGAGCCGGTCTTCGGGCTGGATGCCGGAGCAGCAGTGGTGGTGCCGCCAGCAGCAGTGGTCTTTGCAGTGGTAGCAGTGGT
>CACZPI010000071.1 GCA_902783005.1 uncultured Ruminococcus sp. | reverse complement strand
TGATGCGCTTGAAAATATGCTGCTTCTGCATTGGCATGATCCGCAGTTGAAATTCCTGATCAAGCATAATTTTCGCCGTGAAGACCGATATGCAATCGCAGAGGAACGGCGAGGCGTTTGATACTGCTTATTTTCAATAAGCTCTGGTTATTTTAACACCCGTATAAAACACAATGCCCCGAAGCACTTTGAATAAAGCGCTTCGGGGCAAAACTATCTGTATTACGGAGAGTTTTTTCCTGTGGCTCCCCCACACCCCTGAAGAATGTCGCAGATACTTTATCAACAGCCTGCCTGACACGCCCTATGGTGTGTCAGGCTTTTTTTGCAGCATTACAGGCATATTTCCCAAATCGAAAAAACATTGAACATCTGCTTGCCATGCAGCATTACAGGGTGTCAGACGAAGCAAAGGAATTGCAGATCCAGTAAGAAAGCTATGGAATCCGGAGCGGCCCCGGCCATTTCCGGAATGTTTTGAGGAGGTACACCATGCAGAATCGAACTACCAGAAGACCAGCCGGCAATTTCAAGGCACATTATCTCGGACGCGGCAATGAACCCGGATCCCTGATCCTGCCGGACGGCACGGCCTGTTCGCGGGATTCGCGGGAGACAGGGCTGAATAATAATGTCCTGATCGTCGGCCAGGCCGGCACCGGCAAATCCTCGACGGTCGGCATCCCGAATCTCCTTGAAGCCAATGCGAGCTTCGTCGTTTCCGATCCGAAGGGCGGCTTGTTCCGCTCTGCCAATGATCTGCTCACGCGGATGGGCTACCGGGTGCTTCGCCTGGATCTGACCCATCCGGAGCGTTCGGCAAAATACAATCCGCTCCTTTATGTTAATACCTCGCAGGAGATTCGCAAGCTCGCGCATACCATCGTCATGGAAGGGTATCCCGGCCACCGGGAATCCCGTGACCCCTACTGGGAGAATTCCGCGGAATCCCTTCTCTGTGCGCTGATTGCGTTTCTCAAGGAACGCAGGCAGTATCCGAATTTTGATTATGACCGGTACCGGATGCACCTGGAGAATGTTGAGGTGGAAAAAAAGGAGCCGTATCCGGAGCCGACGCTTACGGAGGTATCGGATCTCCTCAGCAGCATGGAGGTCGGTGAGGATCCGGACGATCGCAAGAACACGCCCGTTTTCAGGGACTTTATCCAGCTTGACCGCGCCGCCAAGCGCCAGGGCAAAAAGAGCTGGGCAGTCAAGATGTTCGCGCAGTTCCGGGCGCTTTCCGAAAAGACGCTCTCCTGTGTGGTCAGCACGCTCGCTTCGCTGCTGACACCGTTTGAGGGGGATGAGCTGACGGAGCTGTTTTCCGGAAATGACTTTGATTTCCGGCGCATCGGGCAGGAAAAGACAGCCCTTTTCGTGATCGTCTCCGATACCGACCGCTCGAATGACCTGCTTGCCAATGTGTTCTATACGCAGGTCATGAATGAACTGTGCGACTTCGCGGACAATGATTGCCCGGAAGGCCGTCTGCCTGTGCCGGTGGTGTTCATGCTCGATGATTTCGCGACCAATGCGCACATCCAGGGATTTGAGAATATGATCTCCAACATCCGTGCCAGAAATATTTCCGCAATGCTGATGATCCAGTCCTTGCACCAGCTTCGCTCCGGCTACGGAGAGGATGCGGAAACCATTATGAACAACTGTGACACCACCGTGTTCATGGGAGCCAATTCCCTTGGTGACGCTGAGCATTTCTGCAAGCGTGCCAACAAGCCGGTTCACACCATGCTGGACATGCCGCGCTATTCGAGCTGGGTATTCCGCCACGGCACTCCTGCGCAGTTCATGAAGAACCGCGATCCTGCGGAGTATCTCAGGCAGGTCTCCCTCCTTCTCAAGACAGAGCAGATGTGGCTGCGCTATAATGAGATCCGCCGCAAGGGAGCATAAGAAATCCAGGCACCTCTGCCAAGATGCAGGGGTGCCTTCCTTTCGGCAGAATTACCCTGACAGATCCTTCAGAACGGCCAATGCCTCCTCCGAGGTCAATACTTTGATGCCGCTTCGGAGCGCGGCCTGATCCTCCGGCGGCAGCATACAGACCGGGGTCTGTGTGACAAGTGCCGGCGTCCTGCTGCTGCCGCGGCAGAGCACAACGGTGCCATCTTCGTCCCGGATGACGAAGGGGATCGGCTCTGCGGCAGCCCGGCGGACGGCAGAAGCGGATTTTTCCTGGGTGATGATGCTCCTGGCACCGCCGAGGATCAGAACTGCCGACAGGGTCATGGCAGCCAGCAGCAGGTGCATGGGGCGGGGAAATGCGGATCTTCGTTTCATGGCAGTTCCTTCCTTTGTAATATAGGATGCTTTCAGTTTGTACATCTGCGCAGAAACTATGCAGATCCGGCTTGGAGATTTGTCGGATCCACCAATTTTTGTGCAGGATGCTGCACAAGGAATGCAAACTTTGATCAAATTTCTGAAAATTTCAGAAAAGGTCTTAACAAACGGAAGAATATGTGGTATAATGATATATGTATCACTATGCGTATCCCTCCTGCGAGGAAAAGAAAGGAACTGTTACTATGGCTCAATCGCGTAAAAGGAGTAATGTGCCGCAGAATCAGCAGCCGAACATGCAGAAAAAGGAGACGGGCAGAAAGAAAAAGCCATCCAAAAAATGGCGTATCGCCCACAAGCTGCTGTCGATTCTGCTGTCTACCATTCTTTCCATTTTTCTGATCTGTATTATAACCGGTACGATCGTGGCAACGGCGGCAGCGATCTATGTGCTTGACTTCATGGATGAGGCTTCCTCCGTCACACTCGAGGAAATGGAGCTTTCGTACAATACAACGATCTATGGAAACGATTCCGATGGCAAGCTCGTGCAGCTCTATCAGGTAAACAACGAGATCCAGCGTATCCCGGTAGATATTGAGCAGATCCCGCAGCATGTCCTGGATGCATTCGTCTATACCGAGGACGAGCGCTTCTGGTCGCACGACGGTGTGGACTACAAGAATACCATTGCCGCGATGCTCAACCTGGTTGCACACTTCTGGGATTCCGAGCGAGGCGGTTCGACCATTACCCAGCAGCTCGTTAAGAATGTCACCGGTGACGATGACCCGTCCCCGTCGCGTAAGATCCGCGAGATCTTCCGTGCCATGACGCTGGAAAAGAACTATTCCAAGTACGAGATCATGGGAACCTACCTGAATCTGATCGGCTTCGGCGGCTATGCCAACGGCATTGAGCTGGCATCCATCCGGTATTTCGGCAAGGACGTCTGGGATCTGAGCGTGGCGGAGGGCGCCTGTCTGGCTGCCATTCCGCAGTCCCCGGAGACGATCAATCCCTTTGCGTATTACATCGACGACGAGACGGGCGAGAAGGTCATGAGCGGCCGCAAGCGCAACCGTGACCGTCAGGAATATGTACTCTGGCAGATGTACGATCACGGCGCCATTTCCTATGACGAATACCAGGAGGCGCTGGCCGAGCATCTGGTCTTTGCAGATACCTCCGAATTCAGACGCCTGCATCCGGAGCTCCAGGCCAAGGAGCAGGAGGAGAAGAATGCCGTTATGACCTGGCCGGTCGAGGTGGCCTTCCGTGAGGTGCAGCAGTACCTGATGGATACCTACGGCATTACCAAGGAGGCAGCCACTACGCGCATCAACAAGGGCGGCTACCAGATCTATACCAATTATAATCCGGAAATGCAGGAATTTGTCGAGGAGAAGTATCTTGACCTTTCCAATCTCATCAATACCCGCAATTCCGCACGCTACTACGATACCAACGGCGACGGTGAGGTCGATGACAATGATAAGGTGACCTACCCGCAGAGTGCTTTCATCGCGATGGACTATGAAGGACAGATCCTTGCCTGCGTCGGCGCCATCGGTGAAAAGCAGGGCTCCCTCGTCATGAACTTCGCCACGATGGAAAAGCGCCAGCCCGGATCCACCATGAAGCCTGTTGCCGGTTACGGCTACGGCATCTATTCCGACCAGTTCCACTGGGGCAGCATGATCAAGGACTATGGTCTGACCATGCCGGACGGCACCCTCTGGCCGCATAACTATTCGTCGAATTCCACTTCGCTGAACTATTCCGGCAAGAATCTGTGCATGTACTACGGCCTGATGAAGTCGCTCAATACCATTTCGGCACACCTGGTCGAGGATCTGACTCCGGATGCGGTATTTGATTATTCCGTCAATAATCTGGGTCTGGATCTGTGCGAGATCGACTCTCAGGGCAACACGGACAAGGCGCTCTCTCCGCTGTCGGTCGGCGCTCTGACCTACGGTGTTACCATGGAGGATCTGGTCAATGCCTACATCCCCTACGGCAACGGCGGCACCATGTACCAGGCACATATCGTGACCCGCCTTGAGCAGGGCAACCATGAGCTTGTCTATGAGAACAACGGCAATCCGTACCAGGCAATTGACGAGGAATCTGCCTACGTCATGAACCGTATGATGAAGAATGTAGTATCCTCGCAGGGTACTGCGGGCTATGCACAGCTTCGTCACAAGGACGTTGTCGGCAAGACCGGTACCACCCAGGACTGGTGTGACCTCTGGTTTGTCGGTCTGACAGAGGACTTTGTATCCGGTGTCTGGATCGGCTACGAGAAGCGTGAGAAGCTCGATACCAGCATCAGCTCTGCAAGAATGTGGCAGAATGCCATTGGTGAATTTGCAGATTCCATTGAATCCGACAATGAGTACCCGGTTCCGGAGAATATCATTGCAGAGCCTATCTGCACGGTGACCGGTCTGCGTGCCGGCAAGTACTGCCCGAAGGGTGAGACGGGCTACTGGAAGGAATCGAATGCACCTGTCTGCCAGGGCGGACACGGCGGCAGCTCCGATTCTTCCAAGAAATCGAGCAAGAAGAGCTCGGATGACGATGAGGATGACGACAACAGTACCATGAGCCATCCGAGTCTCAGCGGCGGCGGCTCTTCGAGCAGCTACAGCGAATACAGCAGCTCTCACAGTGACAACAGTGTTTCCGGCGGCGATACGTCCTCTGTCTCTGAGGAGCCGCAGGTACTGACAGATCCGCCGGCACCTGTCGTTCCGGTGGAGCCGGCCGTTCCGGTCGATGACGGAGGAGGAGCAGAGGAATGACAGACAGGATCCGCTTTTCGGCACCGTGCCATTTCGGACTGGAAAAGGTGCTGCGTTTTGAGGTCATGCGCATCGGCGGTGAGGACATTGCCGTGCAGGACGGCCGGGTGAGCTGGTCGGGTGATCTCATGACGCTTGCCCGCGCCAATCTCGAGCTGAGCGTGGCAGAGCGTGTGCAGATCGTTCTGGGAGAATTCCGGGCAACGACCTTTGAGGAATTGTTCGACGGGATGTACAAGGCGCCGCTGGAGCAGTTCATCGGGCGCGAGGATGCATTCCCGGTCAAGGGACATTCCGTCAACTCAGCGCTCCACAGCATTCCGGCCTGCCAGAAGATCCTGAAAAAAGCCGCAGTCAAGCGGCTGCAGAAAGCGTATCATACCGAAGGCTTTCTTCCGGAGACAGGCAGCGTCCATCAGCTCCAGTTCACTATTCTGAAAGACCAGGTCAGCCTGTATCTGGATACCTCCGGCGAGGGGCTGCACAAGCGCGGCTACCGGAGAAATGCGAACCTTGCTCCGATCCGCGAGACGCTTGCCGCAGGCATTCTGGATCTCGGACGGATGCGACCGGATACGATCGTGAGTGATCCGTTCTGCGGAAGCGGCACCTTCCTGATTGAAGCGGCCAGACGCGCCTGCAAGATCGCACCGGGTCTGGACAGACGATTCCAGGCAGAGCAGTGGGGCAGCATTCCGCAGTCTGTCTGGCAGCAGGCCAGAGCGGGCTGCCTTGACCGGATCGACCGGAATGTGGGATTCACAGGCTACGGCTTTGATATTGACCCGAATGCCGTCCGTCTGACGATGGACAATGCCCGCAAGGCAGGCGTGGACAAGCTGATCCGCGTGGAGCAGCGGGATGTGAAGGATTACCGCAGCCCGGCGGAGCAGGCCGTGATCTTCTGCAATCCTCCCTACGGTGAGCGTATGCTGGAACAGGAGGAAGCCCGGCAGGTCTACCGCACGATGGGCAAGGTGCTCCCGCGCCCGGCGTACATCATCTGCGGCGATGCGGATTTTGAACGCAGCTTCGGCACCAAGGCGGACAAACGCCGCAAGCTCTACAACGGCATGATCTCCTGCCAGCTGTATTGCTATTTTGCAAAGTAAACCCAAGCGCCCCTCTACATTTTGTGCAGAGGGGCGCTGTTATGTTTCCTATATCGTATGAATTTGCCTTACTTTGCAAGGACAAGATGCTTGAGCAGTGCCAGATCAAAAATGTCGATCACGCCGTCTGCATTCATGTCAGCGTTCTGGCAGTCGGTGATCTCACCGGCATTCAGCAGCCACTTCTGCACCATGATGATGTCCGTGATGCTGACGGTTCCGTTTGCATCTGCGTCACCCCTGACGGCGGCGGGCTGGGAAGCGGCCTTGACCGCAAATACTGTATAATTGACGCACCCGGAGGACTGGCCGTTCGTGCCAAGCAAAATGCTCTCACCGGCATTCACTTCGCGGGAATAGAGAACATAGGTCACATCCTTGCTGCTTTGTGCTGTCATGTCAGTCTTTGTCCAGTCTGCGAGCCATGCCGGAGCCGATTCCACACGCGCATCCTGCGCTACATACAGCGTCATGTCCTGCAATGCTGTCAGCTCACCCTGATCGCCGTTCAGATTCTTGCCGTCGCAGGCGGTCAGGAGGTATTCCGCACCGCTGACGGTCTCCGGAAGCTGCGTATAGGTCACACCCTCACGGTCGCCGTAAAGCTCTGCGCCCACGGCAAGATCCTCCCGGATCATCCAGCCGCCCGCATGCTCGGTATCCAGCCGGTCAAAGGTCATCAGCTCGCCCGTCAGCGGTTCGAGCTTCATCTGAATGTACCACTTCTGGGAATCATTGCCCGTACACGGCCACTGGATGACATCCGCGCCGGATTCTTTGGAATCGGCCATGACGCCGAAGCAGCTCTGGTCATTGGTGCATCTGGTGGTGATGGTGTAGGTGCCGTCACCGTTGTCAATGAACTTGAATTTTCTGGCATCCGATTCGTCATTCGACCACAGCCCCAGACTTGTGCCGTTATCCGTGCTGCCGTAGGGAAGGTCAATGCAGAGGGTGTCATTCAGGGCGGTGTAGATGTAATAGTACCCGTCGCCTGCATCCTGGAGCTTCCAGGTGTAGGCAGCCTTGTTGTCGGACTTGCCCTGTGCGACATTGGCGCCGCTTTCCGCGGTGTCATTGTCCACACTCAGGTAGAGGCCGCTGTTGACATTCCGGAAGGTGTAGGAGAATGCGGTGTCCAGAACTGCGCCGGTCCTGACCTTGAGCTCGACATGCTTCAGGAAGGGGCTGTCATACTTCGTGGTGATCCAGGAAGCAAATTCACTGTCGGTGATGCTCCTGAATTTGGAGGCGCTGGTCTGGTCGCCGGAATATGCCGTGCAGAATGCCTTGGAATCGGTATTCTTCGTATTGTAGGCGTCCAGCATGGAGTAGCCGTAATTGGACTTGTTCGGGTACCAGGAGCTGGTCGTCTTCGGGGAGAAGGAGACCTTGGAAGGCGTTGCATTCAGACCTTCGGAGAGGTAGGAGCCCGAATCCCGGCAAGGGTCAGAACCGCCGCCCATCATGAGCGCCTGCTGGAGCGTGTAGCCGTTGAAATAGTTATTCTCGGAGACCATATCCGAGCCGTCACCGCCGATGATACCGGAGGTGCCGCCGCCGTTGCCGCTCTTACCGAAGGCGGAG
>CACZPI010000070.1 GCA_902783005.1 uncultured Ruminococcus sp. | reverse complement strand
GAGAGAGTGGGATTCGAACCCACGGTACGTTGCCGTATCACCAGTTTTCAAGACTGGCTCCTTAAACCACTCGGACATCTCTCCAGTCCACGAACCAGCTTTTATATTATAGCATCTTTCCCGGCAGTTGTCAAGTAGTTTTTTCAAGAAAAATGAAAAAAAATTCTTCAAGCGAAAAAATTGAAGTTTTCCTCTTGCAATTATGGTACGAAAGTGTTATAATAAAGAATAAAACATTTTATCAGAAACATTTCATAATGTTTGTCCGGAAGTGCCGGGCAGGGGAGGATGTATGAAAAAATGGGTTATCAGCAGCCCGGATGCGGCTGCCGTATCGGATCTCATGAAAAAAAGCGGTCTGTCTGAGCTTGCCTGTACCATCCTTGTGTCGCAGGGATGCGTGACATATGATCAGGCGGCTGCAAGAATCGGATGTGAAAAGCTCAGTGACCCTTCTTCGATCGTGGATATGGAGGACGCTGCACAGGCCATCCTGAATGCTGTCGATGAGGGAAAGCGCATTTGTATCTATGGCGACTATGACTGTGACGGTGTCATGTCCACCGTCATTTTATATTCCTTCCTCGATTCCATCGGTGCGGATGTGATGTGGCGCATTCCTGAACGAAGCGAAGGCTACGGTCTGAATGAGGAGGTTGTCCGTGAGCTGCATGACGCCGGTGTCCGGATGGTCGTTACTGTAGACAACGGCATCAGTGCCAATGCTGAGGCTGCACTGATGGAGGAACTCGGAATTGATCTTGTCATTACCGATCATCACCAGCCCGGGTCGGAGCTGCCCCATGCGCTGGCTGTCGTGGATGCACACCGGCAGGATAATTTTTCCACCTACCGGATGTATTGCGGCGCCGGAATCGCATTGCTGCTTGTAGCGGCAATGAATGAGGGCGATCTTGACATGGCGCTTGAGCAGTTCGGAGATCTTGCTGCAATTGCGACCATCGGTGATGTTGTAGCACTTACCGGTGAAAACCGGCTGCTGGTACAGATCGGCCTTGAATATCTGGAAAATACGGAGCGCCCCGGCCTGATCGCGCTGCGTGAGGTCAGCGGTCTGAGCGGAAAGCCCCTGACTGCCTCCGGAATCGCATTCGGAATCGTTCCGCGGATCAATGCTGCCGGACGGCTTGCCTCTCCCCGCATGGCCGTACAGCTCCTTCTGGAGGAGGATCCTGCAAAAGCGCGGGAAATGGCAGATGTGCTCAACCATATCAATGCAGACCGCAAGGAGTGCGTCGAAAAGATTTTGCTTGCCGCTCGTCAGCAGGCTGCCGGTGATCCGATGCTGCTGCATGAACGTGTACTGATCTTTTCCGGTGAGGGCTGGCATCATGGCGTAATCGGTATTGCAGCGGCCAGAATGGAAGAGATTTACGGCAAGCCCTGCTTCATGATCGGTGTCAAGGACGGAAAGGGGATCGGTTCTGCACGCAGCTTCGGCAATTTTTCTGTTTTCAAATGCCTGACCTACTGCGAGGATCTTCTCCTGCGGTTCGGCGGTCATCCGGCTGCGGGAGGATTTACGATCGCAGAGGAAAATATTCCTGCATTCCGTGCCCGTGTGGCAGAATATGCGGCAAAGAATCATCCGGAAATGCCGGTGCAGGAGCTGACTGCCGCATGTGTGCTGGAGCCGCGGATGCTGGTGCCGGATGAGATCCGGAGATTGTCCGAGCTTGAACCGTTTGGCGCTGAGAATCCGGAGCCGCTGTTTTTCATTGAAAACGCGCAGATCATGGAGATCAGACCGGTGTCATCCGGTGTCCATACCAAGCTCACGATCCGTGTCAATGAAAGCGTCTGTGAAGCTATGATGTTCCAGCGCTCGCCTGCAAGCACCGGGCTTCGCAAGGGCGACGTGGTGCATATGATGGTAGAGGCGGGGATCAATGTCTGGAACGGAACGGAATCGGTATCCATCACGGTTCGTGACTTCCGCATTTCCGGCATGAACCAGTCCAAAATCCTTGCCGCGATGTCGGCTTATGAGCATTACCGCAGACACGAAGCGCTGCCGCGAGCCTATTATGCGGCGCTGCTGCCCTCCCGCGAGGAGCTGGTGGCAGTATACAAAGCGATCCCCGATGAGGGCATCACTACGGAACGCCTGACCATGCAGCTGTATGGAGCAGGCATCAATTACTGCAAATGCAGAATTGCACTGGATATTTTCGCGGAGCTTGCGCTGGTGCAGTACACGGACGGTGAAGCAGCCATCCATCGCCTGCCTGCACAGCGCCGCATGGATCTGAGTCAGTCTGCCATTCTGGCAGAGCTGCAAAAATTAGCAAAGGAGGGCTTACGATGAGCGAGGATAGAGTCGTTACAATTGATATGCTGGTGGAAAAAATCCTGGAAACGGATAAGCAGTACGATCTGAGCAAGATCATTTCCGCCTATGAATTCGCCGCAAAGGCACATGAGGGGCAGTTCCGCTCATCAGGACAGCCCTACATCATCCATCCGCTGTCTGTGGCGGAGATCCTGCTGGATCTGGGCATGGACACCGACACCATCTGTGCAGCGCTCCTGCATGATGTGGTGGAGGATACAGAGGCGACCTCTGAACAGCTGCAAAAGCGGTTCGGGCGCGATGTAGCAGCGCTTGTGGAGGGCGTTACCAAGCTGACCAAGATCCCTATTTTTAATAAGGAACAGCAGCAGGCCGAGAATATCCGCAAGATCATGCTGGCCATGAGCCAGGATATCCGCGTCATTATTATCAAGCTCTGCGACCGCCTGCATAATATGCGCACGCTTGAATTCCGTCCGGAGCACAAGCAGCGTCATACAGCGCTGGAAACCATGAATGTCTATGCGCCGATTGCCCACCGTCTTGGCATCAAGGTCGTACAGGAAGAGCTGGAGGATCTTGCATTCCATTATCTTGATCCGTATGCCTATGCCGAGATCGAGCAGCAGATGGGCATTAAGAAGGAAGAACGCGAGCAGTTTATTGCTTCCCTGATCGCTGCCATCCGGGAGCGTCTCCAGACGGAACATTTTGAGAAGGATCCTTCTATCGAAGGCCGTGTCAAGAGCATTTACGGCATGTATAAAAAGGTGTTTGTCCAGCACAAGGACATTGACCAGGTGTATGACAAGTATGCGGTTCGCGTGATCGTTTCGACCATTGGTGAATGCTATAACGTACTCGGCATCATCCATGATATGTACCGCCCGCTTCCGAACCGCTTCAAGGATTATATTGCCACCCCGAAGGCGAACATGTATCAGTCACTCCATACAACTGTACTTGGCCGTGAAGGGATCCCCTTTGAGGTGCAGATCCGTACATGGGATATGCATGCGACAGCGGAATACGGTATCGCAGCGCACTGGAAATACAAGGAAGGCATCCAGGGCAAGGACAAGATGGAACAGCGCCTTGCATGGATCCGTCAGATGATCGAAGCACAGCAGACTACCGACGATGTGGAAGAGATCGTCCGCATGATCAAGAACGATCTGTCCCCTGAGGATATTGTCGTCATGACGCCCAAGGGCGATACCGTATCGCTGCCGGTGGGTGCCACGGTTGTCGATTTTGCTTATCGCATCCATACCGATGTCGGCCACAAGATGATGGGCGCAAAGGTGGACAAGAAGATTGTTCCGCTTGATTACCAGCTTCAGACCGGCCAGATCTGTGAGATCATGCTCAGCAAGGATCCGTCCAAGGGGCCGAACCGCGCATGGCTCGATATTGCCAAGACAAACGAAGCCAAGAGCAAGATCCGTTCGTGGTTCAAGCGTGAACGCCGTGAGGAGAATATCCTTACCGGAAAGGGCATGCTGGAAAAGGCCTTCCGTCACAATCGCATCCATGTGCCGGAGGAGGACCTCGAGCGCTTCCTGGCCGATGATCTCAAGCGTCATAATTGCACGACGCTCGATGATTTCTATGCGTCGATCGGCTACGGCGGTGTGAGCCTGATGGCACTGATCCCGCGCTGGAAGGATCAGTACAGCAAGCAGTACGATACCAAGGAGGAGGATTCGGCTCCGCTCCCGCCCATTCAGCCGGTTCACACGCAGCGCAGCCAGATCGTGCTTGACGACATCAGCGATTGCGCAGTGAAGTTTGCACAATGCTGCAATCCGCTGCGCGGAGATGACATTGTGGGATTCATCACACGCGGCCACGGCATTTCCGTGCATACGACCTCCTGTGTGAACTACCGTGCTATGCTGGCAAGGAATATTCCGGAAGAACGTGAGCGCTGGGTCGAGATCCAGTGGACGGATCACAGTGAGACGGCAATGCAGACGAGCATTGAGGTCGTGGCTGAGGATCGTGTCGGGCTGGTTTACGATATTACGGCGATTCTGATGGAGAGCCGGATCCCGATTATTCATTCGTCTTCCCGCATCCTGAAAAACGGAAATGCGATCTTTACGGCCAGCATCCGCATCATCAACAAGTCCCAGCTCACCTCCACCTTTGAGCTCATCCGCAAGGTCAAGGGCGTTCTCAGCGTGGAACGCGCCAATAACTGAGGAGGCAGGCCATGGGGATTCTGACTTCCTTCTGCGGCCATCTGCAAACGGTGAACCGCCACCGGATGCAGGTGATCCGCAATTGTGCCCGCGCCGGCATTCTCGGGCAGGGACTTCTGCATGACCTGTCCAAGTACAGCCCGACGGAATTTATTCCCGGAGTTCTGTATTACCAGGGAACCCGCAGCCCGAATGAACAGGAGCGGGAGCTGATGGGCTATTCGCAGGCATGGATGCACCATAAGGGGCGCAACCGCCATCATTTTGAATACTGGACGGATTATAACCCGAAAACACGGCGCATGGAGCCGGTCAAGATGCCGCTTCGGTATGTGATCGAAATGTTCTGTGACCGTGTAGCGGCCAGCAAGATCTATAACGGAGATGCCTATACGGATGAAAAACCACTGGAATATTTCCTCCGGGGCAAGCAGAACCGGTTTATCCATCCGGAAACCTCCCGGTTTCTCGAACGGCTGCTGCGGACGCTGGCAGTGCGCGGGGAGGACTGGATGTTCGCATGGATCCGCTGGTATCTCTCGACACACGAAGATTATTGAATATTCTGCATAGGTATGCACAGGAATTCTTGGTGGAGCGGACAGAATCGACAAGTTTCACCGCGTAAACTTGTGCAGAATATAAAAAAATCAAATATCACTTGCATTGAATCTGTGAACGTGATATAATAAAAATTGAGTTTTACTCTTGAAAAGCGCCCCGGCAGCCGCGGAGACAAGCAGTGCAGGTGACGGCAGCTTTTTGAACAAGCATTGAAAGGAATGAAACCACATGATACTTACTGGTGCAGACATCGTTGTTGAGACACTGATCGAACAGGGTGCCAAGCATGTGTTTGGCTATCCGGGCGGTCAGGTCATCAACCTGTACGACGCACTGTATACCCGGCGTGACAGGATCCATCATGTTCTGACGGCACATGAGCAGGGTGCTGCCCATGCGGCAGACGGTTATGCCCGTGCCACGGGCGAGGTCGGTGTCGTGATCGCGACTTCCGGACCTGGTGCGACCAATCTTGTCACCGGCATTGCAACGGCTTATCTGGATTCGATCCCGATGGTCGCCATCACCGGCAATGTACCCAATTCCCTGATCGGACGCGACAGCTTCCAGGAGGTGGACATCACCGGTGTAACACTCCCGATCACCAAGCACAATTTCCTTGTCAAAAGCGTTGACAAGCTGGCCGATACCATCCGGGAGGCATTCGTGATCGCCAAGTCCGGACGTCCCGGCCCTGTATTGGTGGATATCCCGAAGGATGTACAGGTTGCTACCTTCCCGTATCAGCCTTGTCCGGTCGTAGAGGCCAAGCCTCTGAACAAGGCCAAGGGGGACAAGCTGGCACAGGCTGCTCAGATGATCGCCGAATCCGAAAAGCCGTACATCTATTTCGGCGGCGGTGCGATCTCCGCAGGGGTTTCTGAGGAAATCACCGCTCTGGCAGATAAGATCGATGCGCCCATCGGCTGCACGATGATGGGTCTGTCTGCGGTTCCGTCAGATCATCCGCGCTTCCTCGGCATGGAGGGCATGCACGGACATTATGCGTCGAGTGTCAGCCAGGACGAGGCCGATCTGATTATTACGATCGGTGCACGCTTCAGCGACCGAGCGACCGGTAATGTCTCCAAGTATGCAAGACGCGCACGCATTATTCATATTGACGGCGACCGCGCAGAGCTGAGCAAGAATATTTCGATTGATCTCGGCATTTCCTGTGATATCAAGGATGCACTTGATCGTCTGATTGATCTGGTAGCTGCTCAGAAGCATCCCGAATGGATGGCTCGCATCGACGAGCTCAAGGCAGAGGAAGCGGAGCAGTTCAAGCGTGTGACCGCAACTGACCGCATCACGCCCTATGCACTGATCCAGGAGGTTGCCAAGCATACGAATCCGGATACGCCCATCGTGACCGATGTCGGTCAGCATCAGATGTGGGTTGCACAGTTCTATCCGTTCAAGACGCTGCGGACATTCATTTCCAGCGGCGGCCTTGGAACAATGGGCTTTGGCCTTGGTGCTGCGATCGGTGCTGCAACTGCAACCGGAAAGCGTACTGTACTCTTTACCGGCGACGGCAGCTTCGGCATGAATCTCAATGAGCTGGCAACAGCAACAACTGAGAATGTACCTGTGACCATTGTCATCATGAATAACAAGGTGCTTGGCATGGTTCGCCAGTGGCAGACCCTGTTCTTTGACAAGCACTATTCCAATACGGATCTTCACAGCCGCAAGACGGACTTCGTCAAGCTCGCTGATGCCTTCGGTATGAAGGGCTATCGTGTAGGCGAGCTGTCAGAGCTGGAATCTGTCATTGCACAGACCTTTGCGGAAGAAGGACCCGTTCTGGTGGATGTTGCCATCAATGAGGATGAATTCGTTCTCCCGATGCTTCCGCCTGGTGGTTCTATTGAGGAGATCATCACAGAGAGGGGTGACGCATAATGGAACGTTATGTCATCGGTATTCTGGTCGATAACCAGCCCGGTATTCTGACGCGTGTAGCCAGCATGTTCAACCGCCGAGGCTTCAATATTGACTGCCTGTCGGTCAGTGAGACGGAGGATCCGCGGTATTCCCGTATCACCATTGCGCTGCACGGCGATGATTCCGTGCGCACCCAGATCGTGCGTCAGCTCCGGAAGCTGTACAATGTGCAGGAGGTCAAGGTCATGGAGCGTGACGTTACCGTCTCCCGTGAGCTTGCCCTGATTAAGCTGCGCAATTCACCGGAAACCAGACAGGAGATCCTGTCTGCGGTAGATATTTTCCGTTCCAAGATCGTCGATTTCTCTCCGAATACCCTTTGCGTGGAGATCACCGGCGAGACCTCTAAAATTGAGGCATTTATTGCACTTGTTGAGCCGCTGGGCATCCTTGAGATGTGCCGTACCGGTGTAGTCGCCATTGAGCGCGGCTGTCACTACCTGAACAGCGAGACAAGTCTTTAAATACAAAAACATCCGCATTTGCGGGTGCGATACAAAAAACTTTTTTTAAGGAGTGCATTAACAATGGCAGATGCAAGAATTTTCTACAAGCAGGATTGTGATATCCACAAGCTCGACGGTAAGACTGTTGCCATCATCGGCTACGGTTCCCAGGGTCATGCACATGCCCTGAACCTGAAGGAGTCCGGTGTCAATGTTGTTGTCGGCCTGTATGAGGGCAGCAAGAGCTGGGCAAAGGCTGAGAAGCAGGGTCTGAAGGTGATGACCACTGCCGAGGCTGCAAAGATCGCTGATGTAATCATGATCCTGATCCCGGATGAGAAGCAGAAGGCTCTGTATGAGTCCGATATCAAGCCGTATCTGACCGAGGGCAAGACCCTGGCATTCGCACATGGCTTCAACATCCACTTCGGCTGCATCGTTCCTCCGGCAAATGTAAACGTTATCATGATCGCTCCGAAGGCTCCGGGTCATACCGTTCGCAGCGAGTACCAGGCTGGCAAGGGTACTCCCTGCCTGATCGCAGTATATCAGGATGCTACCGGCGACGCACAGGAGATTGGTCTGGCTTATGCAGACGGTATCGGCGGCAGCCGTGCAGGCGTTCTGGAGACCACCTTCAGAACCGAGACTGAGACTGACCTGTTCGGTGAGCAGGCTGTTCTCTGCGGCGGTGTCAGCGCTCTGATGCAGTGCGGCTTCGAGACTCTCGTTGAGGCCGGTTACGATCCGAGAAATGCATATTTCGAGTGCATCCATGAGATGAAGCTCATCGTTGACCTGATCTACCAGTCCGGTTTTGCAGGCATGAGATATTCCATCTCCAACACTGCTGAGTACGGCGACTACATCACGGGTCCCAAGATCATCACTGAGGAGACCAAGAAGGCAATGAAGAAGGTTCTGGCTGATATTCAGGACGGTTCCTTCGCCAAGGAGTTCCTGCTGGATATGTCTGATGCAGGCAACCAGGTTCACTTCAAGGCTATGCGCAAGCTGCATGCTGAGCATCCGTCTGAGGCTGTCGGCGCTGAGATCCGCAAGCTGTATAGCTGGAACTCTGAGGATGACAAGCTCATCAACAACTAATTTCCAGGAAATTTGGTATATCCCGCCCATAGTCTTATGGGCGGGGTGTGCTCCATATTGGGAAATCCCGAAGCTTCGGGATTTTTGCCGTATATAGAGACATTCGTTCATCTGGTGCTTTGCATGGAGGGCGGGTTATGAAAAAGTGGCTGAATGTGGTCTTGCTATCCGTTTTCTTTGCCTGTACCATGACAATGCTGCATGCAGCGGCAGCTTCACACCCATCGTTTTCCGGGCAGATGCTTGCTTCTGACGAGGCTGATGTGTATACAGAATTCCTGGCCGTGGCGACAAACGGCGGCTGTATCCAGAGTTTTGCAGTTTCGGATGAAGGACAGATCGCAGTCTGCATCAAGGGAAACCGTGTGAATGTGTATCGCAGCGACGGTTCATTTTCCTACGCCGTCCGCTATGTCACCTCCGGAGAAAGCCGGGTGTTCTGGGACGAGGAACAACCGGTGATCTATCTGGTGCGTGGTGATCTCTGTCTGCTGCCGGATGAAGCAGCGCAAAGCATTTCCGTGTGGAAATATACTGGCAGCGGGTCCGATTTGCTGACCCAAACGGTATTCACGAATTGTGCAGTAAATGGGACTTTCTACCAGATGCTGCCATCCGATTTTCCGCTGAGCAGGTCAAAGGGCTATCAGCTTGTGATGCAGACAGGCGGGGGAGCGCAGCAAGTGATCTACACGGATACGAAGGATGCAAGAAATGCTGTCCTTCATTGGGTCGGTATCGTTGGCGCATGTCTCCTTGCGGCCATTGGAATCCGGAAAAACCTCCGGATCTGGAAGGATCTTGCACACCTGTGATCCTGCTATCCGGAGATTCTGAAAAAATGAGGTGTTACAATGTATTTTGATGCAAAAACAGCCGGTGCCCATTGCGCACCGCAGCGTTCTCTGCTGCATGCCCTGGGTCTGACCAAGGAGGAAATGGAGCGTCCGCTCGTTGGTATCGTCAGCTCCTATAATGAGATTGTTCCGGGTCATATGAACCTTGACAAGATCGTTGAGGCCGTCAAGCTCGGTGTTGCCATGGCTGGCGGTACACCGATCGTATTCCCGGCAATTGCTGTCTGCGACGGCATTGCAATGGGTCATGTCGGCATGAAGTATTCTCTCGTTACCCGTGACCTGATCGCGGATTCTACTGAAGCAATGGCGCTTGCACATGCATTTGATGCACTTGTCATGGTTCCCAACTGTGACAAGAATGTGCCCGGTCTGCTGATGGCCGCAGCGCGTGTGAATATCCCGACCATTTTCGTATCCGGCGGCCCGATGCTTGCAGGTCATGTGGACGGGAAGCGTACAAGTCTCTCTTCCATGTTTGAGGCAGTCGGTTCCTTCAAGGCCGGTAAGATTGATCAGGAGAAGCTCGATGATTACGAGCTCAATGCATGTCCGACCTGTGGTTCCTGCTCCGGTATGTATACCGCCAATTCCCACAACTGCCTGACTGAGGTGCTTGGCATGGGTCTGCGCGGCAACGGTACCATCCCGGCTGTATATTCCCGCAGAATCGAGCTTGCCAAGCACGCCGGCATGCAGGTCATGGAGCTGTATCGCAAGAACATCCGTCCCCGTGACATTATGACCGAAAAGGCATTCCAGAATGCTCTGACCGCAGACATGGCGCTCGGCTGCTCGACCAATTCCATGTTGCATCTGCCTGCAATTGCAAACGAATGCGGCGTGAAGATCAATCTGGACATGGCAAACGAGATCTCTGCAAGAACGCCGAACCTCTGCCATCTTGCTCCTGCCGGTCATACCTATATGGAGCAGCTTGACGAGGCGGGCGGTGTGTATGCTGTTCTGAACGAGCTGTCCAAGAAGGGTCTGATCAATCTCGATGTCATGACCGTCACCGGCAAGACACTCGGCGAGAATATTGCCAACTGTGTCAACCGTGATCCCGAGGTCATCCGCCCGATCGACAATCCGTTCAGCCAGACCGGCGGTATTGCCGTACTGCGCGGCAATCTGGCTCCGGACGGCTGCGTTGTCAAGAGAAGCGCTGTGGCACCGGAAATGCTCGTGCATGAAGGCCCTGCCCGCGTATTCAATTCTGAGGAAGAGTCCATTGCTGCCATTTACGCCGGCAAGATCAAGCCCGGTGACGTGGTTGTCATCCGTTACGAAGGCCCCTCCGGCGGCCCGGGCATGAGAGAAATGCTCTCTCCGACTTCTGCCATTGCAGGCATGGGTCTGGACAAAGAAGTTGCGCTCATCACCGACGGCAGATTCTCCGGTGCGACCCGCGGTGCGGCAATCGGTCACGTTTCTCCGGAAGCAGTCCGCGGCGGTCTGATCGCATATGTGCAGGATGGTGACATCATCTCCATCAACATTCCGGAATATAAGATTGAGCTCAAGGTTTCCGACGAGGAGATCGCAAAGCGCAAGGAGACCACTGAGATCAAGGTCAAGACCGATGTGACCGGTTATCTCAAACGCTATGCAAAGATGGTTTCCTCTGCGGATAAGGGTGCGATCATCAATTATATTGACTAATATCATCTATTGCAAGGGGCGATGCCGATGGGTACGCCGGATGGAATGGGATATTGCTTATTCGCAATTTCGCTTCCCGGACTCATCGGCTTGTTCCTGTTCGCGCTGGGATTACTGCGCAGGAAACCGATTGCATACGATATTTTGGAATGTCATCTGATATGATTTTTAACACACGAAAGGACTGAAGTACATGGGTATGACCATGACACAGAAGATCCTCGCCGCACACGCCGGTCTCGACAAGGTCGAGGCTGGGCAGCTCGTGCTGGTGAATCTGGATCTCGTGCTTGGCAATGATATTACCTCTCCGGTTGCCATCAAGGCATTCAACCAGATGGGCAAG
>CACZPI010000069.1 GCA_902783005.1 uncultured Ruminococcus sp. | reverse complement strand
GCGGATATGGCGGAATTGGCAGACGCGCTAGCTTCAGGTGCTAGTCGGGGCAACCCGGTGAAGGTTCAAGTCCTTTTATCCGCATTTTTATTTTTTTTCCTTTTACATTTACATACTCCCGCTGTCACTTGGCATTTTATGTGACTGCGGGAGTATGTTTTACGCCCCCAATTTCATTCAAACTATCAGTACTGTATTCCTCCAAACAAAATGGACATGAAATAATGATTATTGTGAAAAGTTGCTAAATTACTATTGACAATTCAGAAGCAAAATGGTATAATAGTAATAGTTCCCGCCTTTTCTGACGGGATCAAATTCCAGTACAACGGAGGACGAGTATCATGGCACAGAGAATTGTATTGAATGAAACATCCTATCACGGTTCCGGAGCAGTTGCCGAAATCGTGAATGAAGTTCAGAGCCGGGGCTTCAAGAAGGCATTCCTCTGCTCCGATCCTGATCTGATCAAGTTCGGCGTTACCTCCAAGGTAACCGCTTTGCTTGAAAAGAGCGATCTTCCCTACGAAATTTACTCCAAGATCAAGCCGAATCCGACCATTGACAATGTACAGAGCGGTGTTGCGGCCTACAAGGCTTCCGGCGCAGATTATATCATTGCGGTCGGCGGTGGTTCCTCGATGGATACCGCAAAAGCCATCGGTATCATCATTAACAATCCGGAATTTGCCGATGTGCGCAGTCTTGAAGGTGTTGCACCGACCAAGAATCCGAGCGTTCCGATTCTTGCGGTTCCGACGACTGCCGGAACAGCTGCGGAGGTCACGATCAACTATGTCATTACCGATGAAAATGCTGACCGTAAAATGGTTTGTGTGGATGTCCATGATATTCCGGTTGTTGCCTTTGTTGATCCGGATATGATGAGTACCATGCCTAAGAGCCTGACGGCTGCTACCGGTATGGACGCACTGACACATGCTATCGAAGGCTTCACGACAAAGGCTGCATGGGAAATGACAGATATGTTCCATCTCAAGGCCATTGAGATCATTGCACGTTCCCTGCGCAGCGCTGTCAGAAATGAACCGGAAGGCAGAGAGGGCATGGCACTTGGTCAGTATATTGCCGGTATGGGCTTTTCCAATGTCGGACTTGGCATCGTGCATTCCATGGCTCACCCGCTCGGTGCTCTCTATGATACGCCGCATGGTGTGGCAAATGCCATTATTCTACCGACGGTTATGGAGTACAATGCAGAGACCACCGGCGACAAATACAAGTATATTGCCGCGGCAATGGGCGTGGAGGGCACAGAATCCATGACCCAGGAAGAATACCGGAAGGCTGCTGTGGATGCTGTCCGTCAGCTCTCGATTGACGTTGGTATCCCGCAGGATCTCAAGGAGATTGTCAAGGAGGAGGATATTCAGTTCCTTTCCGAATCTGCCTATGCAGATGCCTGCCGTCCGGGCAATCCGCGTGATACATCCGTAGAAGAGATCGCAGCGCTGTACCGTTCTCTCCTTTAATCCTGATATGATTCAAGCAACCGGCTCCTGTTCTGGGAGCCGGTTGCTTTGTTTCGGAAAATGAATGTTCTTATTTCCGTTTCATACAGTTCTTGTCAAAGGACGGGTTGCAGGCATAGAAGTTTTTGGCATTCATCTTGTCCTGCACCATACGCATGGCTTCACCGAATCGCTGGAAATGCACGACCTCACGCTGACGAAGATACCGGATTGGATCAATGACATCGGGGTCATCTGCAAGGCGAAGGATATTGTCATACGTTGCCCTCGCCTTCTGTTCAGCAGCCAGATCTTCTGTCAGATCCGCAAATGCATCGCCCTTGGACTGGAAATAGGCCGCAGTAAACGGAACGCCGGATGCCGAAGCAGGGTAAATGCCGGTTGTATGATCCACGAAATACTTGTCAAAGCCGTATTTCTTGAGATCCTCCTCCGAAAGATCCCGCGTCAGCTGGAATACAATTGCAGAAACCATCTCCAGATGAGCCAGCTCTTCCGTACCAATATCCGTCAGCAGTCCCTTGATCTTATCGGTCGGCATGGCATATCGCTGGTTCAGGTACCGCATTGCCGCAGTCAGCTCACCGTCAGGGCCACCGATCTGCGCACAGATGATCTGCGCCATTCTGGGATCCGGTTTCTTGATGTTGACCGGATATTGCAGTTTCTTTTCATAGACCCACATCTCAGTTCGCCTCCCTTTCCCAAGGATAGGGACCCTGTCCCCAATCCCATTTGTGTTCTGCCTTGCTCTGCAGCGCTTCGATTGGACCGTATTTTCTGGTGTACTCTTCTACTGCATTTGCCCTCTCTTTACGGTATTTACGGTACAGCATCAATGCCTCTCGGCAGTTTGGGTGCGTGTCCAGATACAGCATCAGATCATACAGGGCAAAATCGTACTTCTGGACAGCTCTGAGCAGCGCATCGCGTCTGTTCATTTATCACACCCTCCTCCCTGAAACGGCAGATCCAGCTCCGGAAAGACCGTCCCGCGCTTCAAGCCGTTTTCCGGTTCATATACCTCTCCCCACTGCTGGTAGGGAACATACGCCATTCCCGGAGGTGTCACAGCCGGGAACACACTTTTGGGGGCAGATTCCTGCGTCTCCTGCAAGGAACGGTCAACGGAATCCGCCAGCTGTTCATACGCATGAAGTTCCATCTATTATCATCATCCGCCTTACGGTGGATGCTCCTTTCTGGATTCACATGAGATCATGTGTACTGCATCTTATGCGTTTTTCATCTTTTTGTTGACTGATTTCCGGTTACCTCTTGCAATTCCACAGGAAATATGGTACAATAGAATGGTAATCTTTCATTCGGAGGTGAATTTGCTTGCTGACAAAGCTGCTAAGCCGGGAAACCTGTGCGAAATGTCGGTTATGCTGCATTTTTGACCGATATGATGTATGGGAGACGCCGGTTTTGGATCAGGAGATCCGCCAAAAGGCCGAGGCGCTGATCCCCGGCGTGGAATTCATATCCAAGGGGCGGGAGTCTTATCTGTTCCGTGTGCGTGAGCTGGATGAGAATGACCTGTTCACCTGTCCCCTGCTGGATCCTGCAAAGGGCTGTATGCTGGGAACGGAAAAACCGTTTGACTGCCGGATCTGGCCGTTTCGGATTATGGATGTTGCAGGAAGACAGGCAATTACAATTGCACCCATCTGCGATGCCATGATGCAGCAGCCGATCGGTACGCTTCTGCAATTTCTGAAAGAAGAGCTTGCAGACTACATCTTCGAGTATGCGGACTTTCATCCGGATGTGGTACAGCCTTATGATGATCTGTACCCGATTCTGCTCTGGAAGCCGCAGCAAATCTAAAAATCTGGAGGAACCAATATGTCTACACAAAGCTATGAAAGCCCATTCTGCACCCGATACGCAAGCAAGGAGATGCAGTATCTCTTTTCGGCAGATAAGAAGTTCAGCACCTGGCGCCGCCTCTGGGTTGCACTGGCACGCGCAGAAATGGAGCTTGGCCTCAATGTAACGCAGGCACAGGTTGAGGAACTGGAGGCCAATATCGACAATATCGATTATGAGAAGGCGGCAGCCTATGAAAAGCAGTTCCGTCATGATGTAATGGCACATGTTCACACCTACGGCGATGCCTGCCCGAATGCAGCCGGTATCATTCACCTTGGCGCTACCTCCTGCTATGTCGGTGATAATACCGATGTCATCATCATGCGCGATGCGCTGCAGGTAGTCAAGCGCAAGCTGATCAAGGTCATCTCCCAGCTTGCAGCATTTGCCGACAAGTACAAGGCGCTTCCCTGCCTGGCTTATACCCACCTGCAGCCTGCACAGCTGACCACCATCGGCAAGCGTGCAACGCTCTGGTGCAACGAGCTTCTGATGGATCTGGAGGATCTCGATTTCCGGATCCAGTCTCTCAAGCTCCTTGGCTCCAAGGGCACTACAGGCACACAGGCTTCCTTCATGGAGCTGTTTCACGGCGATACAGACAAGATCAAGGCACTGGAATCTAAGATCGCGGCAGAAATGGGCTTTGATGCAGTAGTTCCGGTATCCGGTCAGACCTATTCCCGGAAGGTAGATTATCAGGTATGCTCTGTACTGGCCGGGATTGCACAGTCTGCCAGCAAGTTCTCGAATGACATCCGTCTGATGCAGAGCTTCAAGGAAATGGAAGAGCCGTTTGAAAAGAGCCAGATCGGTTCCTCTGCAATGGCCTACAAGCGCAATCCGATGCGTGACGAGCGAATCACTTCCCTGGCACGCTATGTGATGTGTGATGTGCTCAATCCCGCATTTACCGCAGGAACACAGTGGTTTGAGCGTACACTGGATGATTCTGCAAACAAGCGAATTGCTGTTGCAGAAGCCTTCCTGGGCGTAGATGCCATCCTGAATATCATGCTGAATGTAACCGATCCGGAGAACGGCTTTGTCGTTTATGACAAGATCATCCGCAAACGTGTCATGGCAGAGCTGCCCTTCATGGCAACGGAGAATATCATGATGGATGCCGTGGAGAAGGGCGGAGACCGTCAGGAGCTGCACGAGCGCATCCGCCAGCTGTCCATGATTGCAGGCAAGCGCGTCAAGCAGGAAGGCCTTGACAACAATCTGTGCGATCTGATTCTTGCTGATCCGATGTTCCAGATCACGAAGGAAGAGATGGACGCCATTATGGCTCCCGAGAATTTCATCGGCAGATGCCCGCAGCAGGTCGAGGAATTTATTGCCAACTGCGTCAAGCCGGTTCTGGATGCAAATGGTGTATCCGATGATACGGCGGAAATCAGCGTTTGATCCTTACAAAATGATTCTTGCCTCCCGCATGCCATATGCGAGAGGCAAGTTTATTTGCACAAATCAAAAATTGCTCCCGGATCATTCCGGGAGCAATTTTACATATTCTGTTAGAATCAGTCCTGCTGACTCTTCTTCTTAGCAGCAATATCAGCCAATGCTTCCTTGCGGGAGAGGTTGATTCTTCCCTGCTTGTCGATCTCAATGACCTTGACAACGATCTCGTCACCGATCTCAACAACATCCTCCACGCGCTCAACGCGGTGATTGTCCAGCTGAGAAATGTGAACCAGACCATCCTTGCCCGGAGCAATCTCAACAAATGCGCCGAAGTTCATAAGGCGGACAACCTTGCCCTTGTAAATGGCACCGATCTCCGGATCATTGGCAATCGTCTCGACGATCTGGATTGCCTTTCTGGTGTTCTCCATGGAGACGCCGCTGACGAAGACATTGCCTTCCTCGTTAATGTCAATCTTAACATCACACTCGGCGCAGATCTTCTGGATCACCTTGCCGCCGGAGCCAATGACATCGCGGATCTTGTCCACCGGAACCTTGGTCTGGAGCATCTTGGGTGCATACTCGCCTACCTCCTCACGAGGAGCCGGGATTGCCTTGAGTATGATCTCATCGAGAATATAGAGTCTTGCCTTGCGGGTCTTCTCAAATGCCTGCTCAATGATTGCCGGAGTCAGACCGTCAACCTTGATATCGACCTGAATTGCAGTGATACCCTTGTGCGTACCGCCAACCTTAAAGTCCATATCGCCGAAGAAGTCCTCAAGACCCTGAATATCAACCATGGTCATGAAGTCGTCGGAATCCGGAAGCGTAATCAGACCGCAGGAAATACCTGCAACCGGAGCCTTGATCGGCACACCGGCATCCATCAGAGCCAGCGTAGAACCGCAGATAGAGCCCTGAGAGGTAGAACCATTAGAAGACAGAACCTCAGATACCATACGGATCGCATACGGGAATTCCTCTACGCTCGGCAGAACCGGAACGAGAGCCTTTTCAGCAAGTGCGCCATGACCGATCTCACGACGTCCGGGGCCTCTGGAGGGCTTAGTCTCGCCTACAGAATAGGACGGGAAGTTGTACTGGTGCATATAACGCTTGGTGGTCTCTTCATCAAGAC
Source organism: uncultured Ruminococcus sp. (assembly GCA_902783005.1). GTDB lineage: Bacteria > Bacillota > Clostridia > Oscillospirales > Ruminococcaceae > UBA3855. The sequence goes on along the minus strand of CACZPI010000069.1, from coordinate 1,435 downwards.
CATCCAGCTTCTGTGCATCGCCGACAGGGCCCAGGGTAGCAATGGTCAGGACCTGTGTCTGGCCTCTGGTAAACAGACCGGAACCGTGTACTCTCGGTACCAGCCCAACCTCAGCAGCCAGCGGACGGATCTCATCAATGCCGCGGCCGTCTACACGCTTGCCGTTGTAGAGCCAGTTACGGACAATCTTCTTCTGGAGCTTGTACAGGCACTCATCCAGCTTTGCGGGGCCGGTCTCACCGTACTTCTCGTCCAGTGTCTCATGAACCTCGTCAGTGATGGGCTTCATACGTGCATCACGAACGTTCTTATCATTGGTATCCAGTGCGATCTTGACCTTTTCGCCTACCAAAGCCTCGACCTCGTCAAACATTTCGTGCGGGATCTCCTGAGACTCGAACTGGAACTTCTCCTTACCGATCTGCTTCTGAATGTCTGCAATGAATGCAACCATCTTCTTGATCTCTTCGTGACCGGTCAGGATGGCATTGAGCATGGTTTTCTCATCTACCTCATTGGCACCTGCTTCGATCATAACGATCTTCTCGGCACTGCCGGCAACGGTCAGATTCAGGTCATTCTTCTGACGCTGCTCAAGAGTCGGATTCAGAACGATCTCACCGTCAACCAGACCAACGCTGATACCGGCGATCGGGCCGTTCCACGGAATATCAGAAATCGAGATTGCAATGGAGGTTGCGATCATACCGGTGATCTCCGGAGAGCAGTCCGGATCCACAGACAGAACGGTCATGACAACGGAAACGTCGTTACGCATATCCTTCGGGAACAGCGGACGAATCGGGCGGTCAACCATTCTGGAGGTCAGAATTGCCTTTTCGGAAGGCTTGCCCTCGCGCTTGGTAAAGGAGCCGGGGATTCTGCCGACGGAATACATTCTCTCCTCATAGTCCACGGACAGCGGGAAGAAGTCGATGCCGTCACGCGGCTTTGCACTTGCGGTGACATTGGCCATGACGGTTGTATCGCCATAGCGAACCCAGCAGGAACCGTTGGACAGTTCGCAGGTCTTGCCGGTCTCTACGACCAGCTTTCTGCCTGCATATGTTGTTTCAAATACTCTGTACTTTTCAAACATAGCGTTACCTCATTTTTTGAATTTAACCTGTGCCAGACAGCATTTTAGCAAAAAACCCTGCCCCGCAGGAATCCGGATCCTTGTGCCGGCGCCGGACGCAGCATTCTCATGCTTTTGAAAACGCATTTGCGAGGTACGGTCAGATGCTAAGAAACCTGTCTGACAGCAGCAAATATGCACAGAAAGGCAGACGGGTCACCCCGCTGCCTTCTGTCTGCAATTTACTTACGGATGCCCAGCTTAGCGATGATCGCACGGTATCTGTTGATGTCCTTCTTCTTCAGGTAAGCCAGCAGATTTCTTCTGCGGCCGATCATCTTCAGCATACCTCTTCTG
>CACZPI010000068.1 GCA_902783005.1 uncultured Ruminococcus sp. | reverse complement strand
TCGACCAAAAACTTTTCGCTTGGCTCGCCTCCGGTTTCAGTGGAAACAAGCCGGATATTATTTTCCGATAGCTTTGCGCCGCTCGCCGCAGGCGAAGGCGCATTGCGGTACACCGCACCGGAGCGCGGGCAGGGTATTCCCGATTACAACCCGCCTGTGAGCGCGTCTGCCCTGTGCGGGCACGCACCACAAATAGTTCTTGACTTTTTTCGGGAGTTGTGCTACAATAAAACAGTACAGCAACGATGGGGAACGTCTTTGCAAGGGATCCTCTCACAGAGAGCGGCGGGGGCTGGAAGCGCCGCAGAGGATCGCAGAGCACGCAACACCCCGGAGCCGGCGGAAGAACCCGGATGCATCCCGGCAGTAGACCCGCCCGCATGGAGCGCGTCAGTCTCCCCGAAAGAGCGGGCTTTTGCAGATTTGCATAAGCCAATCAGGGTGGTACCGCGGAACCGCATTTACCAGATCATAAATGCCGTTTTCGTCCTTGAATCTGTTTTCGATTCGGGCGAAAACGGCTTTTTTGTTTTTTGCCCGCCGCCGGATTCCCGAAAGCCAATTTCAAACAAGGAGGTAACTATGCAGATCACAGAAGAACTGGTCTCCTACGTTGCACAGCTCAGCCGCCTGCGGCTGAACCCGGAGGAGACTGCCGAAATGCAGCGGCAGATGAGCGAGATCGTCAGCTATATGGATAAGCTGGGTGAGCTGAATACCGATGACGTCGAGCCGCTGTCCCACATTTTCAACATCACCAATGTCATGCGCGAGGATACCGTTGAGCCGTCCTATGCCCGCGAGGAGATCCTGAAAAATGCTCCCGAGCATACCGAGGAAACCTTCGTCGTGCCCAAGACCGTCGAATAAGGAGGGTATGCATGGATATTTTTCAGATGACTGCGCTCGAATGCGGCGCAGCGATCAAGGACGGCAGACTGACTGCTGTCCAGGCCGCAGAGCAGGCAATTGCTGCCGCCAAGGCCGACAAGACCAATGCCTACATCACCGTCTGCGATGAGCAGGCGCTTGCACAGGCTGCCGAAGTCCAGAAGCAGATCGAAGCCGGCTCGCTGACCTCTCCCCTCGCCGGTGTGCCGTTCTCCATCAAGGACAACATCTGCACCAAGGGCGTGAAGACCACCGCCGCTTCCCATATCTTAGGGGAATTCACCCCCGTCTACAACGCCACCGTCATGGAAAAGCTCGGCGCTGCCGGTGCCGTGACCGTCGGCAAGCTCAATATGGATGAATTCGCCATGGGCTCCACCTCCGAAACGTCCTATTACGGCGCGACCCGCAATCCGTGGGATCTGAACAAGGTGCCCGGCGGCTCCTCCGGCGGTGCGGCTGCTTCCGTTGCCGCAAAGTCCGCCCTCATTTCCCTCGGCTCCGATACCGGCGGCTCCATCCGTCAGCCCGCTTCCTACTGCGGCGTCACCGGATTCAAGCCGACCTACGGCACCGTTTCGCGCTTCGGCCTGATCGCCTATGCATCCAGCCTTGACCAGATCGGCCCCGTTGCCCGCGATGCCGCCGACTGCGCCGCCGTCATGGACATCATTGCCGGCAAGGACAGGATGGACGGCACCAGCCTGGACACCGGAAACGAGGGCTACCTCTCCGCACTCACCGGCGATGTGAAAGTCCTGAAAATCGGCATTCCGAAGGAGTGCTACGCCACCGCAGGCCTTGATCCCGAGGTTGCCGCAAAAACCCGCGCCGCTGCTGACAAGCTCGCGGAAGCAGGCGCGATCGTCGAGGAAATTTCCATGCCCTTCCTCGATTACGTTATCCCGGCCTATTACATCATTGCCGCTGCCGAAGCCAGCTCCAATCTCTCGCGCTTTGACGGCGTGAAGTACGGCTTCCGCGCCTCCAAGGACGATTACAGCGGCCTGGTCGATATGTACAATGCCACCAGAAGCGAGGGCTTCGGCACCGAGGTCAAGAAGCGCATTCTGCTCGGTACCTTCGTGCTGTCCTCCGGCTATTATGATGCCTACTACCGCAAGGCACTGCGCGTCAAGGCCGTCATCAAGCAGAAGTTCGACGAGATCTTCGCCGGCTATGACCTCATTCTCTGCCCCGTTGCCCCGACCACCGCGCCGGAGCTCGGCAAGAGCCTGGCAGATCCGATGGCGATGTATCTCTCCGATATTTTCACCGTTTCTGTCAATATCGCAGGCCTGCCCGGCATTTCCGTGCCGTGCGGCTTCGACAAGTCCGGCATGCCCGTCGGCGTTCAGCTCATCGGCAAGGCGCTCGGTGACAGAACCGTTCTGAATGCCGGCTATGCGTTCCAGCAGATGACCGATTATCACAAGCAGTTTGCGGAGGTGAAGTGAGATGGAATGGGAAATTGTCATGGGTCTTGAGGTGCATGTCGAGCTTGCCACCAAGACCAAGATCTTCTGTGCCTGCACCACCGAATTCGGAGGTGCGCCGAATACCCACTGCTGCCCGGTCTGCACCGGTATGCCCGGAACCCTTCCGGTGCTCAACCGCCAGGTCGTGGAATATGCCGTCCGCGCAGGCCTCGCCCTGAACTGCGGCATCAACCGGTACAACAAATTTGACCGGAAGAATTACTTCTACCCCGACCTGCCCAAGGCCTACCAGATCAGCCAGCTCTATCTGCCCTTCGCGCATGACGGGCATGTGGATCTGAAAACCAAGTCCGGCCGTGATGTGACCATCCGCATCCATGAGATCCATATGGAGGAGGATGCCGGCAAGCTCGTGCATTCGCTCTTCGGTGACACGACCTACCCGGACTACAACCGCTGCGGCGTGCCGCTGATCGAGATTGTATCCGAGCCGGATTTCCGCGAGACAGAGGAGGTCATCGCGTACCTGAACAAGCTCAAATCCACCTTTGAATACCTCGGCATTTCCGACTGCAAGATGGAGGAGGGCTCCATGCGTGCCGACGTCAACCTGTCTGTCCGCCCGAAGGGTGCGGCGGAATTCGGCACACGAACCGAGATGAAGAACATCAACTCCCTCAAGGCCATCGAGCGTGCGATCGCCTACGAATCCAAGCGCCAGATTGCGCTGATCGAAGCCGGTGAGCGCGTGGTGCAGGAGACCAGACGGTGGGACGAGAACAAGGAAAAGACCTTTGCGATGCGTTCCAAGGAGAATGCACAGGATTACCGGTACTTCCCGGAGCCGGATATTCCGCCGGTGTCGATTACCGACGAGGAAATTGCGCATTATATCGAGATCTGCCCGGAATTTGCGGATGCAAAGGCAGACCGCTATGTGGCAGAGCTGGGGCTTGCGCGTGAGGATGCGCAGATCATTGCAGGGTCGAAGTACCTGGCAAAGCTCTTTGAGGAGACGAATGCGGCGGTGAATGATCCTGCCGAGGTGCGCTACTGGATGATGACGCAGATCATGTACTTCATGAATGAGCGCGGCGTGCAGCCGGAGAAGATCACACTGGATCCGGCGCAGTTTGCCAAGTTCATCGAGATCGTGAAGGCAGGCCGCATCAACCGCCAGATCGGCAAGCAGGTATTCGAGGCCATGTTCTTTGCCGAGGGTGCATTCGATGTCGAGCAGTACATCAAGGAGCATGATCTCGAGCAGGTCGATGACAAGTCGCTGATCGAGGAGACCGTTGCGGCTGTGATTGCAGCGAATCCGAAGGCTGTGGAGCAGTACAGAAGCGGTCAGACGAAGATCACAGGCTTCTTTGTCGGCCAGACCATGAAGCAGCTCAAGGGCAAGGCAAACCCGGCAACGGTGAATGCGGTTCTTGCAGAGGCTTTGAAGAAGCTCTAAAAACAGGTATGAAACCCTGATCAAATCAAAACCCCCGGGGGATAAACCAGGGGGGTATGGGGGGAAAAGCCGCCCTTGGCGCATAAGCGAACGAGCTTGCGAGGAGCGTTGCGGCAAGCGAAACCGGCGGCGTTCCCC
>CACZPI010000067.1 GCA_902783005.1 uncultured Ruminococcus sp. | reverse complement strand
GCGAAATGGGTGAACAGACCCTCCACCTGCAATCCGGGAAGTGCGAGAATATTTTCCAGCTCCCAGAGACAGGCAGCCTCCTCAACGGTCTGCACGCCGATGCGTCCCATGCCGGTATCGAGCGCGATATGGCAGCGCACCGGACATCCGGGCTGTGCAAAGGCAGCAAGCGCCCGGGCATATTCGCCCGAAACGACTGCCTGCAAAATGCTGTATTCCGCAAGCATCGGGGCACATTCCGGCGATGTATAGCCGAGGATCAGGATCTCACCCTCCGGGCACCATTTCCGTACCCGCACCGCCTCCTCAAAGCTCGAGACGGCATAGAACCGCACACCCTCCTGATAGAGGCGGCGGCAGACATATTCCTCACCGTGACCGTAGGCATCGGCCTTGACCACGGCGCAGTATTCGGTTTGCGGCGAAAGCTGTGCGCGGATGATCTCCACATTATGGGCGAGCGCATCAAGCGAGATCTCTGCCCATGCACGCTGTCGGTACTGCATGTTGGTTCCTTCTTTCTTTTGCTGACTTCTGATGCGTGCTTTCCTGCACGAAAAATATCAAAAAGGTTGCGAAACGGGAACAGAACTGTAATAATTCAGAAAAATTACCGCTTTGCACTTGTAGTTTACAAGGATGTATGCTATAATGAAAATGCTTATGAAGCCGATTTTCATGGAATGGAGGGGAGCGCAATGCATACAGATCCCGAAGCTCTGCTGCGGAAAATCCCCCGGGAGAATGCCCTGTGCTTCACAGGCCACAGACCTGAAAAGCTGCCGCAGGGTGAAATGCTTGCGGCGCTGCTGCGGGCGCTGTATTACCGGATCGACCTTGCGATCGACGCGGGACTGACCTGCTTTTATACAGGCATGGCCGACGGGATCGATTACGAAGCGGCATTGTATGTCTTTTCGCGCCGCCGCACCAATCCGGCGCTGCGGGTCGTCGGTGTGACGCCTTGCAGCGATTACCGTACATTCTATGAGAATCACGGCTATTGCATGTCACATCTGTGGACGCTTGAGCAGGGGGTGGATCTGCATGTCACGCTGCCCGGCACATGGCGGCAGGCGGGTGTTTTCCTGACGCGCAACCGCTTCATGGTAGATCACAGTGCAGCGGTCATTGCAGTCTGTCGGGACGGAAGATCCGGTTCCGCACAGACGCTGCGCTACGCAAGATCGAAGGGTCTTGCCTGGTGCCGGCTGCATCCGGAGACAGACTCCGGGATCCCGGCCGCGCCGCCGGAATGGCCGTCGGAGCAGATGGGTCTGTGATACCGCCCACACACTTTCTATTATAGCACTTCTTTCATAAAAAAGCAAGTAGTGTTACAAATCTTTCAAAATCACATAATTTTCCGCAAAAGACCCGGCAGGGTCTTGTACACATCCGGCAAAAACCGGACACGCAAGGAGGTTTAAACAATGACGAAGAGGAAGAAGAAGGGACATGTCGCGATTCCGTTCCTGATCGCGCTGCTGCTGGGCATTCTGGTGCTGGGCGGCATAGCCATGTTCCTGTTCGGCAAGATCGGACTGAATGACGTAAATGTCGTGGAGATGAAAAAGAGCGTGACCAAGCCCACGGCTGCGGACAATATGACGCTCCTGTTCGTTCTCGATGAGGAAGCGGATCCCATGCCGACCACATTCCTGCTGGCGCGTGTGCTGCCGGAGGAGAAGAAGATCGTACTTCTGTCCTTCCCGGCGAATATGCTGGCAGCCGTTGACGGCAAGACCAATACACTTGAGGGCTATTACCGCACCGGCGGCATTCAGGCAGCCGAAAAGGCGATCGAGACCGAGGCCGGCATTGCGACCGACCGCTATATCATCCTCGATTCTGCGGCATTCCAGAAGATCTGCAACATCTACACCGGTGTCTATTTCACCGTACCGACCGGCACCAAGGGCTTTACCGACAGCGGCGAGCCGCAGTACCTCGGACCCGGACAGATGGAGAAGCTGGTGACCTATCCGTTCTTCTCCCACGGTGAGATCGACCGCAGCGCCATTACGGCCGATATGATGTGTGAAATGATCAACCAGTCGGATTCCGAGCGCATCGTCCAGTCGATGGACACCAGCTTCAAGACGCTTGTCAATATGATCCAGACCGACATCACGGCAATGGATTACAGTGACAAGAAGTCCGCACTCAAGTACATGTACACCTACGGCAGCAATATCGCCCAGTGCCGCTTTGCAGTCGGCTCCCGCGGCGAGGATGCCGATGTATTCCTGCTCGATACCGATTTCCGCGATACCATTTCCGAGGTATTCGGTGAGGCATCGCAGGCAGAGGAGACGTCCGCGACCGCTGCACCGGAGGAATAAGGTGTACACCGGGATCTTTGACACCCATGCCCACTATGTCCATGCGAAATTCGACTCCGACCGGAAATGGCTCCTGGAAAAGGCATTGCCGGAGGGCGGCGTGACCCATGTCATGCTTGCGGGGGTCACGCTGGAGGACAGTGCGCAGAATATCGCACTTGCCGCACAGTACGAAACGGTCTACCCTTCCGCGGGGATCCATCCGCTGTATGTGGAGGGGCTGCCGGCAGACTGGGAGGCGCAGCTTTATGCGCTGGTCTCCCGCCCGGAGGTGCCGGCGATCGGTGAGGCAGGGCTTGACTTCCATCTGGAGGAGTATGATGCCGGCTTGCAGGAGACGGTATTCCGCACACAGCTCCGGATGGCCATGGAGCTGGATAAGCCCGTGATCCTGCACATCCGCGAGGCGACGGGACGCGCGCTGGAAATTCTGCGGGAGCACCGGGGGCTGCGCGGTGTGGCGCATTGCTTTTCGGGCTCGAAGGAGGTCGCAAGGGAGCTGACGGATCTGGGGCTGTATCTGGGCATCGGCGGTTCACTGACATTTGAGAATGCCAGAAAGGTCATCGGCGCCGTGGAGGCAATGCCGCTGGAAAGACTGGTCTTCGAGACGGATGCACCGTATCTGCCGCCGCATCCGTACAAGCGCAAGAATCGCTGTGACAGCCGGATGATCGCCATTACCGCAGAGCGGGCGGCGCAGATCCGCGGGACAGATGCACAGACGCTCATTGACGCAGCAAGAGAAAACGCGATGCAGCTTTTTGGCATCGCGTAAACACGAAGGACGGAGGAGGGCGGCAGCTCTCCTCTTTTTTGAAATCGGAACGGAGGGAAGCATCCAATGGATCAGATCTGGAATACCATGTATGAGGCAGCCCGGGGCGCCTTGCGGGGCATGCCGGGAGCTGATGGTGCAGCTCATGCCGGGCAGATACGGAGATATTGAGATTATGATGGATCATACGACCGGGCGAACGGTCAGACTCGGAGAGATCACGCCCGAATGGTGGATCCCGTGAGCCGGAGGTCCGGCGCGAATGTGACAGGGAGGGGAAAACGGAATGATCTATGTAGTAGAGGATGACAACAGCATCCGGGAGCTGGTGGTGTATACGCTGTGCAGCTCGGGCATGGAAGCGCAGGGCTTTGAGACCCCCGCGGAATTCCGCAGCGCAATGGCGCAGCGGCTTCCGGAGCTGATTTTGCTCGACATCATGCTGCCGGAGGAGGACGGGCTGTCGATCCTGCGGCATCTGCGGCAGGATGCAGAGACGGCGGAGATCCCGGTCATGATGATTACCGCGAAGGGAAGCGAATTTGATAAGGTCGTGGGGCTGGATTCCGGTGCGGACGACTATCTTCCGAAGCCGTTTGGCATGATGGAGCTGATCGCGCGTGTCCGGGCGCTGCTGCGGCGCACGAAGCGGGAGCCTGCCGGGGACGGGGAGCTGCGCATCGGTTCGCTGAGCGTCAGCCCGCAGCGGCATACTGTGACGGTCGCCGGGGAAGAGGTCGCGCTGACCTATAAGGAATTTGAAATGCTGGTGCTGCTGCTGCGCAATCGTGACCGGGTGCTGACCCGGGAGCAATTCCTGGATCAGGTCTGGGGATATGCCTTTGACGGCGAGAACCGCACCGTCGATGTCCATATCCGGACGCTGCGGCAGAAGCTCGGAGAAGCGGAGAAATACATCCGCACCGTGCGCGGCATCGGCTACAAGCTGGAGGATCCGGATGAGAACTGAACTGACGAAGCGGATCTTTGCCGCATGCATGCTCGTGTTCGCACTGACGATCGGACTGGTCATGGTTGCCGTAAACGGCTATGCAGCGCAGCGCGATGCAGAGGAGCTGCGCGGACGGGCAGCGTATCTTGCCGTGGCAATGGATCGCGGCGGCCCGGAGGATTCGGTGATGCAGGCAGCGAGGGGTGTGGATCGCATCACGCTGATCGCCCCGGACGGGCGGGTGCTGTATGACAGTGAGCAGGATGCTGCCAGGATGGAGAATCATGCCTCGCGTGAGGAGGTACATCAGGCATTGCTTTCCGGCGAAGGGAGCAGCGAGCGCATTTCCGAGACGCTGACGCGGAAAACGGTCTATTTTGCGCGAAGGCTGGAAAACGGGAATGTCCTGCGTGTTTCGATGGTGAAGGATTCCGTCTGGGTGCTGGCGCTGCATCTGGTGCGGCCGATGACGGCGATCCTGGTCATTATGGTGGCGCTGTCCGTGTGGCTGGCATCGAGAACGTCGAAGCGCATTATGAAGCCGATCAATGCGATGGATGTGGAAAATCCGGATGACCGTGACATTTACGACGAAATGAAGCCGTTTATTCACCGTCTGATCCGGCAGAATCAGCAGATCCACCGGCAGATGGAGGAGCTGAAGGCCGAGCACAGGAAGCAGGACACGATGCGCCGGGAATTCACGGCGAATGTCTCCCATGAGCTGAAAACACCGCTCACCTCGATCTCCGGCTTTGCGGAGATCATCCGGGACGGGATGGTGCAGGAGAAGGATATTCCCCATTTTGCGGACAATATTTACCAGGAGGCACAGCGGCTGATCGCATTGGTGGCCGATATTCTCAAGCTCTCCCGCCTTGAGGATGCCGATGCACAGCGTGAGGAACGCAAGGAGGTATCATTGCTGACGGTCTGCGAGGATGTAGCCGACCGGCTTTCGCTGAATGCGGCGCAGGCCGGAATTGCGCTGACCTGTACAGGCGAGCAGGTGCGGATCCATGCGGCGCCGAATCTGCTGGGCGAAGTGATTTATAATGTATGCGACAACGCGATCAAGTACAATCGGCCGGGCGGATTCGTGCGGATCACGGTGAACCGTGAGGAAGGCGGTGCGGTGGTGCGCGTGACGGATAACGGCATCGGCATTCCGGCGGCAGACCGGGAGCGGGTCTTTGAACGGTTTTACCGCGTGAACAAGAGCCATTCCAAGGAGGTTGGCGGCACGGGACTTGGTCTGTCGATCGTCAAGCACGGCATGGCAGTCCATGGCGGCAGCGTTTCCCTGCGCAGCGCCCCGGGAGAAGGCACGGAGGTCACACTGACATTTCCGACTTGACAATCTGAAAAAAACATGCTATACTAAAAAAGAAGAGAGTGCCCGCGCTGCGGTTCACTCCCCTTGGATTAGATACAGAAGCACCGTCAGCCGTGGAAAGCTAGAGGCGGTGCTTCTGCGTTTTTATGTTCGCAGTTACTTTCTCTTGTAGAGATCTTTGGTGATTTCGTAAACAAGAGCGATTACGCTGACAATTAAAGTCCCAAACCATAAGAAATCTGAAACAGTCATCATTGTAATCACCTCCCGGATGGGGGAGGAACCGCCGCCGTTTTGCGGACACTCTGTATTCAGTATAGCATAGTTTCATTCATATGTCAAGAAATCCCCCGAAGCAGCGCTTCGGGGGTATCAGACTGTCGAAAAAGTGTCTTTGACACTTTTTCAGGGGGTGTGGGGGCGAAGCCCCCACACCTAAAAACCCCCTCCCCGCGTGCGGGGAGGGGGCAGGGGGAGGGGCG
>CACZPI010000066.1 GCA_902783005.1 uncultured Ruminococcus sp. | reverse complement strand
TGCGGGGAGGGGGCAGGGGGAGGGGCGGATCCACAGTACGCCCTCCCCAGAACAGGCTATTTTGAAAAGCACACAAACGCTCCGGGTTTCCCCGGAGCTTTTGTGTTATTCAGTGAAGGATGCCCCGCCGCTGAGGTAGAAATTCTTGAGCAGCACGAGGGCGCAGCCGGCAAGGAAATCGGTCTTGTCCTCGACCTGGCTGAGGGTGATGCGTTCGGCAATGTCATCCCCGACGAATTCGCGGACGTAATTCTTGAACTGCACGAATCCGCGTTCGCTCAGCCCGAAGTGATGCAGCACCACGCGCCTTGACTGGAAGGAGCAGACCAGATTGTGCAGCAGCACGCTCCAGTCCTGCATGATCTCGCGCACGACCTCCTCACAGCGGGCATCTCCTGCGGAAACCGCCTCATACATCTGGTCGAGCGTCACATGCTCAATATAGCCGTCGGTCGCCGTATACAGGAACGGCGTGCGTTCCTTGGAATAGATCTCCGCAATGCGTGCCTGCATTGCCTGCACGGAAAGCTGTGCGCGGACGGAGCCTGCCGGATAGCCGTCCTGCTGCCGCCCGCCCGGACGGACGATGCAGCGTTCCGTCAGGTAGCTGTACGTCAGGTAATCGGATTCGGATTTTTCCTGGCGCAGCAGGGAAATGTGGATGTGGCTGCCCAGGTGGATGTAGACCTGATTCATGCCCGGCACCTGGCTGCGCTGGAGGTCGGCATTGGCAAGGGACAGGAGCCATACCGCATTCCCGCAGAATACCTGCGGCATCTGCGGCACGGAAAGCGCCCGGGTCAGGTCGCCGAAATCGAGTACACCGTCCTTGTAATACACACGCATCCGGCCGATCATGATGGGCATGACACCCACACCCAGACCAAGCACATCGTCCTTGGTCAGGGCGGCATTGTTCATCATGCGTTCGGCGGCGCTGATGATGAACTGCTGGATCTCCTTGCGGCTGGTATGGTCGGTGCAGGGCATGGAGGTCTTGTCGAGGATCTCCATGTGCATGGTACACAGGCCGACGGTAATTTCCTGTTCACTGATGACCGCACCGAGGACGAAGCGGTAGTTGGCATTGATGTCAAGCAGGATCTTGCGGCGTCCCTTGGGGAGCTTTTCCTGCATTCTCTGCTGATAGGGCGCCTCACCGATCTCTACAAGGAGGCCTTCGGCGATCATGGCATTGGTGATCTGGGTGATCGAGGCACGGGTGATCTGGAGCATCTGGGACAGATCGACGCGGGAGATCGGCCCTGCTTCCCAGACCGTCCGGAGCACCTGCATCCGGTTGATGCGTTTGAGGTCGAGCTTGCTGATTCCGCTCTGCATGATACGGTTTCCCCTTCCTTATGGTATATCTTCTTTAATAGTATAGCATAATCGTTTTGCCAATTCAAGGACTATTTGTTAACAAATTTAAATAATGACGGGTTTGCTTTTAGGATTGGAATGCCGAAGGTTTTTTGGTATGTCATAGGACTTGGTAATGCAAAATAGAAAAAAGAAAAAACACAAATCCATGATTGCAAGAATCGGGGATTTGTGCAGAAAAAAGAAAAAACACAAATCCATGATTGCAAGAATCGGGGATTTGTGCAGAAAAAAGAAAAAACACAAATCTATGATTGCAAGAATCGGGGATTTGTGCAGAAAAAAAGAAAAAACACAAATCCCCGATCGGACGGATCGGGGACTTGTGCATGATATAGGGATTTATTGGGGATTATATAATAACGTTGGGGTAGGAACGTTATTAACGATGGATTTACAGCATTACGCTATAATACAGTATAAACGCCGTTTATGATAATTATGTGATAGCTTTGTGACGGTTATGTGATAATCCACTTTTTTCAACTTTTTTCGGTATCCCGGATCTGGAACCAGAAGACCGAGCCTTCCCCGAGCTTGGAGCTGACGCCGTAGGGGAAGCCGTGGAGCTTGAGAATGGCCTTGACGATGGAAAGGCCGAGGCCGGTTCCGACGACCTCGCGGGTGTGATTCTCGCTGCGGTAATACTTATCAAAGATCCTGCGGATCTTGTCCTCCGGAATGCCCTCGCCGGTGTCGCGCACCTCAATGCGCACGCCCTCCGGGGTATTGACCTGACGGACGAAAACCTGCTTGTCCTCGCCGGTGTAGTTGATCGCATTGTTGATGAGGTTGCAGACCACGCGCTCCATCTTGCCGGCATCGCAGGTCACCTGGCGGCTCTCATCCGGCGTGAAGCTGATGTGATAGCCCATCTGCTCCGAAACGCCCTTGTACCGGGCAATGATGTCCTCCATCCACACCGCCGCATCGAAGGTGGAGACTTCGAGCTTCTGCGAGCCGTTCTCGAGCTTGGACAGGTCGAGAATGTCATTGACCAGCGCCGTGAGCCGGTCGGTCTCGTCAATGATGACCTGCAAATGCTTCCCGCGCTTTTCCGGGTTGTCGCCGGAGAGGTCGCGGATCATTTCGGCGTAGGCCTTGAGCATGGTCAGGGGGGTGCGCAGGTCATGGGAGACATTCGCCACCAGGTCGCGCTGCATCTGGTCGGCCTTGGAAATCTCCTGCTCGGCATATGTCAGCGCCCGGGCAAGCTCATCGACCTCCCGGCAGCTTCCGCCCTCGAAGCGCGTCTGGTAATCCCCGTGCGCCATGCGCTTGGCGGATTCCGTGATGCGTGTGATCGGCACGGACAGCCGGTTCGACAGCAGGAAGGCAATGCTGCACCCGATCACCAGCAGCACGATGCTGAAAATGAGAATGAGCCGTTTCTGAATGCGCACGGTGGCGCCGACCGGTTCAAGAATGGTATTGATGAAGACCGAGCCCTCGACATGATCCTTGTCCCCGACGGTATAGCCGACCAGAAGCGTCTGCATGCCGATCTGCTCATCGAAGACGCGCAGGCTGATGCTGCCGTCCTCGCTCTCATCGAGCATCTGGACGAAGGTGAGGAGGTTCTTGGAATTATGGAAGCCGTGGATCATGCACTTGTTGCCCATCATATCGCGCAGATAGGGCATTTTCCGCTTGGCATCGTAGAAGGAAATGCACATCTGGTTGCTGACGGCGGCATTGTCGAGCTTCTGGATGAATTCCTCATTGGAATCGTTCACATAGGAATCCATGAGGGACAGCGCGACCTGCTGTGTCTCTCGGGTCTTGAATGCGTAGTAGAACTGTTCAAGAAGCACGGTCTCCATGATCCACAGAAGTCCGACAACGATGACGGTGAACAGCACGAAGCACCATCCGATATTCCATTGCAGCGGGGTGCGGCAGCGGCGGCGGCGCAGGCGTTCCTTAATCTGCATTGGCATCGAATTTATACCCCAGGCCGCGCAGCGTCACAATGTAATTGCGGTAATCCCCGAGGGAGCCGCGGAGCATCTTGATATGGGTATCGACTGTGCGGTCATCGCCGAAGAAGTCGTAGCCCCAGACGGCTTCGAGCAGCTTGTCGCGGCTCAGGGCAAGTCCCTTGTTGCGTACGAGGTAGAACAGCAGGTCATATTCCTTGGGGGTCATGGAAGCCTTGCGGCCGTCCACATAGACCTCGCGGCCTGCCAGGTCGATCTCAAGGCCGCCGAATTTCAGGCGGTCATTCTGCGGCTCTGCGGGGGCAGCGGCCTTGCTGCGCAGGAGCACGGCCTTGACACGCGCCATGAGCTCCTTGGGGGAGAAGGGCTTGACGACGTAATCATCCGCACCGATCTCGAAGCCGAAGAGCTTGTCATATTCCTCGCCGCGGGCGGAGAGCATGATAATGGGAATGTCCTTGTGCTTCTTGATCTCCTTGCTGGCGGAATAGCCGTCGAGCTTGGGCATCATGACATCCATGATGATGAGGTCATAGTCATTCTGGCGGCATTTCTCGACCGCCTCCATGCCGTTGGCGGCTTCATCGACCTCGTATTCTTCAAATTCCGCGTATTCCCGCACAACTGCGCGGATATTGACTTCATCGTCCACAATGAGTAATCTGCTCATCGTCTGGCACTTCCTTTCTCTCTGTATCATGGGGGACTGACCTGTCCGGTATGTATATTATACCAGATTTTCCTTCATTTTACAATAGGCAGGTGTGAGTTTTGTGATAAAAAAATAAAAAATGCCGGGAGCTGTGTCCCGGCTAAGGCAAGATGGTCACCCGGACCTCCG
>CACZPI010000065.1 GCA_902783005.1 uncultured Ruminococcus sp. | reverse complement strand
CTTGCCGTGGTCAACGTGACCCATGACAACAACGACCGGCGGACGCGGCTGCTGGTTCTCGTCGTCGTGCTCCTCGGATTCGATCAGACGCTCCTCAATGGTCACAACGACTTCCTTCTCGACCTTGGCACCGAGCTCCTCGGCAACGAGGCAGGCGGTATCGAAGTCGATCTCCTCATTGATGGAGGCCATGACACCCAGACCCATCAGCTTGCCGATGACCTTGGAAACGGTCACCTTCAGACGGGTGGCCAGCTCGCCGACCTGGATCATATCCGGGATCTTGACGCGAAGCTGCTGCTTTCTGGCACGCTCAAGCTCCAGGCGGGACAGGCGCTGTGCCTCGGTCTCCTGCTTGCGGCTGTTCTGCTTGCCCTTGCTGCGCTGTGCGGACTTCTGGTTGATCTTCTGCTTCTTGGTGGAAGCATTGTCGCGGCGTCTGTCCGGCCCTGCGATCTGCTCATAGCGCTCGTTGTACTTGTCGAGATCGACATAGCTGCCGCGGGTATCGACCGTGCGGCGCTTCTCCGGGCTCTCCGTGCGTGCAGCCGCATCGCCCATAACACCGCCCAGGCGGGTCTTCTCGCCATGTACCTGCGGCGCCTTCTGCTTCTTCTTCTCTTCCTTGCGGCGCTTGAGAGAATCCTGCTGCTTCGGCGCTTCCGGCTTCTTCTCCTCTGCCTTCGGCTCGGCAGGCTTCTGCTCCGGCTGCTTCTGCTCCGCTGCCGGTTCTGCCTTCGGCTCTGCCGGCTTCTCGGCAGCCTTCGGCGGCTCGGCAGGCTTTTCAGCCTTCTTTTCAGTCTTGGGCTCTGCGGGCTTTTCGGCCTTCTTCTCAGCCTTGGGCTCTGCGGGCTTCTCGGCCTTCTTCTCAGCCTTGGGCTCGGCGGGCTTCTCGGCCTTCTTCTCCGCGGGCTTTTCGGTCTTCTTCTCGGCCTTGGGCTCGGCAGGCTTTGTCTTCTTTGCGGGCTTCTTCTCCTCTGCCTTCGGCTCCGGACGCGGATCGTTCCGGGTCGCAAAATAGGCATCAAAGCTATCCACGCTCTTCTGCTGGCTGTAATACTCGAGGCACAGGTTCAGCTCCTCCTCCGTTACCGAAGAGCTGCTGCTCTTCTTGCCGCCTGTCTTTTCCTCCAGGAATCCGATCAGATCCTTTGCAGACATGTTCAGATCCTTGGCAACCTCGGATAATTTGAATTTCTTTGCCATAGGCAACCTACCTCCTACTCTGACAGCTGCGCAGCCGGCGCATTCCCGGCACACAGCGCTTCGATCCTGCCAAAAAAGCCTTCATCCAGAATGGCCGCAACAGCCGCCTTCCGTCCGATCGCACCGCCAAGCATCTCCATTGTCATCGGGAGACGCTGTACCGGCACCTGCTTTTTTTCGCAGAAATAACACACTTCCTTATACGTTTTCGGTGAAGCATCCTCTGTCACGATCACGCCCCGCACACGCCCGGCATCCAGTGCCTCCTTCATCGGTGCAAAGCCGATCTCCATTTTGCCTGCCTTGCGGCAGATACTAAGAATTCCCGTCAGCTTCTGCAAGCTCATGCAGCATCACCTCATAGACCTCCGGTGCGACCCGGCAGGAAAAGCTCTTTTCCAGGCTTCTGCGCTTCTGCGCAGCCTTCAGGCAATCGGTGCTGCGGCACAGATAGGCACCGCGTCCGGCAGCCTTGCCGGTCAGATCGAGCACCGGATCGCCCTCCCTGGGCTTCACCACGCGGATCAGCTCCCGTTTGGGCTTCATTTCACCGCAGCCGATGCACATACGCATCGGGATCTTTTTATTCACCATGCAAAGCGCCTCCGTGCTTATTCAGCCGGTGCATTCTCTGCGGGCTCCTCATCAAGCAGGACATCCTCCTGTGCAGCCGCGCTCTCCGGTGCAGCCGGCTCCTCACCGAACACATCGTCATCCGCCTTCGTCTCCGGAAGGACGATCTCGTCGCGGTCGGACTTGATGTCGATCTTGCACTCGGTCAGCTTGGCAGCGAGCTTTGCATTCTGGCCGCCGTTACCGATGGCAAGGGAGAGCTGGTCGAACGGAACGACTGCGATCGCGGAGGTTCTCGGCGGACGCTCACGGCGCTCACCGTCGGGCAGCTCCTCGAATACAGGCGGTTCGGTATTGGGCAGGATGTAGACCTTCTTGACCTCTGCAGGAGACAGGGCATTGGCGATGTAGGTCTCAAGATCCTCGCTGTAAGGAATGACGTCGATCTTCTCACCGCCGAGCTCATTGACAACGGCAAGGATACGGGAGCGCTGCGGTCCGATGCAGGCGCCGACCGCATCGACATTCGGGTCGTGGCTGACAACGGCGATCTTGGAGCGCGAGCCGGGCTCACGGGAAATGGACTTGATCTCCACGGTGCGGTCATGGATCTCCGGCACCTCAAGCTCGAAGAGTCTTCTGACAAGACCCTTGTGAACGCGGGAGAGCTTGATGATGGGCTTCTTGGAGCGGTTGGCGATCTTGGTCACATAGACCTTCATCTGCATGCCCTCACGAATGCGTCCCATCTCGCTCTTGACCTGCTCTGCGGGCATGAGGTAGAGCTCGGTCTTGTCGTAAACGAGTGTCACGGTCTTCTTCTTGGGGTCGATCTGGGTGACCGTGGCAGTAATGATGTCATTTTCGAGCTTCTCAAACTTTTCAAGGATGCGGTCGCGGCTGATGTCGCGCAGGTCGCCCTTGATCGACTGCTTGGCGGACTGTGCGGATGCACGGCCGAAGCTGGTGATGTCCAGCTCATGCTCAATGACGGTGCCGAGGGTGGCATCCGGATCAATGAGCTTGGCGCGGTCAATGAAGATCTGGGTATTGCCGGACGGCTCAAAATCCACGACCTCCTGCATCAGGACAACGCGGAAGATCCGTCTGGGCGGGTCAATATCCACGCGGATATTCTCCTTGCAGTCCGGGAACATCCGGACGGCGGCCTTCTGCATGGCGGACTTGACCTTCTCGATCATGACCGTTGCTTCTACGCTGTTTTCGGTACCGAGTGCCTCAAGCGCATTGAAGAACTCCGTGATCTGCGCAGCCGATGCACCGGCGCTGCTTTTTTTCTTCTGGTTTGCCATTTCTGTTCAAACGCCTCCACTTCGTTTATCGTCACTCCCGATAGGGGAGAGATGGTTCGGATTGATTCTTATTCGTCGAAATCAAAGTACAGCTTCACAAACGCCAGTCCTGCCAGCGCCAGCTCACGCTGCTGACCGTCCACGGTCAGGACGATGCTTTCCTTTGACCAGTCCTCGAGCACGCCGATCACTTCCCGGCTGCCGTCCTCGAAAGGCCGGATGCCGCGTGCGCGTACCTCGCAGCCGATGCAGGCATCGAAATGGCTCTCGCGCACGAGATCCGCCTCCAGTCCTGCCGAGCTGACCTCGAGAATGTAGCTGCCCTCGATCGGATCGCGCTCATCCAGAAGCGCATCCACAGGGCGTGTCACACGCTCGCAGTCGTTGATGCTGATGGTATCCGTTTCGCTGTCAATGAAGATGCGCAGATACCGGTTGGCACCTTCCTTCTCGAACCGCACATCCCATACCAGATAGCCCAGCTCTGTGACGAGCGGCGCAATCAGGTCATAAATGCGCTGTTCGGTACCGCCGAATTTTTTCAGCTTCATACCTTGCTTCCTTTCTGCTTTGCTGTTCTGCATGTCGAAACAAGAGCCGGAACTTTGAAGTTCCGGCTCTGTTTTACATCTTACAATACCTATTATACCACATTCAAATGGAAAAAGCAAGGCTTTTTTCAGATTTTTTCATTCCGCCCGGCTTTTTTCCGGAATTTCACACCATCCGGCAGAACGGTGCCGCCGGCATTCCCTCGCGGGTAAAGAGCGTCACCTCGCCGTAGCCGACCCATGCATAGCGCACGCCGACCGGATGCGGTACCGCTTCCGAACGCACCGCAAGCGATACATCCACGATCTCCGCCTGCGCCGGATGCCAGTTCCCGGCAGCATCGCAGACCTCAAAGCCCGATTCCCCGCGCAGCTCCAGCCCCTTGTCCACATGCCAGAAATACACCCGGATGCCGCCGTCCTCCGGCACGATGCCCCGCACAAGGGGTGCGGTATTGTTGTCGGTCGGATGCCGGTACACGCGCTCCATCGCCTGCAAAAACAGGCGGTGTGCAGGGGTGCGCTTCTCCTTGGGATGGATCTCGTTGAATTCCCCGCAGTCGAGGATCACGGCAAGACCGGTATTCTTCACATTCCGGAAGACCTCCTCCTGCGCCAGACGCAGCACCGGCCATCTCCTGTCCTCCGTATTGTCGGCATAGGCATGCATCGGAAGCTGTACGATCAGGAAGGGCAGCTCCTGATCCATGAAATCCCGCCGCCACTGGCGGATCAGCGTTGTGAGAAGCTGTGCATAGCCCTCCGGACGGATCTCATCCGCCTCGCCCTGGTACCAGAGAACGCCCTTGAGGGTATACGGCGCGATGCGTGTGAGCATCGTGTCATACAGCCCGTGCGGACGCAGGGGATTATTCGGTGCAGGGGGGCCGGGGTACTGATTCTCGCCGCAGATCTCCAGCGCCGTTGCCCACGGCATGTCCGGATGCTCCCGGTACAGATCATCAATGCGCTTCTGCCATGCGCCCTGATACTCGCAGTAATTCAGGTAATTCCGGCATGCCTCCTCGTCGGTCAGTCCCTTCATGCCCCTTGCGTAATCGTCCAGGTAGGCCTGTCCGACCGCATTCGAGCGCAGCATTTCCTCGCTGATCCATGCCGAAGCCGAGGTGCCGCCGCAGTTGCATTCGACCAGTCCCACGGGGCATCCGAGCTTCTTCGTCAGCTCTGCCGCGAAATGATACCCCACGGCCGTCCACCACTGACAGGCATCCGCAGACGGAAGCTGCCAGCAGGAACGGCGCTCTTCTTCATAGAACTGTTCGTCCATGAAGCCGCGCTTGCCGACATGATACAGGCGGATCGGAAGGGAGGCGCATTCTGCAAGCGCCGGCTCCGGATCCCTCGAATCCCGCAGCACCAGCTCCATATTCGACTGTCCGCCGCAAAGCCAGACCTCACCGAGCAGAATGTCCTCCCGGACAAGCGTGGATGCACCGTCCGTCACATACAGCAGCATCGGATCGGTGCCGGTCATCGGCGGCAGCAGCGCCGTCCATTTGCCGTCGCTGCGGACGGCGGCAGTTGTCTCCCGGCAGCCCAGGCGCACGGTCACGGATGCCGCATCGGCGGTGCCGAAGATCCGGATCGGCTTGCCGCGCTGGAGAACAGCATGGTCAGAGAAAATCGGTGCAAGTGTCAGCATAGTCATCTTCCTTTCGTCGGTCGGTGATTGATCCCGGATGCATGCAGCGCATCCGTCAGTTTCAGAATGGAATGTATCATTTTTCTTCCCTATTTCCCGTGATTGCGCTCCTCGAGCTCCCGCGAGATCATGGCCAGGGACACGGACAGATCCTCATTGCGCACGATGATCTGCTCGGGCACCTCCAGATGCGCCGTGGAGAAATTCCAGACCGCTTCGATCCCCGCGCCGATCATCCGTTCGCATAATTCCTGCGCCGGAAGGGGGCTGGTCGTGAGAATGCCGATGCGGGCACCCCGGCTGCGGCAGACGGATTCAAGCCGGGCAATGTCGAAGATCGGCACCCCGCCGATCTCGGTGCCGATCTTGGCCGGATCGTTGTCAAAGGCCGCAATGATATGCACGCCGCGCTCCTCAAAGCCGGTAAATGCCAGCATTGCGCCGCCGAGTCTGCCGACGCCCACCAGCACTGCATTCTTGATGCTGGTATAGCCGAGGAATTCCTCAAGCTCCCGGATCAGGATGCCGACCGTGTAGCCGGTCTTCGGCCTGCCGCCGCTCTTGCTGGCTGCCGACAGATCCTTGCGCACCTGCACCTCATTGAGTCCGAGTGCCGCTGCGACCGCCGTCGCAGAAATGCTGCGCGTATCCGGCGGCAGGGAACGCAGATAATTGAGATAGGCCGGGAGCCTTTGCAGGGTCGGCCTGGGGATCAGCTGCCGGGGCATGAACATGCGCCTCCTTCCGGGTGGTAGTTATTTTCATTATATCGCATCAAACAGGGAATGTCAAGAGCGCAGGGGAATTTGGAGCCGCCGCATTCTGTGCATTGACAAGATGCTCCGGAATATGCTATAATACAGATAACCAATTATGTACAAGGGGGTACTGCGGTAATATGAAGCATATCTTTTCTGCGGCAGACATTCTGCTGCCCGATTTCACGCAGACGGACGTGCAGAAGTGGAGCGTCATTGCCTGCGACCAGTTCACCGGCGATCCGGATTACTGGGAGAAGACAGCGGCATTCGTCGGGGATGCACCGTCCACGCTGGCGCTCACCTTGCCGGAGATCTATCTCGGGCAGGCGGATGTGACCGCCCGCATCGGCGCCATTCACAAGAATATGCGCGACTACATGCGTGCCGGGATCTTCCGCACCTATGAGGATGCGATGATCTACACCGAACGCATCCAGTCCAACGGCATCCTGCGCACCGGTGTCGTCGGCAAGATCGACCTGGAGGCATACGATTACACACAGGGCAGCCATTCGCCTGTCCGTGCGACCGAGGCAACGGTGCTCGAACGCATTCCCCCGCGGATGCGTGTACGCGAGCAGGCACCGCTGGAGCTGCCGCACATCATGCTGCTGATCGACGATCCGGAGGACACGGTCATCGGCGGCTGTGCAGCGGACAAGGGCGCGATGGAACAGCTCTATGACACGCAGCTCATGAACGGCGGCGGCAGCATTCAGGGGTATCTGATGGATGCCGCACAGCAGAAGGCCTTCACGAAGCGTCTGGATGCGCTGCTGGCAGATGCCGGCGAATTGCAGTATGCAATGGGTGACGGCAACCATTCCCTTGCCACGGCGAAGGCATGCTGGGAGGCGATCAAGCAGGCCAATCCCGGCCGCGACCTGACCGATCATCCGGCGCGGTATGCGCTGGTGGAGCTGGTCAATCTTCACAGCGAGGCATTGCAGTTTGAAGCGATCCACCGCATTGTGACGGGTGTGGATCCGGCGGCGCTGCTGCATTCGCTCACGCGCGTCCTCGGGCTTTCCGAAGAGCCGTCGGCGCAGGAGATCACGGTGGTTCTGGCAGACGGGGCAAAACGGTACTACATTCACAAGCCGACGTCGAATCTGGCGGTGGGGAGTCTGCAAAATGCGCTGGATGCGTATTTCTCGGCAAACCCCGGCAGCATCGACTATATCCACGGCACCGCGACCGTGGAGCGTCTGGCAAAGGCATCCGATGCAGTCGGATTCCTGCTGCCGGATATGGATAAGCGGGATCTGTTCCCGTCCGTGCGTGCAGACGGCGCCCTTCCCCGCAAGACCTTCTCGATGGGACATGCGGAGGATAAGCGGTATTATATGGAGGCAAGAGCCATCCGATAACATAACAGAAGAAGCCTCTCGGGCGCGTGCTCGCGCTGAGCAGACGCGAGCATAGGCGTGCTGT
>CACZPI010000064.1 GCA_902783005.1 uncultured Ruminococcus sp. | reverse complement strand
CCTATATGCCAAGCCAAACCACCGGGAAAAAACATGCGTAGAGCTATGCTGCGGAAGCATAAGGCAGGGAGTTCATAGAGGGGGCGCAGCCCCCTCTATGCGGCGGGAGTCCAGGGGGTGCGCCGCCGCACCCCCTGGTGGGGGGCACAAGGACATTCCGAAAAAATCGAAATTCCCCCTGGGGGGCGAAGCCCCCCACAACGCACCTTCGACATTCCAATAAATAAAAATCCCCCTCCGCATTTCCGGAATGCGGAGGGGGTGAAGAAAAGATCAGAGCACCACGCCATTGGCTTCGAGAAGCCCCTGGGCGGAGACGACGGAATCGACGCCGTCGGGGTTCTTGATGGGGGCGAATTCCTTGTCGCGTTCCACCTCATAGGAGAGGCAGGAGCGCTGCTGATGCACCATGTCGAGGACAAGTGTCTCGAATTTGTAGGCATTCGGCTCGGTGGGCTTGACAAGGCTGCCGGTTTCGTCGATGAAGGGAACCTTCTTGTTGACGACATGCGTCTGGAGGGAGCTGCCGAGGAGCTCGGTCAGGCGGTCGGTGCGGAAGAGGTAATTCAGGATCACGCCGAAATTATAGGAAAGTCTCCCGTCCGGCTCGCGGCGTGTGATCATTTCCTCGGTCATTTCGTAATATTCCACGATCGAAGGAGCGCCGTCCTCCAGGCACAGCACGCCCACACGTTCCTGCGGGTCTGCCTTGGCGACGACCTTCGCGCCGGATTCGCTGCCGGACAGGAGCGTCGCACCGACGAAGCACGGATCTGCAATGCGCTGGAGCACATTGTCCACGGCAAAGATATTCAGCCATTCAATGCCCTCACGCTGGAGGAATCCGAGCAGCCCGGCCTTTGCCATCGAGGAGAACCAGCCGCCGTTGCCGTTCGGGGAGGTGGCAATGCGTCCCTTCTCTTCAAGCAGGATCTTGCCGTCCGGATCGACTGCCGGTGCCATATCCTGCACGAAGAAATGCACATACTCCGGATTGTAGCCGAAATACTTCTGCTCTTCAAAGAATTCGCGGGTATCCTCGTCATTCTTCTCGCTCGTCATAATAAACAGCGGCACGAATGTCCCGGCCTTGTCCACGACCTCCATGAGATTGCGGATCAGGCATTCAAAGATATACAGCGGATGCGTCTTGCCGATGTTGTACATGCCCTTGGGCTTGTCAAATCCCAGCCTCGTACCCATGCCGCCTGCGAGCAGCACGGCACCGATCTTGCCCTGGCGGATGGCCTCCAGACCTGCCGTCTCAAAGCGCTCCCGGTTTTCCTCGATCTCCCCGATCGTCAGTGCGCCGAGGGGTTCGAGCTTGCCGCGCTGTGCCTCGCCGTCTGCACCGTATTTCGCGAATACCTCCAGCAGCGACGGATCCAGTGCGTCGATCTGTGCGAGCAGCGCCTCCTGCTCCATATCGCCCAGCTCGTCATACCACCGCAGCAGATGGCTCTGGCCAAGCGCTTCCAGCTTTGCTTTTGCTTCGTTGAAGTTCATAATAGTTAACCTCCTTTTTGAAATGGGGGAGTGCGTGCCCGCACAGGGCAGGTGCCTCCCAATGCCCGCTGCGCGGTCAAAGGTCGGCGGCTTTCCCCAAACCCCTTTTGAGAATGGGGGAGTGCATGTACGCACAGGGCAGATGCCTGCTGTGCATAAGCGATCTGCGCCAAATCAAAGATTTAGGCAGCCTGCTTATTCCAATGCCCGCTGCGCGGTCAAAGGTCGGCGGCTTTCCCCATACGCTGATCCTGTTCCGGTTTCGTGGTTCTATTATAGCATATTAGCCGTGAAAAAGCAAGTATACAATCGTAAAGAATCAAATGCAAATCCCTCCCGCAAGGTTGCTTTTTCTGCCTTTCTTTCTATAAGGAGTTGACAAGTGATTACAAATGTGTTACAATAGAATCACACGCATTCGGCGTACAGAAGATGAACAAAATGTAAATTGATTCGACTATGGAGGAATCGCCCATGAAGTTTTCGGACGGACTCTGGCTGAATAAGAAGGGATACCAGGTCTTCTATGCAGCACAGGCGTATGAGGTCTCTCATACCGGCAACAGCATTACCGTTTTCGCCACCACCAATCCCATTTACAACCGCGCCATGACCCTCGGCGGCGTCACGCTGGAGATCACCTATACCGCCGTGGCCGATGATGTCATCAAGGTACACATCGTCCACCACAAGGGCGGCCTGAAAAACCAGCCGAAATTCGAGCTGACAGAACCCGCAGGGTACAAGGCTTCCGTTGCGGAGGATGACGAGAAGATCACCCTGACCGCCGGCAATACCACCGTCACGATCCGCCGCGGCTTCGAGTGGAATGTGGAATATGCCTACAAGGGCAGACGCCTGACCGGTACGGCATGGCGCTGCACCTCCTACATCGAGGAAAACAAGTACCGCGCCGACGCCAGAATGGCCGCACAGCGCGACGACCAGTTCTTCAATGACCCGGTCGATCCCCACACCGCCTACATCCGCGAGCAGCTCATGCTGGATGTGGGGGAGAGCATCTACGGCTTCGGTGAGAAGTTCACGACTTTCGTCAAGAACGGCCAGAATGTCGAGATCTGGAATGCCGACGGCGGCACCTGCTCCGAGCAGAGCTACAAGTCCATTCCCTTCTACCTCTCCAACAAAAGCTACGGCGTCCTCGTCAACAGCGCCGGCAAGGTCAGCTATGAGGTCGCTTCCGACACCGTTTCCAAGGTGTCCATGACCCTCCCGGGCGAGGAGCTGGAATATTACTTCTTCGCCGGTGAGAATCCCGAGGAGGTTCTGGTGAAATACACCGACCTCACCGGCAAGCCCGCCCTTCCGCCCGCCAAGTCCTTCGGCCTGTGGCTGTCCACCTCCTTTACCACCGAGTACAATGAGGAGACGGTCAACAGCTTCGTGGACGGCATGTTTGAGCGCGACATTCCGCTGAATATGTTCCATTTCGACTGCTTCTGGATGAAGGGCTACGAATGGACGAGCTTCGAGTGGGACAAGGATTCCTTCCCGGATCCTGCCGGTCAGCTCAGAAGACTGCATGAGAAAGGCCTGGGCGTGTGCTGCTGGATCAACCCCTATATTTCCCAGCGCTCCTCCCTCTTTGATGAGGGCGCGGAAAAGGGCTACTTCATCAGGAACCGCGACGGCTCCGTCTTCCAGACAGATCTCTGGCAGCCGGGCATGGCAATCGTGGATTTCACCAATCCCGAGGCTTACAAATGGTTCGGTGACCATGTCAAGGCACTCGCGAAAATGGGCGTCGATTCCATCAAGACCGATTTCGGTGAGCGCATCCCGACCGATTGCGTCTACTATGACGGCTCCGATCCCATCGCGATGCACAACTATTACACCTACCTCTATAATAAATGCGTCTTTGAAGCCCTCGAATCCGTCACCGGCAAGGGCAAGGCCGTGCTCTTTGCACGCTCTGCCACCGTCGGCGGACAGAAATTCCCCGTTCACTGGGGCGGCGACTGCTCGGCAGAATTCACCTCCATTGCGGAGACGCTGCGCGGCGGCCTGTCCCTGTGCGCATCCGGATTCGGCTTCTTCTCGCATGACATCGGCGGCTTTGAGCAGACTGCCACAGCCGACGTCTACAAGCGCTGGTGCGCATTCGGCCTGCTTTCCTCGCATTCCCGCCTGCACGGCTCGACCTCGTACCGTGTGCCGTGGGCGTATGAGGAGGACACCCCGGACAATCCGGAAAATGCCTGCGCCGTGCTCCGTTTCTTCGTCAAGCTCAAGGGCAGACTCATGCCGTATCTCTTCTCGCAGGCCGTCAAGACCCACGAGACCGGCATTCCGATGATGCGTGCCACCGTGCTGCGCTACCCGGAGGATCCGGCGGCCGCTTACCTTGACCGCCAGTATTTCCTCGGCGACAGCCTGCTGTGCGCACCGGTCATGAATGCCGAGGGCACCGCGGATGTCTACCTTCCGGAGGGCACCTGGACGGACATCATCACCGGCGAGACCTTTGCGGGCGGCAGATACATCCACAGAACATGCAGCTTCCTCGAAATGCCGGTTCTTGCAGCACCGGATTCGATCATCGTCTACGGCGATTTCCAGCGTGATGTCGTCTATGACTATGTACAGGATGCCGAGGCAGTCATCTATAACCTTGCCGACGGCCATACCGCACAGGCAAAGGTCTATGACAGCGAGGCAGAGCTTGCCGTGACGATCACGGCCAAGCGCACGGGCGATGCGGTGACCGTCACCTGCACACCCACAGACAAGACATTCACCGTCACCGTCTTCGGCGGCAGGTCTGCCAAGCTCGGCGGCGGCGTAACAGAGGTCACACTCTGAATTTCCCGGCCAGAAAAAGAATGACAAGGGGGCAATCCACATGGCAAAGGACGATATTCAGTACATCTGGAAAGACCGCAAGCGCACGTTTTTCGGGCTGCCGTGGTCGTTTACGATCTACTATCTGACGGAGACCAAGCTGATCTGCCGCACAGGCCTCTTCAATCTTGAAGAGGAGGAGATCGACCTGTACAAGATCACCGACAAGAAGCTCAGGCTGCCTTTCGGACAGCGCATGTTCGGATGCGGCACGATCCATGTTTGCAGCCGCGACGTGGATGCACCGGAATTCGACATTGCCAGCATCAAGCAGCCGCGCGACGTGCTCAATCTCCTTGACAAGCTCGTCAACAGGGAACGCGACCGCTACGGCACCCGCGGACGCGATCTGTATGCGATGGGACACATGCCCCCGCATCACGATCCGGACGGCGACTTTGACGACGGCTTCTATGATTTTGACCACCGCGACGACTGACAGACTGATAGATTGATAGATTAGAATGCATGATTGAAAGGAATCCCAACATGAGCGTCACGCAATATCCCCCGCGCGGGGCAGGGCTGGAAAGCCTCATTACCGAAAAGAAATCCTGCTGGCAGCGTCTTGCCGCGGAGCATCGCCCCATTTTCCTCTACGGCATGGGCGACGGCGCCGCGAAGATCATGCGCGTTTTTGAAAGGTACGGCATTCCCGTGGCAGGCATCTTTGCAAGTGACGACTTTGTGCGCGGGCATTCCTTCGCCGGCTTCCATGTCCACAAGCTCTCCGAAATCGAGGAGCAGGTCGATGATTTCGTGATCGTCCTGGGCTTTGCGGCGGGCTATCCGGAGCTGGTCGATTACATCCGCGAGCTGTCGAAGCGCCACACGCTGTATGTCCCGGATGTTCCGGTCATCGGCGGGGGGCTGTTCGATTACGATTACTGCATGGAGCATCTCAATGAGCTCAATGCAGTTTACCGGAGCCTTGCAGATGACGAATCCAGGCGGGTGTACCTGAATGTCATTCAGTTCAAGATCAGCGGCAACATCCGGTATCTCGATGCCGTGACTGCCGAGCCGGAGGACATCTACAAGCAGATCCTCCATCCGACGCGCAATGAATCCTTCGTGGATCTGGGCGCTTACAACGGCGACACGATCCGGGAGCTGCTGAGCTTCACCAATCAGAAGTACAACGCGATCTGGGCAGTTGAGCCGGACAAGAAGAATTTCAAGAAGCTGACCGCCTATGCCGAGGGAAATGCCATGAAGCGCGTGCATCTGTACCAGTGCGCGGCATGGTGCCTGGACACCGAGCTGCCGTTCGCATCGAAGAACGGCAGGCAGTCGGTGCTGGCGACCGGCGGTGAAACGGGGCCTGCAAGGAGCGTGGATTCGCTGCTCGGGGGCGAAGCGATCACCTTCCTGAAAATGGATGTGGAGGGCTTCGAGCGGGAGGCGATCTGGGGCGCATCGCGGACGATCCTGCGGCACGCACCAAAGCTGGCAATTGCGGTTTATCACCGGAATGAGGACATTTTCGAGCTGCCGCTGCTGATAAAGCACCTGCGTCCCGATTACAAGCTCTACATCCGGCACAGACTCTACATTCCCGCATGGGAAACCAATCTGTACGCCGTAGCAGACGAAACAGAACGGCATTGAACAGATACAAGCGATAGATCAGGCAGAACAAACCAAAGAAACAGGAAATGAACGACCCCCGTCATGAGGACGGGCAAACCTGAAGGAGGCGATACCAATGGCACACATATCCAGGATAGCCGTGGCTGCCGCAGCATGTCTGTTATTCGGCACCGGTGCGGTCACCGCATCCGCTGCCGATGAGGCGGCAGCCACGGAATCCGCAGACAGACAGACCGGCTGGGTGGAGCAATCCGGCAAGCGGTACTTCTACTATGCGGACGGCACCAAGGCGACAGGCGAGACGGAGATCGACGGCATTCTGTATTTATTCGGACTGTCCGGCGCACTCAAGACCGACTGGCAGACCGTAGACGGCAAGCGCTATTACTACGACCCCGAGACGGGCGAGGCGGTATTCGGCTGGGTGGATTATTTCGACAGCCGCTACTATGTCACCGCCGAGTCTGGCAAGGTCACAGGAGCGCAGGAGATCGACGGAAAATCGTACTATTTCACAGAGGACGGCGTGATGCTTTCGGGCATTTACCAGATGGAGGGAACGATCTACTATTCCGATCCCGACACCGGTGAACTTGTCCCTGTGGAAACCGCACCGGCACAGGAGGAGACCGAAGCATTTGTGACCACCACAAGACCGGTGACCACGGAGCCGGAAACCGCACCGGCGACCACCACAGCCGCAGCAGTGACAGAAGCAGTAACAGAACCCGTTACGGAGCCTGTAACAGAGCCTGTGACGGAGCTTGAAACAGAAGCAGAAACCACCGAAACCACCACAACGGAGATCGTATTCGAGATCCCGCCGATCATTACCGGCTGGCAGGAGGGTGAATTCGGTGAGGTCTATTACTATGACGAAAACGGCATGATGGTGACCGGCTGGCAGGAGATCGACGGGAATACCTATTTCTTCTACGGCAGCGGCATCATGGCGCAGAGCGAGACCATCCGCAAGGACGGCATGATCTACACCTTTGGTGCAGACGGTGCGCTGGTTTCCGCGGCACCGCAGCCGACCGGCATTCTGGATGTGATCTCCTACAAGCAGAAGGATTCCCGCTGGGCAAATGTTTCCATTGGCTCGAGCACCATTGGTGCGGAGGGCTGTGCGGTGACAAGCATTGCGATGCTGCATGCCTACACCACAGGTGACAGCAGCGTGACGCCCATCACGATCCGCAACAGCATTTCCTTCACCAGCGGCGGCGCGATCGCAAGCTGGGCGGACATTGAGCGGCTCGGCTACACCGTGCAGAGCGCATCCGGCAGCATGACCACGACCATGATGCAGTTCCTCTACAGCAAGCTCTGTGAGGGCAAGCCGGTCGTACTTGGCTGCACCTCCGGCAAATGGGGCATGCATTTTGTGATCGTCACCGGCTACACCGGAGACGGTACGACATTCGCAACCTCGGATTTCATCATCAATGACCCGGGGTATTCCAAATCCGTACTGACCGAACATCTCAGCCAGTACCCGACACTGTATAAGCTGATCTATTGATTGTAGAGCCCCCCGGGTTTCGGGGGGCTTCTTTATTTTTGTGAATGTGGGGGGTTTTTTGTAATGTCGAAGGTCTTTGGTGGGGGGCTTCGCCCCCCAAAAAAGACCCTTGCCATCATTTCACAAAGAAAGCCCTTCCAGAGTTGTTGAATTTTGTGCCTCCCGCCGAAAGTCGGTTTTCTCCGAAAAAATACTTGCTTTTTCCCCGGAGAGGTGGTACAATAGGATTACAGTAGTTTAGCGCATAAACACATAAAAACTTTAAATTATGAAAGTATTTGCGAAATCATGAAACCGCACAATCAGGAAAAAAATCAAAAACGCCGGCAGCGGCGGGCAGCTTGCAGCATGCAGCGAAGGCAGCACAGTACAGCCGCAAAACCGAATCCGGCACAGGAGGGTATTTCTATGGAACGCAAGGGTAATCTGATGACATTCCGACCTGACATCAAGGTCTTCGATGCGACCATCCGCGACGGCGGTCTGGTCAACAATTTCCGCTTCACGGATGAATTTGTCAAGGCGCTGTATCTGGCGAATCTCCGTGCGGGTGTGGATTATATGGAAATGGGCTATCTGGCCGATACGGATGTATTCAAGCAGGAGGATTTCGGCGACTGGAAATTCTGCAAGGAAGCCTCCCTGCGCCGCATTGTCGGCAATAACGAGACGGATCTCAAGCTGTCCGTCATGGCAGACGTCGGCCGCACGAATCTGCGCCGCGACCTGCTGCCGAAGGAGGAGAGCGTGATCGACATGGTGCGTGTAGCGACCTACATTCACACGATGCCGGCAGCGATCGACATGATCGAATATGCGCATTCCCTGGGCTACGAGACGACCTGCAATATTATGGCGATCTCCAAGGCCAACAGCTCCGACATTGACGAAGCGCTGGCATTGCTGGCAGACAGCCCGGTGGACGGGGTGTACATTGTGGATTCCTACGGCTCGCTGTTCCCGGAGCAGATCCAGAAGCTGACCAAGACCTACCTTGCCGCAATGGAGCCGGCAGGCAAGGTGGTGGGCATTCATGCGCATAATAACCAGCAGATGGCATTTGCGAACACGGTAGAAGCCTGCTCGATGGGTGCGAGCTTCCTGGATGCGACCGTGGGCAGCATGGGACGCGGCGCGGGCAACTGTGCGATGGAGCTGCTGCTGGCATTCCTGAAGAATCCGAAATACAACCTGACCCCGGTGCTCAAATTCTATGAGAATTACATCCTGAAGCTCCGCGAGGAGGGGCTGAAGTGGGGCTATGACATTCAATACCTGCTCACCGGCAAGATGAACCTCCACCCGTCCTCCGCGATCGCCTTCACCAAGGAAGACCGCACGGATTACGCGGACTTCTACACCCAGCTCTTTGACCTCGATCCGTAACAGAATGAAGCCCTTCCCAACCGGGGAGGGCTTCGAGCTTGTCAAAAAAGTCTGTTTTGGGGAGGGCGTACTGTGATCCGCCCCTCCCCCTGCCCCCTCCCCGCACGCGGGGAGGGGGTTT
>CACZPI010000063.1 GCA_902783005.1 uncultured Ruminococcus sp. | reverse complement strand
GCTATCCTATTTTGATACTGTAACGGAAATATAACGGAAACGGATTCAGACCTATTCTATCATGATCCCAGCACATTTTTCAGAAAATCATCAGGTAATATTGCAGGGACATCGCTATGCTCGAAGTCCTTGATATTCCGTGTGATGATATAGCTTGCAGAGAATCTTTTAGCACATTCACTTTGCAGACAGTCCTCGACATCAGAAAACGCTTCATTGTCGAGAGCAGCCACCAATTTCTCACTGTCAATTCCAATCACCGTGGTGATCGCACATAGATCCTTCAGTGTGCTTCTTCTCAGATCAAGAGGCATATCCTTTCGCAGGATATAGAACGCATTTGTGACGGAATGTGCCGCTATACCGCCTTCTATCTTCTTTTCCATGCAAAGCTCCATGATCTTTTCAGCCGCATCATAAAACTGTGGTCTTTTTCCATAGAAATCGATCAGGACATTGGTGTCAATCAGCACTTTCATTCCCATACTTCTCCTCTCGATACTCTGCAAGCTCCTGTTTCTCATCAAGATCGGGAATGTATCGGCAAGCATTTTTCATGCGTTCAAATGCTGCCCGACGCTCCGCCATTTCATCATGCTCCTGCTTACCGTTTTCCAAATTCTCTTTTGGGGGATATAATCTTCGGAACAGCGTGATAAAGCCTTGCAATTCCTCTTCACCGAGCTGGTCGATGATACTGTATGCCATTTCCTTTGTACTCATTGAGATCCCTCCCATAGATTATGATCATCGTTTGCAGCCATCGTTCTTCTGATTATAGTATAACACAAATATCCAGAAAAATCAAGTGCTTATTATGAAAATAGGATGCCCGTACACTTTGAGAGCGTACAGGCATCCTGTCCTATTACGGGATCTTATTCTCAAACTTGTCACACCGCATCCCAGCGCCTTTTTGAAGGTTGCATTTCAGGCATAGACACTTTGCCGTCTGCTCGAACTTCCAGAGGTTATGCTTGGGATCCTGTGGTTTGATGTACTGATCTGTCGGGTCGTACCAGTACTTACAGAATGCACAGCGAGCATTCTTGTTTCCATCAAGCTTGAAGGCTGCCATCATAACATTGTCGCCTTAGAAAGCATAGCAAGAACCTTTTCGTACTGAGCTACTGCCTGTTCCTTATCCTCCACCTGACCACAGAGCAATTCAAACTCCTGCTGGATCCCCTCTAACAGCTCTGTGCTGAAGTGCGTCTGCATATCATCCAACGATGCACGAAAAGCCGAAACAGTTTTCGTAAACTGTGCAGAGACATCCTCAAATAATTGATCCATTGTCTCTGACAAAAGAATCTGGAGCTTTGCTCTGTCGCCCGAATCCCTGACTTCACCTGAAAATTGCCCTGAGATCTTTTGAATAAACGGCGCAACATCCAGCTTTATGACTGGGAATTCAATGCGATTAAGCGTAGTTTCCGCTAAAAGGCGGAAATGATTGATGTCGAAATTCTCATCGCTGCTATCAAAATTATCTAGGATCGTCTGCATCAGCTTACGCTTGGTCGTCTTGATATCCACTGCTTTTCTAAATGCTGTCTCAATGCCCGTACACGCATCATAGCCGAATGTACGGATATTTTCCAATGCATCCGTTGCAGCCAGATAGGTATAGGTCGAGGTGGAGGTATGATCCTCGTAGTGCGTCTTTTTCCAGAACCAAAAACCTGTTGTATACTTTCTGGTGCGAACCCTGGTCTCTGTTCCTGTACGTTCCTGCAATCTGGCATTTTCCCGACAGCTATCCCGCAGTCTGCTCATACTTTCGCCCTTAGTCTGTTCCAATGCGTTCCGAAGCTCGCCGAGAACCGTTTCCAGAGAAGCTCTGATTCCCGAAATCTGCGATTCCATTGCAGACTTCTGTTTTTGCAGGAGCTCCTTGTCACCAGTTTCCAGTAATAGTTTCCTGCGTTCTGTTTCGGATCTCAGATCCTTGACAGCAGCATTCCATTCCTTTTTGACGGATGGCATGAATCCGCTGGCTTTCTTCTGCAAGGTCTCATCCTTAGAGGAAACGACCTCATGAAATACAGCTCTGACAGCGGCAATATTACCGATCTCCTGCATCATGTCCTGTGTCAGATCCCCAAAGCGGTTCAGGCGTTTGAATACATGCGCTTCATTTCTGGAATAATCGACTTCCTGTTTTCCGATCATGGCTTCGATCATAGAAGAAATAAAGATCGGTCCAGAGCCAAATTTCCTTTTGGCATATTCCGTTAACTGGGGAATTTGCTTCTGCATTGTCGCACGCAGGGAGCCGCATTTTTTGAGTTCATCCTGTAACGTTTCGTCAAAGCGGCTGCAGATCAGAACCATTCTGGCAACACCCTTCTGCGGTATCTGATTCTGAATCATCTTCATATCGTTTTCGTCAATGAATTGTGAGCCACGGCTCAGGAAGAACACCACATCGCACCGTCCGATAAACTCTCTGGTGCGCTCAGAGCGTGAAACTATGGCATCGTTCATGCCAGGTGTATCCACAATGCTGATCTCTTTTAGCTCAGGCTTATCCATATAGAGGGTCACATTCTTGACCAGCGGAGTGAATTTACCGTTTTCACCGACATATTCGTTAAGCTGTTCCATAAGCGCATCCAGTGATGGGAACGGAATCTCTTCTTTCCCCATATGCAGATACGGCGCAGGATCAATTCCGTTTTCCGCAACAAGCTTCATCGTCTCGCGTGCAACGGTATATTCATTATCATCACTCTCTGCCTTGGCATAATCCTCCAGGATATGCCATTCTTCAGGGCTGTAATACTCCACGCAGATTCGATTTTCTTCAGAATATTCGATCTTTGTGAGTGCCGCTGTCTTAGGCGTTCGTGCAGTTGGGAGAATCTCTTTTCCCTCAAACAGCAATGTATTCAGGAATGTAGATTTTCCTGCCTTGACCTGACCGATGATGCCGATGTTCAGCTTGCGGTCATCGCGGTAGAAGTCGGTAATGTTCTGCGCAAACTCCCTGCGGATACGCTGAAGTTCGGTGGTTTGTACGAAATCAGCGTATTCGCCGAGCGCCGATACGGACGCTTCGGTATCGGCTAAAAATTGATCGATCTGCTGCTGAACGGCAGCGGTTTTTTCAAAGATGGGCATGAGATCCCTCCTGATCATCTGGCCTTCGCGCAGTTTGAAAATTTATTGTTCTTTACATTATAATTCCTTGCTTCAAAAAGAGTGTGACCATGATCTGTTTTGCAATTAAAGAAATCAGAATTCATAACAGATACTGTTCCATCCCAGAGCACTACCCAATTCTGCTCGGAATGAATCGTTTTAAAGTCACATGTATCAATGTCTATTTTACCGTCATGCCACAATTCGACAACCTTGCAACAATTGATATTGGAAAAATGTGATGTTTTCAGTTTGCAAGAGCATTTCTCACGTATATATATGACTGCACCATCGTTAAGCTCAAGATCCTCAAAACGACAGTCTGTAACCGTGAGTTGTTCAACATTTTCACCGCTAATGGCATTATATATATATGCATTGTCATCATCATTTTCATCGGAATTATATTTCTTAAAGACACAGTTTTGAAATACAGCATGTTTCACAGAGTTCAGGCTTATTTCTACCCCTTCAAAAACCATGTTCTCAAATATGACAGTTTCCTTATTGGAGACCTCCAATACTCCACCAGCTTTATAAAGGGAATCCTCGGAAACGCCAAGGTAATGGACTTTTGACTTTGAATCTGTCACCTTTCCATCGTAAAATGCCCGATCATATTGGAAGCTGGTGTATGTCTGTGTCAGTGTCAGGAATGCAAATCTTGCCATGCGTTCCATCATCGTCTTTCCCAACCCCAACATATCCCCGAACTCCGTCAGAAACGCCACCTGCTTCGCATTCGGTTCGCCGTTGGCACAGGACAGCAGCATGGAATCGACCATGATAATTTCACGCAGTCCGTTATCCTTGCACTGCCTGACACATTCCGCCGCACGTTCGGGCGTGATCTCCATCGAGCGTTTGATATACTCCTCTAAGGGCTGTGTTTCCTTGCACGTTGCCATGATACGCTTGATAAGCGTGAAAGCGTTCTCCGTGTTGCTGCTCTCGTACTGCGCCATCACGCACAGCATTTCCAGATAGAGGTCACGGACATATTCTTCCTGCATACTGACAGGATGCTCCTTGATCGGGTGATTTTCAGGCTTACTGTCTGCAAAGAATCTTCTGACGGCTTCTACTTTTGTATCAACAGAAGCCGTCTTTTTTGTTGTTTTACCAGCCATATTACGCCCCTTTCAGGATACTCATGATCAATTCTGCGGTTTCCTCCGTCTCCTTGGACGACACTGCATCGAAGAACGGGGTCTGCACATCGCGGAACACCTCCGTCAGCAGCTCCGAGACTGCAAGCCGCTGGTTCTTATGCTTGACATCATCCAGTCCGTTCTGACTGCAATACGCATCCAGCACCGCCTTGGGGTCGGTCAGCTTGTCGGAAAGCAGATCAATCTCAGACGGTTCGGGCATTTCAATGGAAACCACATCCGCAATACGCTTGATCTCCGTGAAGAAATCGTCCTGTAACTGATGCAGCCGATTTTTCAGTTCCTTCAGCTCTGCAATGCTTCTGACACTTGCCCTGTCCATCGACTGCAAATAATCCTCTGCATCGGGATTGTCCGACGGGAGATCCGCTAAAATATGCGAAAGGCGGTTGTGCAGGCGCTGTGCCTCATCCAGCTCTGTGTCATAATACTCCTTGCAGCGGGTGAACAGCACCTTGAAGTTATACGCAAAGCGGCTCTTGGAAACTGCGGTATCCCATTTGTTCAGATACTCCAGGATCTGTTCTCTGTCGTAGTCTTCGGGTTCTTCCGCAGAATCCGCAAGCACGTCCACCACCTGAATGCCCTTCATTTGCAGGGTGTCCCGAATCTTGTCAACGACTTCATCCAGCTCGTCGGGAAGGAGCTTGTCCGCCTTATTCACAATGATCAGCTTCGGAATCGCAGGATTCAGCGAACGCAGGAACGCAATGTCAGAATTCGTGATCGTTCCAGCATCCGCAGGGACAAACCAAAGAATGAAGTTAGCAGAATTCAACTGTGTACGGGCGATCTTCTCATCCGTTTTCTTGGAATAGCTGTTCCCCTCAGCCTTGGAATAGCCAGGTGTATCCAGCAAAGCCAGATGCTTAAACGGCTGTTTCGGAGAGGCGATAAACAGGCTTTGCAGAAGATGACCAAGTGTCACCTCAGTCTTATCGTCATCATCCTTACCGAATCCATGCGCGATCAGTGCCACTTCCTCAGGCTCCATCAGGATACGGGATTCAAATGTATTGATGCCATAGACTGCCGTTTTTTTGTCATGGATCAGATAAGCAGGGACAGATGTAGACGGTGTAATATCGGACGGGAGCAGCTCCTCGCCCAGAACCGAATTCAGGAAAGAGGACTTGCCGCTGGAAAAACCGCCGCCAAGTGCAACGACATTCCTGCCGATGAGCTTATCAAAGAGGATAAACTCCTTAAATCGCTCATATTCCTGCTTGAAATCAAAATACAGCTCTGGAAAGTTTGGCGGGGCGTTCTTTTCCAACTCGTCAGGGAGTGTCTTGGTGATCATCGTTTCGATCTCATGCAGGTCAACGCAAAGGTCTGGCGTGCCGTCTGTCATGATGATGCGTTTGAGCAGGTTGATTTGGTTTGGCATGGGTTCTCACTCTCCTTCCTTTTTACCACTTGCTTCTTTGAATCTTTGTACTGCCAAGCTGTAAGCTAGGCAAGGTGCATTAGTTGTAACAGCAACCAAAACATCCGTAAATGGTTCACTATCTGTAATCTGCTCTCTGTATGCTACACATTCATGCCCGCTTTTAGTGCTGAATAAATCAATAGTTCTTTCACCAGAATTAGTAGTCTTACTATCACCCCAGCAGCCACAAACATACGAAATTCTAGAAGGATATGAATACTGAAAAAACGCCCCATTTTTTCCAGAATATTTCAGACTTAGCACGTTATAATCACTTGAATAGACTTTACCTTGATAATTGGTAATACGACTACTGTAACTACTTGTATACTGTTTACAATCCTTACGAACAATGACGATATCAAGATTCTTGCTTTTCTCCAAAGGATAGAGGTAGCAATGGAATACATCATAAGTGTTTTTTACAGCACACTTGTACTCGGCAACATTCTGCGTCAAAACAACTCTTGCAATATTGGAAATCATGATGATCTGCTCTTTCTCCAGCTTCATCAGGATGCAAAGCTCTGCAACATACTCCATCGCCTTCTTGTATTCCTTCTTAAAGCTCTGCGCCAGCATCATGCATTCCATCAGCATCACAAGGCGAACGTCATCTTTGATAAACAGCCTTGTGACTTCATCCAGGCGCTCAAATTTCAGCTGATTCGCCTGCAAGAACAGCTCCTGTACATCACCTTTGAATCCCATGCCATGCGCAATGCGGTACAGCAGAGAAAAGCTCGTTTCATACACAGTATCATCAAGCGCAATGACAGAGAGCAGCAGCAGGAGGTACATGCCCTGTTCGTGTTCATCCCTGCCCTGCATCGGGTGTCCCTCGATCTTGGTGCGCTCCGCCTTTGAGGAAAGCTGTGCAAAATCCACCGTCTTCGGAACAGTTTCCTGCTCCATCAGTTTCCGTTCTTCCAGTTCCGCATAGAGCTGCTTTAAATCAGCCTGCAATTCTTCAATACTTTTCATGGTTTACCTCCTTATGCAAGCATAGATGCGATCGCTGCCAGATCCGTCTGATAACCAGCGATTT
>CACZPI010000062.1 GCA_902783005.1 uncultured Ruminococcus sp. | reverse complement strand
TCCTTTTTTATGGACAAGCAGATTCCCGAGGGGATCTGTCCGGCATTCGAGAATGTCCGGGCATGCTTCGATCTCTTCGATGAGAAATTCCCGCACGGCGCCCTCATCGCCGGAGATGCCGCACAGGGCGCACAGCCGTTTCAGCGTATTCAGCATGCGACGCACCTCCTCAGATAAGCTGCCAGCAGTCTTCCGGTATATTCCACATCGGCAAGGTCAATGACCTCCGCTGCCGTATGCATGTAATCGAGCGGGATCGAGACTGTGCAGGCCTTCACGCCGCCGCGGCAGACCGAGAACCGGTCGGCATTCGTGCCGGTCGTTCCGGCCATGACCTCGACCTGATAGGGGATCTCTTCTGCAAGCGCGGCATCCGTCAGGTCATCGGATACATCCCGGGAGAGTGACGGAGAATAGCCGATCATGGCACCCTCGCCCATTCTGCCGGTCTTGGAGAATTTCCGGTCTCCCGCAAAGGAGACATCCACCGCCAGCGCAATGTCGGGATCTGCCGTATAGCAGCCGACTGCCGCGCCGCGTTCCCCGACCTCCTCCTGTGCGGAGAAAAGGACGGTCACCTTGCAGGGAAGCTCCTCGCCCTTCAGTTCGTCGAGTGCATAGAGGATCGCTGCCACGCCGCAGCGGTCGTCCAGTGCGGGGGAGGTAAACCGTCCGCCCGGCAGCATTCCGGTCACGCCGTCAAAGACGATGCTGTCGCCCGGATGCACGATCTCCCGCAGCGCCTCGGCCGGGTACCCCGTGTCAATGCGAAGCGTTTCGTAGGTCAGCACCTTCTCCTCGCCGTTTGTCAGATGCGGAGGCAGGCAGGAAACGATGCCATAGATCTCCTGCGTTCCGAAGATCTTCACCCGCTGATCGGGGAAGAGCCGCCGGTCAAGCCCGCCGACATTGCCGGCGGTAATGAAGCCGTCATCCGTGACCGAGGTCACGATCAGCCCGACCTGATCCATATGTGCATCGAGAAGGACATGCGGCGCGTCCGGATCGGTGCTGCCGCAGGTGCCGGTGACATTGCCCTGCGTGATGCGGGCATCGGGGCACCAGCGCCTGAGAATTTCTGCCGCAGTCTGCGCCGCCTGTGTTTCATCGCCGGAAATGCCCGGCTGACGGCACAGAAGCGAAGTCAGCTCCGTCAGCTCGCTGCGGTTCATGACAGCTCACCGACCAGGCGCTTGAAATGCTGCCCGCGCACCTCAAAATTCGGATACCAGTCAAACGAAGCACATGCCGGCGAGAGCGTCACAATATCGCCCGGCTTTGCCTCGCGGTGTGCGATCTCCACCGCCTGCTCCATCGAATCGGCATGGAGAATGCGGGTCTTTTCGGGGTCGTAATTCTTGGCGGAGGTCACGGCCTTTTCGATCTTTTCTGCCGTCACGCCCATGAGAATGAGGAGCTTGACGCGGTCGCAGACGGTCTCTGCCATCGGCTCGAAGGGGATCTTCTTGTCATAGCCGCCGGCCAGGACGATGATCTTCTGGTCGAAGGAACGCAGACCGGCCAGCACGCGGGTGGGGGAGGTGGCAATGGAATCATTGTACCACTTGACGCCGCCGACCTCGCGGACGAATTCAATTCTGTGCTCCACGCCGCCGAATTCCCTGGCGACCTTCACGAAATCGGCAATGTCCACGTCGCCCCAGAGCGCCGCAATGACGCCGAGGAAATTCTCGACATTGTGCATGCCCGGGATGCGGATGTCATCCTTGTGGACAACGGGCGTGATCTCGCCCTTTTCGATGTAGCAGAGCATGCCGTCCTCCCGCAGGAAGGCGCCGCGCTCCGGGATCTCCCGGCGGGTGAACCAGTTGAGTCTGCCGCGGACAAGGGGTGCGAGCGCCCGGGTGCCCTCATTGTCGAAATTGAGGACGGTGCGGGAGAAGCCGTTCTGGTGTGCCAGGAGATTGATCTTGCACTGGGTATATTCCTCCATCGTGCCGTGAACATCGAGGTGATTCGGGGTGATATTGGTAATGAGCGCGGTGTCGGGGGACTTGCGCATCGAAATGAGCTGGAAGCTCGACAGCTCTACCACAGCCGCATCGTCCTCACCGATCTCCTCAATGATCGGGAGCAATGCCCGGCCGATATTGCCGCCCTTGTGGACTGTTTTGCCGTGTGCGGCGAGAATTTCCGCGATCAGCGTCGTCGAGGTGGATTTGCCGTCGGAGCCGGTCACGCCGTAGATCTTGCACGGGCACAGGTCAAAGAAGGACTCCATTTCGGAGGTGATGACCACGCCTGCCTCGCGTGCCTTTGTGATGGCGGGATTGTTGAAATACATGCCCGGCGTGCGGAATACCACATCGAATTCCGTCAGGTGCTCGAGATAATCCTCACCGAGGATGAACTGCACGCCCTGCGCCGCAAGGGCATCATAGGTCTCCTGGAATTTGTCGGCAGAGCGCTTGTCGAGCACGGTCACGCCGATGCCCTTCCTGCGGAATACCGAGATCAGCTCTGTATGGCTGACGCCGGTGCCGATGAATGCCACGCGCTTCTGGCGCAGATCTTCAAAAAAACGCTGGATCTGATTCATAGTGAATGCCTCCTGAATGATGATTGACAGATACTATTCTCTATTATAGCAGATTGGCAGGAAAAATGCAATCCCTTTTTCGGGGGCGCCTGTCATCCCCGGCAATCCCCTGTCCGTCACAGAAGGACACTGTTCTTTTTGACAAAAACAGCGTGTCCAAACATAGCATAATAGACAAAATATCACGAATTTGCCGGAACGCCTTGACTTATACTCCAAAAAATAGTATAATAAATGATGGGTTTTTCTTTTGCGGGCAGGGTGTATCCCCGAATCTGTGAAAAGTTTCACAATCTCGAATCCCCGCATACCCGATTTACTATTTTTGTGAGTATTATCAGGAGGTAAGCACAATGAGCAGAGTTTACAATTTCAGCGCAGGCCCGGCAGTTCTGCCGGAGGAGGTTCTCCAGGA
Organism: uncultured Ruminococcus sp.; assembly: GCA_902783005.1. Classification (GTDB taxonomy): domain Bacteria; phylum Bacillota; class Clostridia; order Oscillospirales; family Ruminococcaceae; genus UBA3855. The sequence continues at coordinate 274 of CACZPI010000062.1, read as the reverse complement.
ATGTGCAGCAGAGATGATGGATTACCGGGGCTGCGGCATGTCCGTTATGGAGATGTCCCACCGTTCCAAGGTATACGATCAGATCATCAAGGAGGCAGAGGCTGATCTGCGCGATCTGATGAACATTCCGGACAACTACAAGGTGATCTTCCTCCAGGGCGGCGCATCCCTCGTATTCGCAGAGGTGCCGATGAACCTGATGAAGAACGGCAAGGCTGCTTACATCATCACCGGTCAGTGGGCAAAGAAGGCTGCTGCCGAGGCTGAGAAGTAC
>CACZPI010000061.1 GCA_902783005.1 uncultured Ruminococcus sp. | reverse complement strand
GCCGACACCGCTATGAATTTATCCAGCAGCCGCAGATTCGGCTGCGGCTCACACATGCTCACCACAAAGCACAACTGGTCAAGATTGGCCAGCGGCGGCCGGATGATCTCATTTTTCCGCGGCAGGATCTGTGTGATGACCCCGTCCTCCACAAGCACCCTGTCTCCCACATACGGCTCCTGCCCCCGACGGCGCAGCACGCCTCTTGCGGGCAGCTCCTCCGATACACCGTCAGGGGACACTACAATGTAGCGTCCCCCGACGGATTGGATAATCAGATATGCCTGTGTTTCTTCCCTTGCTGCGGCCATTACTCCGGTACAGCCGGTGCAGGCGGGTTCGTCAGAACCGGCTCGGGTGCATCGGTCTGCGGTGCATCGGTATGCGGCGGGTCAGTCTGCGGCGGGTCGGTGTAAACCGGTGCCTCAGTCGGTGCCTCGGTCGGTGCTTCGGTCGGTGCCTCGGTCGGCGCCTCGGTGGTCTGCGGCTTGACTGTCTCAAATGCGCCTGCTACATTCTCGCGGACTGCGGTGTAGGTCACATTCGCAAAGTCAAAGTTGTATACACCGATCTCGGCGCTCTGGCCGGTGGTGTCATTGGCCAGAACGACAACCATCTTCTCGGTGCCGGTGCCGGCAATGTCAACAACTGCGGATCTGGTGTAGCCTGCATTGAACTTGCTCGACTGTCTGGTCACGCCCTTCTCGTCGATGACATCAATGCTGTAGCGTCCCTCCACGATGTCAGCCGGAAGCTGGAGCGTGTAGGAAACCACGCCGGACGGATCCTCACCGTTGGAATAAGTCAGCACGATGGTGGTGCCGCCCTCGACCATCTCCTCAGGCTCGATGGACTGTGCGATAACGGTGCCCTCCTCCTCAAGGGATGCCTCGTCCTTGGTCTCAACGACCAGGCCGTAGTATTCGCAAAGGCGGGTTGCATCGTCGAGCTTCATGCCGATATACTGGCCGACCTCGACTTCATTGGTGTCAATGCCCTTGGATACGAAGATGACAACGGTGGAGCCTGCCTCTGCTTCCTCGCCGTTGGCCGGCTCGGTGCGGATGACATTGGATGCCTCGGTGCCGTCGGATGCAAGCTCATACTTGAGATCCACGACGAAGCCCTCCTGCTCGATCATCTTGCGGGCATATTCATAATGGAGGCCGTCTACATCCGGTACCTTGGCCATGTTCTTGCCGAGGGAGACATTGACGGAAACGGTCTGGCCGTTGGAAACGGCATCGCCGGCGTTGATGTCCTGGAAGAAGATGATGTCGCGCTCGTACTCGGAATATTCGGTTTCACCAATCTGGATATCCAGATAGGTGTAGGTGTCCTTGGCCTCATAGTAATTCATGCCGACCAGATCGGGCATCTCATACTTGGTGGTGTGGATGTCACGGTTGATCACACCCTTGACCAGCCACAGCACGAAGAAGATGGCAACCACGATGAAGGCAATGGTAACGGCAGTCATGACCGGGATGAACAGGGAATGGGATTCCTCCTCCTCCTCTTCGTCCTCGTCATCCTCATAATACTCGTCGTCCTCATCCTCGTCATATTCGTCGTAGCTCTCCTGCTTCAGACGCGCAGCCTCCTGCTGTGCGGTGGCAGAGGAGAAATACTGTGTCGGCGGATCGCCGGCGGACTCGGCATTCTGCTCCTTGCGGGAAGCGGCCTCGGCATAGTAGCCGAAGGAAATGCTGTTGTTGGCCTTGAATGCTTCGATGTCGCGGATCATATCCGAAGCCGTCTGGTAGCGGTCCTCGGCATCCTTCTCCATGGCACGCAGGATGATCTCCTCAAGACCTGCAGGAATATCCGGGTTGATCGAACGCGGACGCTCCGGTGTGGTCTGCATGTGCATCACGGCAATGCTGATGGGGTTGTCGGTATCGAAGGGCTTCTTGCCGGTGAGCATCTCATACAGCATGACGCCGACAGAATAAATATCGCTCTTCTCGTCGGTCTCGTCGCCGCGTGCAGCCTCCGGGCTGATATAATGCACGGTGCCGATGGCCTGATCGGTCTGGGTGCTGCTGTCGCCGCGGGCAAACTTGGCAATGCCGAAGTCCATGACCTTGATGGTGCCGTCGGTCAGGAGCATGATGTTCTGCGGCTTGATGTCGCGGTGAACAATGCCGCGGTCATGCGCATGCTGCAGCGCGCGCAGGATCTGGATGATGAAATGCACAGAGTCCTTCCAGGTCAGCACCTGCTCATTGTCGATATACTCCTTGAGCGTGATGCCGTCGATATACTCCATGACAATAAACTGCAGCTTGTCCGAAAAACCGACATCGTAGATCTTGACGATATTCGGGTGGCTCAGCAGCGCGATCGCCTTGGATTCGTTGCGGAACCGGCGCAGGAATTCCTCATTCTCGGAAAATTCCTTCTTGAGGATCTTGACTGCGACCTCCTTGTTGTCGATGATGTCGGTCGCCTTGTACACATCCGCCATGCCGCCGACACCGATCAGCTCGGTAATCTCATACCGGCCGTCCAGCTTTTTTCCAATGTACTTGTCCATTGTGCCCTCCATGATTCATTTTTTGCCTGCCATGCAGGCCGCCTCGTTATCTGACCTCTTCATTTATATTTGTAATAATCGCAAGAGAGATGTTGTCCCTGCCGCCCTTGGAGAGGGCAAGGTTCACCAATGCCTGCGGTATTGCCTCATGCTGCTCCTGCGCCTGAACGGTCTGCAGGATCTCCTCGGCCGTGCAGTAGCCGGACAATCCGTCCGAGCACAGCAGAAGAATCGTGCCCTCCCGGCGGGAGAAGCGGTAATAATCGGGCTTGACGACCCGTTCCACGCCGACCGCACGGGTCAGCATATTGCGCTGCGGATGCGTTGCCGCCTCAGCGCGTGTGATCTTGCCCTCACGGATGAGGGCATTGACGACCGTATGGTCGGAGGTAAGCAGCCGGATCCTGCCGTCCTCGATCATATAGGCACGGCTGTCACCGACATTCACCAGCGAGATCCATTCCTGCTCCACAAGGGCTGCCACCGCGGTAGTCCCCATTCCGTGGCTCCGGTAATCCATCCGTGAGGTGGTATAGACCACGGAATTCGCCGCGGAAACAGAGGATATCAGCAGTGCGCGGATCTCATCCGGCGTCATTTCCGGACGCACGCCTGCCTCGAACCGGTCAAACAGCTCCCGCACAGCGATCTCGCTGGCCTTGCTGCCGCAGCGTTCACCGCCCATGCCGTCACAAACGGCCGCAAGGATCCGGCTGCCGTATTCCACAGCGCGTACCTGATCCTGGTTCTCGTCGCGGAAATTGCCCATATTCGATGCCCACCAGCATTTGAGCCTGCTCAATACCCCTCACCTCCCTTGTGTTTCTCGGATTCGTGCCGAAGCTGCCCGCAGGCGGCTTCAATATCGCTGCCAAGTGTCCTGCGCACGGTGGCATTCACGCCGAGCTTTTCCAGCATTTGCTGGAACCGCATCGCCGCCTGCCGCGTGGCGTGGTAGCTGCGCTCGCGCACCTTGTTGACCGGGATCAGATTCACATGCGAGCCTGTTCCCCGCAGCAGCGCTGCCAGCGCCCTGGCATCTGCCATGCTGTCATTTTCGCCCTCCATGACGGCATATTCAAAGGTAACGCGCCGCCCGGTGGCCTTGAAATACGCTTTGCAGGCATCCATCAGCTCCGCAAGCGGATAGCGCCGGTTGACCGGCATGATGGTGCTGCGGTGTGCATCCTCCGGGCTGTGCAGCGATACCGCCAGCGTCAGTCCGAGCCGGAGCTTTGCCAGCTCCCGGATCCGCGGTACGATGCCGCAGGTCGAAAGCGTGACATGCCGCAGGCTCATCCCGCGCCCGTCCGGATCGGAGAGCAGCGCCAGGAAGCGCATGACATTGTCGAAATTATCCAGCGGCTCACCGATGCCCATGAGCACCAGGCCGCTGATCGTGACACCCTCGCGCCGCTCGGTCTCGTAGATCTCCAGCAGCATTTCCGAGGGGGTGAGATCCCGGACATACCCCGCAATGGTCGAGGCGCAGAACCGGCATCCCATTTTGCATCCCACCTGCGTGGAGATGCACAGCCGCCATCCGGTCTTGTAATGCATGAGGACACACTCCACATGCTGGCCGTCCGGAAGCGTATATAGATATTTTACCGTATCATCCAGAGAAGATGCAAGCCTTTGCGATACAAATAGGCCTTTTATACAAAATTCAACATCCAGTCTTTCCCGCAATGTGGCAGGAATGTCCATCATCTCTGCAAAGTGCTCCACCCGCCGGACATGCAGCCAGCGGAAGATCTGTGCAGCGCGGAATTTCGGCTGTCCCATCTCCTGCAGAGCCGTCTCCAGCTCGGCGCGGGTCAGGGAGAGAATGTCACGCTTTTCCTCCATCAGGCATGCCTCCTCAGCCGTGCGGCAAAGAATCCGTCGCAGTCCCCCGCAGACGGTGTGAATGTGATCCATCCCTCCTGCCTGTCAAGCTCCGTGAGCGGCACGGGGGCGAATTCCGGGTGCGCTTCGAGGAAGCGCTGCACCACGGCTTCATTCTCCCGGCGCAGGATCGTGCAGGTCGCATAGACCAGTGTCCCGCCCGGCTTCAGGTAATGCGCGGCATTCTCCAGGATCGCGTACTGGATCTCCGGAAGCCGTTCCGATGCGGCCAAGGGCTGGTAGCGGATCTCCGGCTTGCGGCGGATGACGCCATAGCCGGAGCAAGGCACATCGCAGAGAATGCGGTCGGCCGCCGGCATATCCTCCCGGGGCTTCCGGGCATCCTGCACCGCTGCCGTGATGCAGCTCAGGCCAAGCCTTGCGGCGCCGTCTGCGATCAGCTT
>CACZPI010000060.1 GCA_902783005.1 uncultured Ruminococcus sp. | reverse complement strand
GTTTTCGATAAAAAGTCAAGTAAAGTCTATATATTTTAGCTAAATTGTAATGTGGTGCGTGGCGCGTGCTCGCGCGGAGCAGACGCGAGCGTAGGCGTGCTTTCATCGTAAGCTGCTGCCCGCGCTCCGGTGCGGCGCGTGCTCGCGCTGAGCAGACGCGAGTGTAGGCGTGCTGTGGTCGGGAGTTTCCTGCCCGCGCTCCGGTGCGGCGCGTGCCCGCGCTGAGCAGACGCGAGCATAGGCGTGCTTTCATCGTAAGCTGCTGCCCGCGCTCCGGTGCGGCGCGTGCTCGCGCTGGGCAGACGCGCACATAGGCGTGCTTTCATCGTAAGCTGCTGCCCGCGCTCTGGTGCGATGTGCCGCAAAGCGATCGGAAGATACGATTCAGCCCCCACTTGACAAACCCTGTCAGAATATGGTATACTGGAATTGTGCCACTTGTATCACATAGGATGAGGAAAGACCGAGCCGGTCTGATACAGTGTCTGTGAAAAAAGAATATGTCCTTGTAAAAAAATGGGGTTTAACAAATCTGTGGATAGGTTATTATTTTGTTCAGACGTTTCCGCAGGCAGGCTCCGTCCGCTGCGGGATCATTTCCTGGACGTATTGCTGTTCACAGACAGTTTTGCTGATCAACCAGCCATACCCCGTCGGCCGCCGGATTCTTCCGATAATACCTCACTCCGAGGCAACGCACATAGGCACAGCCCATCCTCGCATGCGGGGGTGGGATTTTTTTGTGCAGCATTCCCCCTGAAAAAAGCGCCCTCCGCGAATGCGAAGGGAGCTTCCTGCTTTGGTATTCACTTCAAAAAGAAGACGTAAACACTTCCGCCCGCCAGCAGCAGCCCGCAGGCTATGCCGAGGGTGCAGGGGAGCCAGACAGGAGCCTTCTCATAGAATCGCCGGAGCAGCGGATGCACGCCGCCGACCAGAGCCAGCGCCAAAACCCCGAAGACCAGCGAGGACAGCACCGAAATGCGCCCTTCAAACTGCATCGGCCATGCACTGTAATCCCAGAGCCGCAGCCCCATCCTTTCAAGCAGATACGATGCCGCAAGCTCGAGCACCGTGGTCAGCACCGTGCTTCCGAGCAGCACCACCCACCACCGGTGATCCCGCCGGAACAGCAGCAGCAGCGCCATGGCTCCGAAGCCGTAGATCGGACACACCGGCAGCGGCAGCAGCCCGCGGTCAATGTAATCACGATACACGATCCATTCAAGCACCACCTCGTACAGCCATCCGACGAAGGCACAGACGGTGAATTCCAGCAGATAGCTGCATACCCATGTGAAACGGTTCCTTTGCATGTTCCTGTCTCCTTTGCGGTAGTCTGCTTTCATTGTACTATATCTGCACCCCCCTTGTCAAGAGACCGGGATTTGTGCAATGTGCATGATCTGTACCGTGAAATTTGATGCAGGAATTCTCTGTCTCCCCCTTGACAAACGGGACTGCACCTGGTATAATGTAAATATAGTATATATACAATCTGTGAGGTACCACATGGATATTATCATTTCCAATCAGAACAATGCGCCGATCTATGAGCAGATCTATGCCCAGATCAAGGCGCAGATCATGAACGGCACGCTCCAGGAGGGGGACGCCCTTCCGTCCATGCGTGCGCTTGCCCAGTCATTGCGCATCAGTGTCATCACGACCAAACGCGCCTACGAGGAGCTGGAAAGGGATGGATTCATTGAATCCTACACCGGCAAGGGCAGCTTTGTCAAGCGCCAGAATTTAGAGCTTCTGCGCGAGGAGCAGCTCCGGAATATCGAATCTGCCATCACGCAGGTCTGCGATACTGCCAAAAGCTGCGGCGTGACGCTCGAAGAGCTGCAGGAGATCCTCGGCATGATTTACGGAGGTACGGACAATGCAGGAATATGAAAATGCCATCGAGATCGACGGCATCACCAAGCACTATGACGGCTTTACACTCGACCATGTGTCCTTCAATGTTGCAAAGGGCAGCATTATGGGCTTTATCGGCCAGAACGGCGCAGGCAAATCCACCACGATCAACACCATTCTCAATATTGTGAAGCCCGAGGAGGGCACCGTGCGCATTTTCGGGCTTGACCACCGCAGGGATGAGATCACCATTAAGCAGGAGCTTTCGGCCGTGTTTGACGAGCTGCCCTTCCATGACGCACTGACGGCGGACGGGCTGAACATCATCCTCCGGGATGTGTTCCGCGCATGGAACAAGGAGACATTTTTCGGCTATCTTGACCGCTTCCAGCTCCCGCGGCGCAAGAAATTCGGCCAGTTCTCCAAGGGCATGAAGATGAAGCTCCAGATCGCCGCCGCCCTGTCCCATGATGCAAAGCTCCTGGTCATGGATGAAGCGACCACCGGCCTGGATCCGGTCGTGCGCAATGAGATTCTGGACATTTTCCTGGAATTTTTGCAGGACGAGAACCATTCCATCCTCATGTCCTCGCATATCACCACGGATCTGGAAAAGATCGCGGACAGCGTGACCTTCATTGACCGCGGCAGGATCCTTGTGACCGGGTACAAGGACGAAATTCTCGAATCCCACGGCGTCCTCAAATGCACCAAGTCCGATTTTGCCGATATTGCGCGGGAGGATTACATTTCTGCAAGGATCACGGATTACGGTGCCGAGCTGATGGTGACCGACCGGCAGGCGGCACGGAAGAAATACAGCGGCGCTGTCATTGACCCGACGACACTCGAGGAGATCATGCTGTTCTATGTCAACCGGGAGAAAAAGGAGTGGAGATCATGCGCGGACTGATCTGGCGTCAATGGTATCTGTCTAAAAATTACATCCTGACCGGTGCGGCCGTCATGGCCGGATTCTGGATCATTGAACTGCTCGTGTTTCTGAGCCTGCAATCCGGCAATCTCTCCCGCATGGAGGATCCGGACAGCATCCGGGAATCGGTGGCATTCTTTTCCGTGCTGCTCAATACCGTCCTTCCCTACGGCATTCTGTGCAGCGACCAGGTCACGGAAGCCGATTACAAGGCGCACTGGAATCTGTACAGCTACACGCTCCCCGTGAGCGAAAAACGCCTTGCCGCCGTGAAATTCATCTGGTTTCTCATCTGCTTTGCAGTCACGGCTCTCCTGAGCACAGGCAGCTCCCTGCTTGTCCTCTCCCACACCGATCTGCTCGAGGAGGATATGTCGGTCGGGATCGTGCTCGGAATGCAGCTTGTGTATGCGGCATTCTTCTGGCTGACGTCCTGCATGACGATCCCGCTGACGGTGCGTCTGAAAAAGGCCGGTCTTGCCGTGATGCTCTCCATGGGTGTATTCATTCTGGCGATGGGTGTGGTAATGAGCGTGTTTACTGCAAAGATGGCGCAGTTTCTCAATGATTATGTCGCGAATATCGACCCCGCGGAGACCGACGGCGACAAGATCGTCGGAGAGCTGATTCACAAGCTGACCGAGCTGTTCTCCGGTACGGCGGTCGTGATCGTTCTGGTGATGCTCATTGCGCTGGTGCTGGCGTATCTGGCGACGGTGCATGCCCTGAAAAGGAGGACGGTATAATGTACGGACTGCTGTATAAAGAGCTTGTGACAAACAGGAAGATCCTGGTTGTCATGCTCGGAATGATCCTCCTGATCCATGCCGTGGTGCTCACGCCGGCATTGTCGCCGGAGGAGGAGGAAGCGCCGGGGCTGTTTATCGTCACGGCATGCATTTTGGCGGCATCGCTTGCGTCCTTCTATGCGGCAGGCATTGCACAGCTCAATATCTTCGGGACGGACGAGCGGAAGAAATGGGGATGCTATGTGATCTCCGCCGAGGACGGCATCCGGAAGGCCGTTGGGGCGCGGTATCTCTTTGTGCTGCTGATCTCGGTGGCAGTCATGGTGCTTTGCCGGCTGATCGGGTCGCTGACAACGGATCTGTTCACGCTGCTGTCGGAAAAAGGGCTTGCCCCGGAGGAATATGCACAGATGCCCGGCTTTATGTATTCGGTCACGCTGATGTATTTCCTGTTTCCGCTGCAAATTCTGCTGCGTGCGATCGACATGCCGTTTCTCTATGCCTTCGGGCATAAGGCAGGCGACCGGATGAAGGGCTTCTTCCTGCTGGGAATCTTGTTTGTCGTGATCGTCTGGCTCCTGTTCGGAAATATCAGCGTACTGGGCACGACCGATGATTTCTGGGAGCGGTTCTTTGCGATGCTCGAGGGCGAGGAAAATGATTGGGTCAGCGTGGGGATCGGCTGCTTCATGACGGCTGTCTACCCGCTGTACTATCTCTCCTACCGCATTTCCTGCAAGTATTATGCCAAGGGGGTGGAGCAGTATGAGCAGTGAGATGGGACTGACGGTCAGGCGGGTTCTGATTTATCTGGTGCTGGCCTTTGTACCGGTGTATCTGCTGACGATCCTCGGATCGGATGCGCATGCGGAATTCAAATGGCAGTTCGCGTCTGTCTCGGTCATGTGGTACCCGGCCATTGCCAATTTCCTGACGCGCCTTCTCACGAAGGAGGGCATGCAGGACAGCCTGCTGCGGCTCCATTGCAGGGGGAATCTGAAATACTACCTGATCGCCTTCACAGGGCCTTTGCTGCTCGGGCTGCTCTCGGGTGTGATCTTCTTTTTCCTGCTTGCCAAAAAGCGCGATATTGCGGCATCAATCGAGGCACAGAACGGAATTGTCCAGATCCTCGGCACGATGCTGATGCTCTACGGCACGGCAATGGCGCAGCTTTTCATGGGATTCGGTGAGGAATTCGGATGGCGCGGCTATCTGACCCCGAAGCTCGAACAGCTCATGCCTTCTCCTGCGGCGGTCATTGTCAGCGGCATCCTCTGGGGGCTCTGGCATGCCCCGCTGATCCTGCGCGGCTACAATTTCGGTGAGGCGCATCCGTACTGGGGACTGGTCTGCATGTGCCTGTCCTGCGTGATGCTGAGCTTCATTCTGACATGGATGACGAAGAAGACACAGTCTGTATTCCCGGCAGCGATCTTTCATATGGTGCTCGATTCGGTGATGACCTGGGCAAGCCTGCTTCCGGTGTATCACGAGGCAGAGGCGATCATGGAGGATCACACCTTCCTGATGTCATGCATCCTCATGTGCGTAACGCCGTGGGTGCTGACGATCCCGGCAATTGTGGGACTGTACCGGAAGCCTGCGGAAACGGCATAAAAACGGCAATGCCCCTCCACTTCTGAAAAGCGGAGGGGCATTGGTTCTGGCTGAATCAGGATGGTATGTACTAAAAACCTTCTCCCCCAATCATGGGGGAGAAGGCTCCTTTTATCCGAATCAGTCGTAGCAGGTAAAGATCCTGTCCACTTCCTTGGCATCCTGCTTCTTGGTGAACATGCTGACCACCCAGCAGATGACCAGACCGAAGAGCATGCAGAAGGCGCCGGCATTGAGCGGAGAGGTGATCGTGAAGGGCAGCGGCAGGCTTGCAGCCTTGGCTGTCAGCTCCGGGAACCAGCCGAGCAGGAAGAGCGCGGTATGACCGAGGGTGAAGATGACCGCAAATCCGAAGCATGCCCAGACGGAAGCCGGGGTGATCTTCTTGGAATAGAGACCGAGCAGGAAGGGCGCGAGGAAGGATCCGGAGAGCGCACCCCAGGAAATGCTCATGAGGGTCGTGATGTAGGCATTCTTCTTGGCAGCCATGATGACGGACAGCAGCAGGAAGAGCGCGATGAAGATGCGGATGATGAGCACCTGCTTCTTTTCGTCCATCACCTTGCCGCGCTTGGCCATGGCGGGCTTGATGAGGTCAAGCGTCAGGGTCGAGCTGGAGGTCAGTACCAGCGAGGACAGCGTGGACATGGAGGCGGAGAGCACGAGCACCACGATCAGACCGATCAGGAATTCCGGCAGCGCCGCCTGGAGCATGGAGGGAACGATGGCGTCATATTCCATCTTGCCGTTGATGACGTTGATGAGGGTCTTGGAGGCATCTGCCGCGTCGGTGGTGGCAAAGAGTCTGCCGAATCCGCCGAGGAAGTAGCTGCCGCCGGCAACGATGACCGCGAAGATCGTGGAAATGATGGTGCCGCGCTTGATGGCTGCATCATCCGAAATGGAATAGAACTTCTGGATCATCTGCGGCAGACCCCAGGTGCCGAGCGAGGTCAGGACGACAACGCCGAACAGATCCGCCGGATGCGGGCCGAATACGGAATTGAGGGTGCCGGTTCTGCCGGCATCGTCGGGAATATTCCCCAGATTCTGCATGGCGGTGGAAAATCCGCCTGCCTTGCCGACGACTGTGAAGACCACGGCCAGAATGCCGATGAGCATGATGATGCCCTGTACAAAATCATTGAGCGCGGTGGCATGGAAGCCGCCGGCAATGACATAGATCGCCGTGAATACCGCCATCACAATGATGCAGTAAATGTACGGGATGCCGAGGGAGGATTCAAACAGACGGGACAGGCCGTTGTAGACAGAGGCGGTGTACGGGATCAGGAAGAGGAAGACAATCAGTGAAGCGGCGATCTTCAGCCCCTTTGAGCCGTAGCGCTTTTCAAAATATTCCGGCATGGTCGTCGCGTCAATGAATTTCGTCATTGTGCGCGTGCGCCTGCCGAGAATGAGCCAGGCGAGCAGCGAACCGATGATCGCATTGCCCAGGCCGATCCATGAAGCCGAAATGCCGTACTTCCAGCCGAACTGTCCGGCATAGCCGATGAAGACCACCGCCGAGAAATACGAGGTGCCGAATGCAAATGCCGAGAACCACGGCCCGATGCTGCGTCCGCCGAGGACGAAGTCACTGACGCTTCCTGTCTTGCGGTTGCAGTAAATGCCGATGCCGACCATCAGGATCAGATACGCCGCAAGGATCAACCATTTTACCATGCTTTGAGATCTCCTTTGAATTTGAATTTTTACTTTTTCACTTTAGCACTGTTATGCTTTTAGCTATAAAAGCGATAAAGCTACCCTATTATTATACGGCATCGCAGATGGTTTGTCAAGGGGTTTGCCGGAAAAAAAGAGCGTAACGGCATTCCCGCCGTTACGCCTTTTGTCAGATGCCGGATCAGGTGTGCGCCGCTCGCCAAAGGCGCCTTGCAGTACACCGCACCGGAGCGCGGGCAGCAGCTTACGATGAAAGCACGCCTATGTGCGCGTCTGCCCAGTGCGGGCACGCACCTTTTTGAAAAAAGCTCGACCAAAAACTTTTCGCTTGGCTCTATCATGGCTTTTTTTGAAACCCGACAAATATTACTTTCCGATAGCTTTGCGCCGCTCGCCCAAAGGCGAAGGCGCATTGCGGTACACCGCACCGGAGCGCGGGCAGGAAATTCCCGACCACAGCACGCCTATGCTCGCGTCTGCTCCGCGCGAGCACGCGCCGGGCACGCGCAGAGTGCCAGGTCAATATGCCCTGCACTGACATTCGCTGCGGCGCAGATCACCGTCAGCGGCGCACCGAGACGGTATACCATGCCGGTGTCCTCATTTTTCAGATACCAGCCCTCCTCCGCCGTGTAGGTGCCCTCCGGCATGTCATGGATGTGCAGCAGTCCTTCGGCATTGTTCTCAAGCGTCACATAGATCCCGTGATCCGTCACGCCCGAAATGACCCCGCGGAAGGTCTCACCGACATGCGCCTGCATGTATTCCGCTGCATAGCATGCATCCGCCTCCCGCTCGACCGAAACCGCACGCAGCTCCCGGTCGGAGCTCTGCCTTGCCGCCTGCTGCGCGAATTTCGCATAGCGCTTGTGCATCCAGGCCTTGTCCGCGCCCGACAGCAGATCCGTCAGGATCCGGTGGACGCACAGATCCGGGTACCGTCTGATCGGGGACGTAAAATGCGCATAATCCCGCAGCGCCAGTCCGAAATGCCCCAGCGGCTCCTCGCTGTAGCGTGCCTTTGCCATCGAGCGCAGCGTGAGCATGTTGACAACGGGGAAATAGTCCTCCTCCCGCGCATTGTCCAGAATTTTCTGAATATCCCGCGGGCTTGCTTCGGCGAAATCCGGCACCTGTGCGCCGAGCTTTTCCAGCATTTCCTTCAGCGTGCCGATGCGCTCCGGGGAAGGCTCCTCATGCACACGGTACACCAGCGGGATCTCCGATTTCCGGGCAAGGCGGGCAGCGGCTTCATTCGCACAGAGCATGCAGCTTTCAATGATGCATTCGCTCCTGCCGCGCTGCACCGGAGCCAGTCCCGTGCAGACGCCGTTTTCATCGAGCAGAAGGACGGATTCAGTCGTTTCAAGCGACGGCGCACCCCGGCGGATGCGCTGTGCATCGAGCTTCTGCGTCAGCTCGTCGAGCAGATGCAGGGCACCGGCAACGGGGGCATATTTCTCCGCAATTTCCGGCGATGCGCTGCCGTCGAGAATGGCATTGCATTCCGAATAGACACCGCGCACCTGCGAACGGATGACGGACTTGGCAAATTCGCTGTCCAGCAGCTCCCCGTCCTCCGATACATGCAGAAACGCCGAAAATGCAAGGCGATCCTCCCCCGGATTGAGCGAGCAGATGCCGTTGGAAAGCGCCGGGGGCAGCATCGGAATGACCTTGTCGGCATAGTAGATGCTTGTCCCGCGTTCGAGTGCTTCCTTGTCCAGGGGGGAGCCTGCGCGGACATAATGCGACACATCGGCAATATGCACGCCGAGCGCATAGCTGCCGTCGGGATTCCTGGAAACGGACACCGCATCGTCAAGATCCTTGGAATGCGCCCCGTCAATGGTGAAGATGACCTCCTCCCGCAGATCCCGCCGGCCGTCGAGGTCGAATGCCGTAATGCCGGTATCTGCGAGCTTGCCCGCTTCATGCAGCACCTCCTCCGGGAATTCCGGTGTGATGCCGAATTCCGCGATCCGCGCCTGCATGCAGTGCTCTGCGCTGTCGGAGCTGCCGAAGCTCATGAGCACGCGGACGCGGTGCTCCGAATGCCGGGTGCCGCGTTCGGTGAGGACGCACAGCACCTTGTCTCCGATCTGATACGGCACGGATTCGCGGTACTGGATGTGCAGCGTTAGATTCATGCTGTCGGGGAGCAGGCAGAGCCCTTCCTCGGTGGGAACGACAGTGCCGGTCAGGCGCACCTCCGGCTGTTCCTCAAGAATGGAAATGATCTCCGCCTCCGGGGAGCCGCCCTGCGGGGCAGGCTTTGCGATGGCAAGGACGGTATCGCCGGGCATGGCGCCCTGGAAATGCTTGCCGGGAACGAAGTAGTCCCGCCCGGCCTCATCGCGGATGAAGCCGAATCCTGCGGAGAGCCGGACAACGGATGCCGGGAAGGTGTTTTCGCCTTCACACAGGACGAAGCGTCCGCGCACCTCCCGGAGGAAGCCCTCCCGCCGGAGCTGCTCGACCGCCGCCAGGTAGGAAGCAGGCGAGCGCATGGCGCGGCATTTCGCCTCCATTTCCTGGGGCTTCATGCGGTGCATTCTGGCCGAGCGGAGCGCGACCTTGATCTTGCGGATATATTGTTCTGTGATCTGCGGATCGGCCGGATGCCGGGACACGGTCTGCGCAGAGAGTTGTTTTTTCCGGATATGCTTGTGGTTATGTCTTGCCATAGGAAAAACCTCCTTTATTGGAATGGTATTGGAATGTCTATACGAAATCGGCAGCCGGGAATCGGGGTTAAAAAAACTGCCCCCGAACGTATCGGGGGCGTTTCTTCGGAAATTGCTTACTCAGCCTGGAACAGCTTCATCACCAGCGGAACAACGATGTCCATTGCAATGATGATGACAAATGCGACAATGCCGAGCAGGCGTGTGAGCTTGGCGAGTGCGGCCTCTCTGGTGTTGCCCTGATTCTGGTTATAGAAAGAATCATTGATGCCGCCGCCGAGCGCTGCGGTCATGCTGTCCTGACCCTTGGTGTCCTGCATCAGGCAGACCACGATGATGAGCAGGGCGATCAGCAGAACGACTGCGCCGCAGATGATCTCATAAATCTCCATTTGTTTGCACTCCTTATCTTTGTGGGATACAACGATACTGTATTATTATAACACACTGCAAAGTGCTTGTCAAGGGGTCTGGGCGTGTTTTTTTATTTTTTCGGCACAAAATCTGTCAGGTCGAGGGGTTCCTCTGACAATCCCTGTGCCGCGGCATAGGTGAGAATGATGGACGCATCCACGGAATTGACATTGCCGTCTCCGTCCACATCGGCGCGTTTTTCGGCATCGGCATCGAGTCCGGACGGCTGGTCGAGGCCAAGCGCTGCTGCGGCGACCAGTACCATCGACGCATCATCCGCACCGATCACGCCGCTGCCGTCAATGTCGCCGGTTTTCGGAGATTCGGGAGCCTCACCGAGGGAGACGAAGGAAATGCCCTTTCCCTCTGCATAGGTCTGCGCGTAGCTGCCTTCCAGACCATAGATGGTGAGATTTTTGCAGCCTTCAAATGCAGATTCTCCAATGTATATCACATCTTCTGGGATGATGACTGATGTCAGATCGTTATTATACCAAAATGCACTATCGGTAATTCTTGTTACTTCTTTTGGAATAACTATATTCCCCTGTGCTTTACGGCCACCAATTAGATTACCATTTACGATGACCAATGGATTTTCTATCTGCTTTGTATTAATCCAAGATGTCGATTCAAAAGCCATGTCTCCAATAAACATGTTTTTCTCTGCAATGAATACATCAGTTAAATTAGTACAGCCGTAAAATGCATATATGTCAATAATGTCTAAACTATTGGGAATGTTTAGATTTTTCAGACTTGTGCATCCATAAAATGAGTATTTTTCAATAACCTTTAAGCTATCTGGGAATGTCACGGAGTTCAGATGAGAACATCCGCGAAATGCTTCTGAATCAATTTTTTTCACTCCGTCTGGAATTGTCACAGAGGTGATACTACAGTTTTTAAATGCCGCTGTTGAAATTTCCGTCACACCATTCGGAATAGTAATATCACCCTGTGCAGGTCCTCCTACAATTAAAATGTTATTCACAATTACCAATGGATTTTCTTTCTGCATCGCAATTAACCAAGGAGTCTTACGAAATGTGTTTAATCCGAAGCTAGTTATACTTTCTGGGATAATAATATTTGTCAGTTTAGTACATGCATCGAAAGCATTATCTCCGATACCTATAACTCCTTCTGGAATAGTAACAGAGGTAAGTTCGGAACATGAAGAAAATGCGTTGTCCCCAATTCTTATAACACCCTCTGGAATGATAGCTTCACCTTCAGCAGCTTTTCCGTCAATTAGAATACCATTTACAATCACCAGGGGGTTCTTGTCCTGCTTTGCGGATAACCAAGGAGTATCTTGAAAAACATTTCCTCCTATGTTTGTTACACTTTCTGGAATAACGACAGAGCTAAGATTGAGACATTGAGCAAATGATTCTTTTCCAATACTGGTCACACTTTGTGGAATAGTGATAGACGTCAATCCAGAACAGTAAGAAAAAGCGTTGTCTCCGATGATTTTTACCCCCTCTGGAATAGTAATTGATTTCAAATTAGAGCAGCCTTCAAAAGCACCGTTCCCAATGTTTGTGATGCCTTCCGGAATGATAACAGACTCTAATCCATAACAACGACGGAATGTTCCGCTTTCAATTTTTTTAATATTATTTGGAATAATAATAGAAACTAGATTGGAACAGTCAAAGAATGCAGCGCCTCCAATACTTGTTATGCTATCTGGTAAAGTGACGGATGTTAGATTAGAGCATCCTTCAAATGCACTATAACCAATACTAGTAACACTATCTGGAATAGTGATAGCTTTTAAACTAGTACATCCTATGAATGCACGGCCACCAATATTTGTTATACCTTTTGAAATAGTGATAGAAGATAGATTTGAGCAATGACCAAATGCATTATATTCAATACTTTTAACATTATCCGGAATGGTAATTGTAGCTAAATTCGAACAACTATCAAACGCATATTTTTCAATACTCGTAACTTTTTCTGGGATTGTGATAGAAGTCAGTTGAGTGCATTCATAAAATGAATATTCTCCAATTCTTATAACACTATCCGGGATGGTGACTGATGTTATCCGTTTGCAGGAACGAAATGATTCCACTCCGATGCTTGTCACCGCCATCCCGTCGATCTGTGCCGGAATCTCAACTGTCTCGTCCGAACCGTTATATTTGGAAATCTCTGCGGTGCCGTCTTCAAGCACCGTATAGGAAAAATCTCCGGATTCCTCCGCATTTGCCGTAATCGCATACCCCGGTGCGGCCGCCGGAACTGCCGTCAGGCAGATGCAGGACGCCAGGAGCAGCGCTGTCAGATGTTTTGTTTTCATAGGTATATCCTCTGCTTTCTCATATTTCCACAAATGAACAGTGGATACTTTTATTGTAGCCCGATTCCGGAAAAATAGCAAGGGATTCTGCATGCTTTCTGCATTGTACACAAAAACGGCGGTGCTGTTTTGGATACCTTAAATAATAGATATTCTCTCCCCCATCCGCCCCAGGCATTTCCGGCTTGACACAACCCTGAAAACATGGTATAATAAACATAATCATGCAATTTGCCCATTTTTATTTGATAAAAAATTATCGGATAATAGCAGACTGCACAAAATCCGCGGTGATTTCTTGTAGGAAACCACGGCGAGTATCGTCAAAGAAAGAAGGAAACCAAACATGTTTTTTCAGCAGGACATTGAGACCATGCCCCGTGAGGAGCTCGAAGCGCTGCAGCTTGCCAAGCTCAAAAAGCAGGTACAGTATTGCATGGATCATGTGCCGTTCTACCATGACCGTCTGACGGCTGCGGGCGTGACGGCTGACAAGATCAAATGTCTCTCGGATGTCCAGTACATCCCGCTGACCACCAAGGCGGACATCCGTGACCATTATCCCTACGGGCTGTTCGCCGTTCCGATGAAGGACATCGTCCGCATCCATGCTTCCTCCGGCACCACCGGCAAGCCTACCGTTGTCGGCTATACCCGGCATGATCTGGATGTATGGAGCGACTGCGTGGCGCGTCTGTGCATGGCGGTCGGCGTCACGGATGAGGATGTTGCACAGATCTCGTTCGGCTACGGTCTGTTCACCGGTGCGCTCGGTCTGCATTACGGCCTTGAAAAGATCGGCTGCTCGGTCATTCCGATCAGCTCCGGCAATACCAAGAAGCAGGCCATGATCCTGAAGGATTTCGGCACGACCGTCCTGATCTCCACCCCGTCGTATGCCATGTATATGAGCGAGGTCGCGCATGAAATGGGCATTTCCAATGAAGAGCTGAAGCTGCGCATCGGCCTGTTCGGCTCCGAGGGCTGCACGGATGCGCTGCGTGACAAGATCGAACAGGGCTTCGGGCTGTTCTCCACCGACAATTACGGTATGAGTGAGCTGCAGGGCCCGGGCGTTTCCGGCGAATGCGAATACCGCTGCGGTCTGCATTTCGCAGAGGATCACTTCCTGGCGGAGATCGTCAATCCCGAAACCGGCGAGGTACTGCCCCGCGGCGAAAAGGGCGAGCTGGTCATCACTCCGCTGTCGAAGGAAGGCTTCCCGCTGCTGCGTTACCGCACGAAGGACATCACCCGCATCCATTACGAGAAGTGCCGCTGCGGCCGCACCCATGCCCGCATGGAGAAGGTACAGGGCAGAAGCGACGACATGCTCAAGATCCGCGGCGTGAATGTATTCCCGTCCCAGATCGAATCGGTCATGGCGAATATTGACGGCATTTCCCCGCATTACGAGCTGATCCTGACGCGGAAGAACTACACCGATTATCTGGAAGTGCGCATTGAGATCAATGACGAGCGTCTGCTGGAGAATTTCGGCAACCTCGAAGCCAAGCAGAAGGAAGCTGTCGATAAGCTCAAGACCGTTCTGGGCATTCAGGCCAAGGTCACGCTGGTAGCACCGCGTACCATTGCACGGTATGAGGGCAAGGCAAAGCGCATCATCGACAAGCGCGGCGAGGAAGAAGCATAAATAAAAGAACCATCACCTGAAAGGATATACTATGAAAGAACTGATGATCGGCAACGCAGCCGTTGCCAGAGGCCTGTATGAGGCCGGTGTGGAGGTCATTTCCAGCTATCCGGGTACACCGAGTACCGAGATCACGGAGTTTGCCGCCACCTATGACGATATTTACTGCGAGTGGGCACCCAATGAGAAGGTCGCGATGGAAGCGGCATTCGGTGCCTCCCTGCGCGGTGTGAGAGCCGCCTGCGCCATGAAGCATGTCGGCCTGAATGTGGCCGCCGACCCGCTCTTCACCCTGTCCTATACCGGCGTGACAGGCGGTCTGGTCGTCTGCGTGGCAGATGATCCGGGCATGCATTCCTCCCAGAATGAGCAGGATTCCCGCCATTATGCCATCGGTGCCAAGGTGCCGATGCTCGAGCCCGCCGATTCTGCGGAATGTAAGGCATTCGCAAAGCTCGCATTCGAGATCTCCGAGCAGTTCGACACCCCCTGCCTGCTGCGCATGTGTACCAGAATCGCCCATGCACAGTCGGTCGTGGAAACCGGGGAGCGCATTGTGCCGGAGAAGAAGCCCTATGAGAAGAATCCCCAGAAATTCATCATGGCACCCGCCAATGCCATCCGCCGTCATCCCTTCGTGGAAGAGAGAATGCGGAAGCTGACGGAATATGCCGAGACTGCCGAGATCAACCGTCTCGAAATGGGCGGCACCGACATCGGCATCATCACCTCCGGCGCCTGCTATCAGTATTGCAAGGAGGTATTCGGGGACAGCGTTTCCATCCTGAAGCTCGGCATGGTCAACCCGCTGCCGGTGCAGAAGATCAAGGAGCTTGCTTCCAAGGTCAAGAAGCTCTATGTCGTGGAGGAGCTTGACGGCGTGATCGAATCCCACTGCCGCAACATCGGCGTCGATGTCATCGGCAAGGAGCTGTTCACCCCGCTCGGCGAATTCTCCCAGAAGTCCATTGCAGCCGCATTCGGTCTTGCACCGAAGGAGACCATTACGGCAGATACCGCCATTCCGGTGCGTCCGCCGGTCATGTGCTCCGGATGTCCGCACAGAGGCATGTTCTACGTTCTCTCCAAGAACAAGATCACTGTCCTTGGCGACATCGGCTGCTATACCCTCGGCTCTGCCGCACCGCTGACGGCGCTTGATTCCACCCTTTGCATGGGTGCTTCCATCTCCGGCCTGCACGGCTACAACAAGGCAGCCGGCGGCGAGGCGGAGGACAAGACCGTCTGCGTGATCGGTGATTCCACATTCATGCATTCCGGCATGACGGGACTTGCCAACATTGCCTATAACGGATCGAATTCGACGGTCATCATCCTTGACAATTCCATCACCGGCATGACCGGCCACCAGCAGAATCCGACCACCGGCTTCAATATCAAGGGCGACCCGGCCACCAAGATCAACCTCGAAGATCTCTGCCATGCCCTCGGCATCGGCCGCGTGCGCGTGGTCGATCCGTACAACCTTGAAGAGACCGAGAAGGCCGTCAAGGAGGAGCTGGCCGTTCATGAGCCGTCCGTCATCATTTCCCGCAGACCTTGTGTTCTGCTCAAGTATGTCAAGCCGAAGAAGCCGGTCATGGTCGATCCCGACAAGTGCCGCAGCTGCAAGCGCTGCATGAAGCTCGGCTGCCCGTCCATCCGCATGAAGGACGGCAAGGCCAATATCGACACCACCCTGTGCGTGGGATGCGGCGTCTGCGAGGAGCTTTGCCCGTTTGATGCGATCGGCCACGAGGAGCCGACCATGGCAGAGCTCCCGCCGGCAAGCTGCGTACAGCAGTAAGCGTTCCCGCTGTCGAGAAGTGATATAGGGGGATCCGGAATTAACCAAATAAGGAGAATCAATATGGAAACAAAAGGCATTGTGATCGCCGGTGTCGGCGGTCAGGGCTCTTTGCTGGCAAGCAAGCTCCTTGGCAAGGTGCTTGTCAACGAAGGGTATGATATTAAGGTATCGGAAGTACACGGCATGAGCCAGCGCGGCGGCTCGGTCATTACCTATGTCCGCTACGGCGACAAGGTCTATTCCCCGGTGGTACAGTCGGGTGAGGCAGATTTCCTGATCTCATTCGAGCGCATCGAGGCAGCCAGATACGCGCATCTGCTGAAGATCGGCGGCATCATCATCACCAACACCCAGCGCATTGATCCGATGCCCGTCATCACGGGTGCGGCAGAATACCCGGAGGCGATCCTCGACGAGCTGACCGCCAAGGGCGTGCAGATCGAGGCAATGGATGCGCTGACGCTTGCAGAGCAGGCAGGCTCGGCCAAGGCAGTCAACATCGTTCTGATGGGACAGCTTGCCAAGCACTTCCATATCGACTATGACAAGTGGATCTCTGCCATTGAGCAGACGGTCAAGCCGAAGTTTGTGGAGCTGAACAAGAAGGCATTCGAGCTCGGCTACAATTTTGGCAAATAAAGCGCGGTACACCGCGAAACCGAAAAGGAGGAATCTACCATGACAACCCAGCAGCTTTCGATCTTTATGGAAAACAAGCCCGGACAGCTTGTACAGGTCACCGAAACACTCAAGGAAGCCAACATCGACATCCGTGCCATGAGCCTTGCAGATACCAAGGATTTCGGCATCGTGCGCATGATCGTCAGCGATACCGAGAAGGCACAGGCGGCCATGCGTGAGAAGGGCTTCATGTCCACGATCACAAAGGTCATGTGCATTGCGATGAATGACCAGCCCGGCGGGCTTTCCGCGATCACCCGCGTCATGGCCGAAGCCGGTGTGAACATCGACTATCTGTATGCGTGCATTACTGTTGTCGGCAAGGATGCATATATCGTTATGCATGTAGACGACGAGAAGAAGGCCGCAGCAGAGCTCGAAAAGGCAGGCATCCGCATGGTTTCTGCGGCAGATATTGCCAAGCTCTCCTAAAAACGGAGAATCCTAAAAGGGGACTCCCTGCAAGGCGGGGAGTCCTCTTTTTGTATGGCTATATCGCCGCCTTGATCTTGGCAATGGCGCCTTTTTCCAGCCGGGAGACCTGCGCCTGGGAAATGCCGATCTCCTTTGCCACCTCCATCTGCGTCTTCCCGAGGTAATACCGCAGATGCAGAATGCTGCGCTCGCGCTTCCCGAGTGCGCGGATGGCGTCACGCATCGAAAACTGCGTGATCCAGCTCTCCGCGCTTTCGTGGTCGCTGAGCTGATCCATCACATACAGCGTATCTCCCGCATCCGAATACACCGGCTCATACAGCGACACCGGATCACTGATGCTTTCAAGCGCTACCACAATATCCGCCCGCGGCTCCCCCACGGCAGCGGCAATTTCATCCATCGTCGGCTCCCGCTGGAGGGATCCGGTGAGCTGCTCCTTGGCCTGGATCGCCTTGTAAGCCAGATCCCGCAGGCTGCGGCTGATCTTGATGTGGGTGTAATCCCGCAGATGCCGCCGCAGCTCCCCGGCGATCATCGGTACGCAGTACGTCGAGAAGCGCACCTCCTTGGTCAGATCGAAATTCCCGATCGCCTTCATCAGCCCGATCACCCCGATCTGGAACAGATCGTCCACATCCTCCCCGCGTCCGGCAAAGCGCTGCACCACGCTCAGGACAAGCCGGAGATTCCCCCGGATCAGCCTGTCCCGCACGGCCTTGCTGCCGGTCTCCTTGTATTCGCGCAGCAGGCGCATTTTCTCCTCCTCGCCCATCACGGTGAGATCCGCGGTATTGATGCCGGCGATCACGACCTTGTGGTATGCCATGTGCATGCCCCCTTCCTGTTCCCTTTCAGCATGGACAGGCCGGCGCGGGTTCATACATGGAAAATTATCCCGCCTGCATCATTCCGACACGATCAGACAACCCCTTTGTGGTATAATGAAAACAGCGGACAGAACCGTCCGCCGCCATTCAGCAAAGGAGGGAATGCTCTGCATACTGTCTACCTCGATGTCCTGCTGGTCATTGACCTGTACATGAATTATCTGCTCCTGCGCCTGACCGCAGGGATCACCCATACCCGCATGAAGGCATTCCGCGGGATCGCCGCCGCACTGGCAGGCTGCCTGCCGGTGGTGCTGGTGTTCTTCCCGCAGGCATCTGCATGGATCACGGTGCCGGTGCGCATCGGCGGGGCGGTGCTTGTGTGCGGGATTGCTTTCGGATTCCGGGACGGAAGGGCGCTGCTTGGGAAAATGCTTGCCTTCCTTGGGGTGAGCATGCTGACGGCTGGGGCGCTGCTGGCATTGTCCTGCACCGGATGGGTGCCGGTGATCTATGCGGGCGGGGGATGGTACCCGGATCTGTCCCTGACGCAGCTCCTCGGCATGACGATCGCGGTGTATCTGGCACTGACCGTCATCGGCCGCATCCGTGAGCGCCATGCAGGACATGACGACCGCTATCAGCTCCGCATCCGGTACGGCGCCCATGCCGCAGCGGTGCAGGGGCTTGCCGACACCGGCAATTCCCTGACGGATTTCGTCACGGGGCTGCCTGTCGTCATCTGTTCGCGGGAATCGCTCCCCGGACTGGTGCCGGAGGTATTTCCGTGTCCGGGCTTCCGGCCGCTTCCCTTTGAAACGGCAGCCGGAAGCGGGGTGGTCTGGGTATTCCGCCCGGATGAAGCCCTTTTGTGCAGCGAAATTTCGGGACGGTGCAAGCGTGTGGATGTGCTGATCGGTGTCAGCGAACAGAGGATGTCGAATGCCGTATTTCATCCGAAGCTGCTGCGGGACTGATCCTGCGGCAAACCGATAAGGAGGTCACTGTCATGCGTATCCTGTCATTCATCCGGAATCTGCTGTGCCGGCTGTACCGGCCGTGCAGCGTCGATTACATCAGCGGGTCGGATACCCTGCCGCCGCCGCTGCCGCGGGAGGAGGAAGCCGAAGCGCTGGCCGCCCTTGCCCGCGGGGATCAGAAGGCGCGGCAGAAGCTCATCGTCCATAATCTGCGGCTGGTCGTGTACATTGCCAAGCGCTATGAAACGGCGTCCGCGACACTCGAGGATTACATTTCGATCGGCACCATCGGCCTCATCAAGGCGATCGGGACATTTAGGGCAGATAAGAACATCCGGCTTGCGACCTATGCCTCACGCTGCATCGAAAATGAAATTCTCATGTTCCTGCGCAAGGCGTCCCAGTACCGGGGGGATATTTCGATCGACGAGCCGCTCAATACCGACTGGGACGGCAATGAATTGCTGCTGTCGGATGTGCTGGGAACGGAGGAGGACATTGTCAGCCGGGGCATTGAGGAGGAATCGGAGCGCACCATGCTGCGGGCTGCCGTCCGTGCCTTGCCTGACCGGGAGCGGGAGATCATGGAGCTGCGCTTCGGCCTTGGCGGCAGGCGCGAAATGACGCAGAAGGAGGTGGCCGATCAGATCGGCATTTCGCAGTCGTACATCTCACGGCTTGAAAAGAAGATCATCCGCAAGCTGCGGGTGCAGCTTGAACAGTATGTGTGAATGCGGGCACGCAACCCCTGATACCTTGTGTATCAGGGGAGAGCTTGTCAAAAAAGTCTGTTTTGGGGAGGGCGTACTGTAAGCCCGCCCC
>CACZPI010000059.1 GCA_902783005.1 uncultured Ruminococcus sp. | reverse complement strand
GGTGAATCTGGATCTCGTGCTTGGCAATGATATTACCTCTCCGGTTGCCATCAAGGCATTCAACCAGATGGGCAAGGAGAGCGTTTTTGACAAGGAGAAGGTGACCATGGTAATGGATCACTTTGCTCCGAACAAGGACATCAAGGCTGCACAGCAGTGCATGATGTGCCGTGATTTCTGCGGCGAGCAGGATATTACGCATTTCTACGACGTTGGACAGATGGGCATTGAGCATGCACTTCTGCCGGAAAAAGGACTCGTTGTCTCCGGTGATGCTGTGATCGGTGCGGACTCCCACACCTGCACCTACGGTGCTCTGGGCGCATTCTCGACCGGTGTCGGCTCGACCGACATGGCATGCGGCATGGCCATCGGCAAGGCGTGGTTCAAGGTGCCGTCCGCTCTGAAATTCGAGCTGAAGGGCAAGCTGAACAAGTACATTTCCGGCAAGGACGTGATCCTGCACATCATCGGCATGATCGGCGTGGACGGCGCACTCTACAAGTCCATGGAATTTGTCGGCGAAGGTCTGTCCTCCCTGACAATGGCAGATCGCCTGTGCATGGCAAACATGGCGATTGAAGCCGGTGCCAAGAACGGCATCTTTGCTGTGGATGAGATCACAAAGGCATACGTCAAGGAGCATTCCGACCGTGAGCCGGTCGTTTACGAGGCAGATGCCGATGCAGAGTACGAAAAGACCTATGTCATCGACCTGTCCGAGATCAAGCACACCGTTGCATTCCCGCATCTGCCCGAAAACACCCACACCACGGACGAAATTGATGAAATTAAGATCCAGCAGGTTGTGATCGGTTCCTGCACCAACGGCAGACTGGAAGATCTGAAAGCCGCTGCTGAGATCATGCAGGGAAAGAAAGTTGCAAAGGGCGTTCGCTGCATCGTGATCCCTGCAACCCAGAAGATTTATCTGGAAGCAATGGAAAAGGGCTATCTCAAGACCTTCATTGAGTGCGGTGCGGTGGTTTCCACGCCGACCTGCGGCCCGTGTCTGGGCGGTCATATGGGCATTCTTGCCGAGCATGAGCGTGCAGTTGCGACTACAAACCGCAACTTTATCGGCAGAATGGGTCATACCACATCCGAAATTTACCTGGCAAGCCCCGAGGTAGCGGCTGCCAGTGCCATTGCCGGCAGAATTGCTGCCCCTGAGGAGGTGCTTTGAGATGAAAATGACCGGAACTGTCATCAAGTACGGTGACAACGTGGATACGGATGTTATCATCCCGGCACGTTACCTGAATACCAGCGACCACAAGGAGCTTGCTTCCCATTGCATGGAGGATCTGGACACGACCTTCGCTTCTCGTGTCAAGGAAGGCGACATCATGGTTGCCGGCTGGAATTTCGGCTGCGGTTCTTCCCGTGAGCATGCCCCCATAGCCATCAAGGCAAGCGGCATCTCGCTCGTCATCGCCAAGAGCTTTGCGCGTATTTTCTATCGGAACGCCATCAATATCGGCCTTGCGATCGTCGAGTCTGAGAAGGCAGCCGATGCTATTGCCGAGGGCAATGTCATCACCGCCGATCTGGACAACGGCATTCTCCACAACGAGACGACCGGTGAAGATTATACAGTTGAGCCGTTCCCGGCATTCATTCAGACCATCATTGAGAACGGTGGTCTTGTGGAATCCATCAAGAACGGGAGCATCCGATAATGTTTCACGATCTGCATGACAGGCTTGATGAGCTTGTGATTTTCCAGTCCCTGTACCGTGACGATCTGTTCCGTACCTTCCGTCGGATGATCGGCATGGTCGGGGAGACCGGAATTGACTGGTGGGTGGCAAAGACGGAATATTACCGCTTTGTCCGCCTGCTGTATGCCAGGCATACGACCAACTGGACGGTGTATCTGCGTGATCTTGTGCTTTCTACGGAAACGCCGCTGGACTGGTACCTGGCCAACGACGTTCCGATCCCGCGGACGATGATGGATTCTGTCAAGCGTGAGCTCGGGTATCTGTCCCGCACGGCATCCATTTCTTCTGCCATGATCAAGCAATATCATATCAACATGGGATGCGGTGAATTTACCGGCGTCCAGGGACTCCAGCCGGACTGGCATGCCTATGAGGCCAATCTGGAGCCGCTTTTCTGGAAGCGTATGAAGGATTACAAGAAGCAGGGCTCCGGCATGTATGCAAGGCATCATATGTTTCACATGAAACGCGATGCGGATCTGGATGCGGGATATGTATTGCAGCCTGCAAGATTTCCGGATCCGATCCGGATCGGGGATCTGATCGGCTATGAAATGCAGCGGCAGCAGGTCATTGATAATACGCGTGCGCTGCTGGCCGGCAAGAAAGCCTCAAATATCCTGCTGTACGGAGATGCCGGCACCGGCAAATCCGCAACGGTCAAGGCAATTGCAAATGAATTTGCCGGTGAGGGACTGCGCCTGATCGAGCTGTCGAAGGATGAGCTGCATCTGCTTCCGGGTCTGCTTGACGAGCTCAGCGAAAACCCGCTGAAATTTATCTTGTTCATTGATGACCTGAGCTTTCAGGAGAATGACGATGATTTCAGTGCTCTCAAAGCGGTTCTGGAGGGCAGTATTTCTGCAAGATCGCAGAATACGGTCATCTATGCCACGAGTAACCGCCGCCATATCGTGCGGGAAACCTTCTCACAGCGGGAAGGTGACGAGATCCATCGCAACGACACCATGCAGGAAACAATTTCCTTGTCTGAGCGTTTCGGCATCCGGATCCTGTTTGACAAGCCGAACAAGGATCTGTATCTGAATATTGTCCGCGGGCTGGCTGAACAGTCCGGACTGGAAATGGACGAGGAGCAGCTTGCGCAGGAGGCTGAACGCTTTGCACTTCGCAAGAGCGGACGTTCTGCGCGTGCAGCAAGACAGTTGATAGAACAACTATCAGCAAAACAAGACGGGGCACTGTAAGCGACCCTGCAATAGTATAAGGAGTGATTATCATGCTGACGCTTGATAAAGTATATCATGCCAGCTATGTGCTGAAGGAAGTAATCCGTCAGACGGACATCATTCATGCCCCGAAGATCTGTCCCGAAGCCAATGTCTATCTGAAAACCGAGAATCTGCAGATCACCGGCTCCTTCAAGGTTCGTGGTGCATATTACAAGATTTCGCAGCTGAGCGAAGAGGAGAAGGCAAAGGGCGTAATCGCATGCTCTGCAGGTAATCATGCGCAGGGCGTTGCACTTGCAGCTACCAAGAACGGGATCAAATCCCTGATCTGCCTGCCGGACGGCGCGCCGATCTCCAAGGTCGAGGCGACCAAGGGCTACGGTGCGGATGTATGCCTTGTTCCGGGTGTCTATGATGACGCCTATAAGAAGGCACGCGAGCTGGAGGCAGAGAAAGGATACACCTTCGTGCATCCCTTCGATGATGAGGACGTCATTGCCGGACAGGGTACCATCGGCCTGGAGATCCTGCAGCAGATGCGGGATGTCGATGTTGTGGTTGTTCCGGTTGGCGGCGGCGGACTGATCTCCGGCGTTGCATTTGCGCTCAAATCGCTCAATCCGAATATCCGTGTCTACGGCGTGCAGGCCAGCGGTGCTCCCTCGATGGTGCAGTCTCTGGAAATGGATGAGATCGTATGCCTTGATAAAGTCAGCACGGTTGCAGACGGTATCAAGGTCAAGGAGCCGGGTGAGCATACTTTTGAATATGTCAAGAAGTATGTAGACGGCGTTGTGACCGTTACTGATGATGAGGTTTCCACTGCGATCCTGACGCTGATCGAACAGCAGAAGCTGATTGCAGAGGGTGCAGGCGCCGTTTCCGTGGCAGCAGTGATGTTCGGCAAGATTCCGGATATCAAGGGCAAGAATGTCGTATGCCTTGTTTCCGGCGGCAACATTGATGTGACCATCCTGTCCCGTGTCATCAAGCGCGGTCAGCTCAAGATGGGCTGCACGGATGTACTGGCTATTCAGCTTGAGGACAAGCCCGGCCAGCTCAAGGGCGTTTCTGCGATTCTGGCCGATCTTGGAGGCAATGTCGTTTCCATCCATCATGAGCGTGCCAGCGAGGACAGCGACATTACCGATACCATCCTGCGCATTGGTCTGGAAACCCGCAACCATGAGCACATCCGTCAGATCCGTCAGGCACTTACGGATGCCGGGTTCCACATTCTGAATAAGTAAGGTACAGCTATGTCACTGAATTTTCTGGAATGGGACTGCCCTTCCTGCGGCAAGCACAATCGCGAAGATACAAACACCTGGTGCTACGGCACACCGATCCGGCATTGCAGGCATTGCGACGGCGAATATCTTGATCGGCGCTGGAGGGAGGTGGCTGTCGAGGGCTTTGATCCTCGCAGCACCAACAGCAGCCTCTATCTGAAGGGCTGCATTGGCTTTGCACTCTTTGCAGCTGTTATGGCATTGTGGATAGTCTGGTCGATCCGGACGAAGGGCTACTATATGATGCTCAATGCATTTTGCGTGGGACTGGGTGTTCTGGCATCCATTGCATGCTTTGTGCTGTGGATCCGGATCCGCACGGGTGCGGAGGCAAAGAACCAGGCACCGTATATGGAGGAATCCATGCAGCGTATGCAGGATCCTGCCTATGTACAGAAGCTCATTTCCTACGGTTATCAGGTTCCTGATACGTTCCGGAAATGACATGCGTCCTCATTCAGAAATCGCATTATCAGAACAAGACGTTTGTCCGGAAAGGACAACCGCCGTTATACGATTCCATCCGGTAACATTTACCGGTATTTGAAGGGAGTTTTTTATCATGGCAGAGAAAATCTACACCGAAAATGCCCCGGCTGCAATCGGCCCGTATTCGCAGGCAGTCAAGGCAGGCAATGTCCTCTACACCTCCGGTCAGATCGCCATTGTTCCGGCATCCGGAAACATTGAAGCTGCGGATATTCAGGGGCAGACCACACAGGTCATGGAGAATCTGAAGAATGTCCTTGCAGCAGCAGGAACCGATTTTGACCATGTTGTCAAGACCACATGCTTCCTTGCGGATATTGCAGATTTCGGTGCGTTCAACGAGATCTACGGGAACTATATCACCGGCAAGCCCGCCAGAAGCTGTGTTGCAGTCAAGGATCTTCCCAAGGGTGCTCTTGTGGAAGTTGAAGTGATTGCGGTCACCGACTGAAATTGAGAACAGCAGGAATGCTCCGGCATTCCTGCTTTTTTTGTGAGACTCTATTGACTTTTTAGAAATATTTCTGTATAATAAAATGGAGATGCAGGGCATCTCAGAAGGGTATTTATAGAGAAACAGATGAGGTGAAGAAAATGAAGAAAAGAACCATCCCGGCAGGGATCACAGCAGCCATGATGCTTGTGAGCCTTGTGGGAACCATGCCCGTTTCCGCGGAGGCGGAAGAGCTGGTGAACGACACCTTTGAGGACAGCTTCGGCACCTGGAAGGCGCGGACATCAGGATCCACAGAGCTTGCGCTTTCAGATGTATATGCCCATTCCGGAGAGAAATCGCTGTCTGTCACAGGCCGCACCGTGAACTGGAACGGTGCCGGTGCTTCCATGATCGGCACCATGTACGCGGGGCAGCAGTATACGCTGAGTGTGGCAGTTCTCTACGATGACGAGACGGTCGGCGGACAGAACCAGCAGTTCAATCTCCAATGCCTGTACACTGACAAGGACGGCAAGGAAAACTACAAGTATATCAGCTCGACCAATGCCCGGTGCGGTGAATGGAGCGTCATCAACGGCACCTACACCGTTCCGGAGGATGCAAGCAATATCGTGGTTTATGTCGAGGCAAACACCCTGAGTGATTTCTATATGGATGATTTTATTGTCTCGGGCGAACGCATCGAGGATGCCGGGAATGAAGACGGTTTTTCCGATGATTTCGAGGACGGCACCAAGATGCAGTGGCAGGGGAGAGGCTCGAACACCACTGTCGAGGTCACAGACAAGGCAGCACATTCCGGAACCTATTCCCTGTATACCGACGGCAGACAGCAGCTCTGGAATGGTGTGACCTGCAATAAGACGCTCAATCTGACTGCCGGGGGCTATTACAGCTTTGGATGCTGGGTGATGTATGACGGCGAAAACTGGACGGATACCCAGAAATTTTCCATCAATCTCCAGTACGATCTGGATGGCAAAGAGAACTACTATACGATCTATACGGAAACAGCCAACAAGGGCGAGTGGACGTATGTCAGCACCGAATGCACCATTCCGGAAGGAGCGTCGAATTTCTATGTGTATGTCCAGACTGCCTACAAGCCGGATTCCGCGGTGACAGAGCAGGATCTGATGGGCTTCTATCTGGATGATGTCAGTGCTGTTCGTCTGCCGGATCCCGCCATTCAGGAGGACATTGCGTCCCTGAAGGATGTGTATGCAGACGAATTCAAGATCGGATGTGCCGTGGCAGGCAGTGAATTTTCGCAGGGTGCGACGAAGGATCTGA
This sequence comes from uncultured Ruminococcus sp., assembly GCA_902783005.1. GTDB lineage: Bacteria > Bacillota > Clostridia > Oscillospirales > Ruminococcaceae > UBA3855. The sequence continues at coordinate 89,014 of CACZPI010000059.1, read as the reverse complement.
TCCTCAAGCATTACAATTCCGTGACCATCGGAAATGAGTTGAAACCCGAATCTGTGCTGGATCAGTCTGCAACGCTTGCCTATATGAATGACAATGGCGGCGACCAGACCAATCCGCAGATCTCGCTCAAACAGGCTGCCGGAATGCTCCAGTTCTGCGAGGAAAACAAGATTCCGCTTCGCGGACATGTGCTTGTATGGCATTCCCAGACACCGGACTGGTTCTTCAAGGAAAACTATGAAGCATCCGCTGATTTTGTTTCCCCGGAAATCATGGATCAGCGTATGGAAAACTATATCAAAAATGTGATGGATGCGATCAAAACCCAGTACCCGGATCTTGAAGTCTATGCATGGGATGTCGTCAATGAGGCTGCATCGGATTCCGGAACGATCCGTAAGGCCGGTGCCTATTCACAGGGCGATGGCTCTTCCGGGTGGGTCAGCGTCTACGGTGACCAGAGCTATATTCTGAAAGCATTCACCTATGCCAGAAAGTATGCCCCGAAGGGATGCAAGCTGTTCTATAACGATTATAACGAATACAGCGAGGGCAAGCTGAAGTATATTCAGTCTGAGATCCTCCAGCCTCTGGTTGACGCCGGACTGATCGACGGCATGGGCATGCAGTCGCATATCGGCATGAGCAGTCCTTCGATCGAGCAGTATGAGAATGCACTGCTGTCCTATGCGGACATGGGGCTTGAAATTCAGGTGACAGAGCTGGATGTATCTCTGCGTTCGGATACAAGAGAAGATCTGCTGGCACTGGCAGAACGGTATCGGCAGTGCTTTGAAATGTATAAGCGTGTCCGGGAAAGCGGTGTGAATCTGTCGGCGGTCGTCCTCTGGGGCATTACGGATTCGACAAGCTGGATCGGCGGCTATCCGCTGCTGTTCGACAAGAACTACCAGGCGAAGGATGCCTATTATGCGGTCATTGATACCGATGCACCGGTGCAGACGGTCAGGACGGCCAGAGCGTATGTCGCTGCGGATCCCGACAAGGCTTTCGAGGCGCAGGCTTGGAATTCTCTTGGTGCGGCGGGTAATTTCAAGGCTGCCTGGAACAACAATACACTGACGCTGGAGGTGTATGCGGCAGGAGACGGCAAGCTCACGGTGTACACAGAGCTTCTCGGTGATCCTAAGACCTTCGAGCTGAAAGCCGGCACAAATGTCATTGAGATCATGAATGCCTCCAAGCAGACCTATGCAGTTGGCGACAGCATCGGATTTGACCTGACGATCAATCTCGGTACAAGTGCTTATAACTGGAACTCCCTGAAGGAAACGCCCGATCCCGATTCCTACGGCAAGCTGACCATTGCCAAGATCCCTGCTATCGCCAATGCTGCGGAAGGGACAGTCACGATTGACGGAACGGTCGATGCTGCCTGGGCAGATGCGCCTTCCATCCCGATCGGTACCTATTCGATGGGTTCCGGTGCTTCCGGTACGGCAAAGCTCCTCTGGGACAAGGATCATCTGTATATCCTTGCAGAGGTAAAGGATCCTGTGCTTTCCAAGGCAAGCAGCAACACCTACGAACAGGATTCCGTAGAGATCTTCCTGGACGAAAATAATCATAAAACAACTGCCTATGAAGCGGATGATATTCAGGTGCGTGTCAATTTTGACAATGAGAAATCGGTGACAGACGGCCTGACAACAGATCGCTTCACATCAGCGGCTGCAAAGACGGCTGACGGTTATCTGATTGAAATCGCCATTCCGTCCACGCTTGGCGGATTCACAGCCGGCCAGATCGTCGGATTTGATGCGCAGATCAATGATGACGGAGACGGTGAGGGGAAGCGTACCTCTATTGCCAACTGGTTTGACCTGTCCGGCATGGGCTATACGGATGTATCCGGCCTGGGACTTCTGCGCCTTCTGGGTGAAGGCGAGGCTCCGGAGGCAGGAACGACCTATGGCGATGTGGATGAAAACGGAGAGGTAGCACTCCTGGATGTCATTGCACTCAACAAAAATCTGCTTGGCATGACAAAGATCAGCGATCAGGCAATGAAAAATGCGGATGTTGACCGCAGCGGAAACGTTGACGGCACGGATTCGCTGTATATTCTGAAAAGTCTTGTCAGCCTTGTGACACTGCCGGTTTAACTGTACAAATGCGGAGAGGAATCCCTCTCCGCATTTTTGGCGAGAATAGGTCGGTTTTTGACAATATGCAAAAAAAATCGCTTTTTTTGAAAAAAATTTCAGAAATCCTCTTTACAGAATCCGAATTTTAGTGTAAAATAGAGATAGTATATCTTTGTGAGGTGTTACACTATGGAACTCAAGTACAAAAGAATTCTCCTGAAGCTCAGCGGCGAGGCACTTGCCGGTGAAAAGCGCTTTGGTCTGGACTACAAGGTGATCGGGAATATCTGCGAGAGTGTCAAGAAGTGTGTCGATGTCGGTGCACAGGTTGGCATCGTAGTCGGCGGCGGAAACTTCCTGCGCGGCCGTGAATCCGGCGGTCTTGACCGTACCAGAGCCGATCACATGGGAATGCTCGCCACAACGATCAATGCCCTTGCCATTGCCGATGTGCTCGAATCGCTTGGCGTGGAGGTGCGCGTGCAGACTGCCATCACCATGCAGCAGGTTGCAGAGCCCTACATCCGAAACAAGGCAATGAACCATCTCAAGAAGGGGCGTGTTGTCATCTTCGGATGCGGCACCGGTAATCCTTTCTTCTCCACGGATTCTGCGGCAGCGCTGCGCGGTGTGGAGATCGAAGCAGAGATCCTGATGAAGGCAACGCTTGTTGACGGCGTATACGACAAGGATCCCCATAAGTTCGATGATGCTGTCAAGTATGACAAGCTGACATTCAGCGAAGTGCTGAACAATGAGCTTGGCGTTATGGATATGACTGCCGCAACGCTTTGCCGCGACAATCATCTCCCGATGCTGGTATTTGACCTGAGCCGTCCGGATAACATTCTGGATGCTGTAATGGGTAAGAATGTCGGCACCATTATTTCTGAAAACTAATTTTATTATAACGAAAGGAGTACCCTCGCCGGATGGATCCGGCTTGCAGGGGCATACTGATTATGAAAGCAACACTGAAAGCAGCAGAGGAAAAGATGCAGAAGAGCATTGAGAGCATGGAGAGCAATTTCGGCTCCATCCGTGCCGGCAGTGCCAACCCGTCCGTTCTCGATAAGATCACGGTAGATTACTACGGCGCACCGACCCCGATGCAGGGTCTTGCATCCATCTCCAAGGCAGATGCCCGCACACTGGTGATCCAGCCGTATGACAAGTCTACGCTCAAGGACATTGAGAAGGCCATTCTGGCTTCTGATCTGGGCATTACCCCGATGAATGACGGCAATGTGATCCGTCTTGCTTTCCCGCAGCCGACGGAGGAGCGCCGCAAGGAGCTGTGCAAGGGTGTCAAGAAGTTCGGCGAGGAGGCTAAGGTAGCTGTCCGCAATGTCCGCCGCGATACGCTTGAAAAGTTCAAGGCAATGAAGAAGAACGGCGAGATCACCGAGGACGATCAGAAGGATGCTGAGAAGAAGGTTCAGAAGCTGACTGACAAGTACTGCGACGAAGTGGACAAGTGTGTTGCAGAGAAGGAAAAGGAGATCATGAGCATCTGACGGTGCAGTGAACTCAGAAAGGAAGCCATCGTATGGCGTTATTTGGTAAAAAGGAAGAAACAAAGCTGCCTGAAAATCTGCCGGTGCATGTTGGATTCATCATGGACGGCAATGGCCGCTGGGCAAAGAAACGCGGTCTTCCGCGGAGTCTTGGACATGTTGAGGGCGGCAAGAATTTCAAGCGCATCATGCAGTACTGCAAGGACATCGGCATCAAATATGCGAGTTTCTATGTATTCTCCACGGAGAACTGGAAGCGTCCGCAGGCCGAGATTGACGGCATTCTTGCGATCATGCGCGAATACCTTGATGAAGTACAGCTTCACCTCGGTGACGGTGTGCGTGCGATCTTCTTAGGAGATAAGTCTGCCTATCCGGAGGACATCCGGAAGCGTATGGAGAAGCTCGAGGCAGATACCGCACATCACTCTCAGCTGACAGTTCTGCTTGCCTGCAATTACGGCGGTCGTGACGAGATCGCCCATGCAGCGCGTGAGATTGCAGCGCTTGTAAAAAACGGTGAGCTCGATCCGGATTCCATTACAGAGCAGACCATTGCAGACCACCTGTACACTGCAGGAATTCCGGACGTGGATCTTGTCATCCGTCCGAGCGGTGAGCTGCGCCTGTCGAATTATCTGATCTGGCAGTGTGCGTATGCAGAGTATTATTTCACTGATGTTCTCTGGCCTGATTTCGGTACGGATGAGCTGGACAAGGCTCTGATCGACTATGCCGGCCGCGGCAGACGGTTCGGAGGGGTCTGATGCGGACACGTCTGATCTCTTCGGCGGTGGGACTGTGCGTCCTGTTCGCAGTCATTCTGCTTCGCAATACACTGGTGCTGCCTGTGATATTGGGAATCGTTATTGCAATCATCCTGTATGAGCTGGCAAAGGTCGTGGGAGGCCAGCAGCATAAGCTGGCATTGTGTACCGTGTTGTCCTACGGATTTCTGTCGCCTGTTTCGCAATACCTGTTGATGCAGGGGACAAATGAAACAATCATGCAGATTGGCAGCATGGTAAAATATCTGCTGCTTCCGGTTTGTCTGATGCTGCTGTTTATGGATTTTGTGTGGCATCATGAGAAATTTACTGTCGAGCAGCTCGGATTCATGGGCGGCTCCATGTATGCGGTAAGCTGGTCGCTGACCATGCTGATCACACTGTGCTTCGGAGAAGACTTCTGCAAGCACGGATTGTTCCATCTCATTATGGCACTCGGCGGCGCATGGATCGCAGATTCCGGAGCCTATTTCTGCGGTGTTGCAATGGGAAAGCGGAAGCTCTGCCCAAAAATTTCCCCGAAGAAGACGATCGAAGGCTTCATCGGCGGAATCGTATGCAATGCCGTCGTATTTGTGCTGATCTTTATGGGCAATATCTGGTTTACCAATCGTCTGGAACTGCATCCGCTTGCGGCATTTACGCCTATGATCGCATGCAAGGCTGCTGCGCTGGGTGCTGTTCTTGCCGTCATCAGTGTGATCGGTGACCTCAGTGCATCTGTCATCAAGCGTCAGAAGGGGATCAAGGACTACGGTAATATTATGCCCGGTCACGGAGGGCTGATGGATCGGTTTGATTCTGTTCTCTTTGTCGTTCCGGCATACAGTGTTTTTCTGACTCTGTTTCCCATTATTTAAGAATCACCAGTAAGCCCGTCCCTGCTATCTGCGGATGGGCTTATTGTACTAAAGCTCCGTGTGCGGAAAAATCTTTACATATTTCCCAGGAAAGGATGATATATATGAAAAAGGTAGCGCTGCTTGGATCGACAGGATCCATTGGTACCCAGTCGCTTGAAGTCATTGAAAAGCATGGACTTCAGGTGACAGCGCTTGCGGCGCACAGCAATGCCGAGCTGCTGGCTGCACAGGCTAAAAAATTTCATCCGGAGGCTGTGTGCATTTTTGATCCCGCCAAGGTCGAGCAGCTGGAAACCATGCTCATGGGCGAACATATCGAGGTGCTTTGCGGAATGGACGGCCTTTGTGAGATCGCGCAGGCGGAATCGACGGAGGTTTTGCTCAATTCCGTTGTCGGCATGGTCGGACTTCTGCCGACACTCAAGGCCATTGAAGCGGGTCACGATATTGCGCTGGCCAATAAGGAAACGCTGGTCGCGGGCGGTTCTCTTGTTATGAAGAACGCTGCCGAAAAGGGCGTTAAAATCTACCCGATCGACAGTGAGCATTCAGCGATTTTCCAGAGCTTGCAGGGGAATTCCATGAATCGCATCCGGAAGATCATTCTGACAGCCTCCGGAGGCCCCTTCTTTGGGAAAACGCGGGAAGAACTCCTGCATGTCCGTGCCGCGGATGCACTGAAGCATCCGAACTGGGATATGGGCAACAAGATCACCATTGATTCCGCAACGATGATGAATAAGGGTCTGGAATTCATCGAGGCCAAGTGGCTGTTCGATCTCACACCCGATCAGATCGAAATTGTGGTGCATCGGCAGAGTGTTCTGCATTCCGCAGTAGAATATGAAGACTGTGCTGTGATCGGTCAGATGGGTGTACCGGATATGAAAATTCCGATCCAGTACGCACTGCTGTATCCGGAACGTGTCGAGTGCCCGACCCGTCCGCTCTCGCTGACGGATTATGGTACCCTGACCTTTGAAAAGCCGGATTATGATACCTTCGACTGCCTGCGCTGTGCGATTGATGCGATCACGGAGGGCGGCCTTCGTCCGGCGATCGTGAATGGTGCCAATGAGGAAGCCGTAGGACATTTCCTGCGCGATGAGATCGGTTTCCTGGAAATCGGTGAGCTTGTCCGCGCAGCAATGGATCATGTCAAGGGCGGGGAAGTGACCTGTTATGAGGAGGTACTGGAGGCCGATCAGGCTGCGCGTGCCTATGTACGGGAGCGGATGACAAAGAAATAACCGTTCTCTTGAGAAAGGATGAGGTTTATGAGCATCGTATCCATTCTGGTTGCGGTCGCGGTGTTTTTCGTGATCGTTGTGCTACATGAATTCGGTCACTTTGCTGTTGCAAAGCTCTGCGGCGTGAAGGTCAATGAATTTGCTGTCGGCATGGGGCCGGTTCTGCTGAAGCACAAGAAGGGCGAGACGCAGTATTCTATCCGTGCTCTGCCCATCGGTGGATTCTGTGCGATGGAAGGTGAGGACGGCACAAGTGAAAATCCGCGTGCATTCAGCCGCAAATCCGTTCCGCAGCGTCTGGCAGTCGTTTTTGCAGGGCCGATCATGAATCTGATTCTGGGATTTTTGCTGATTATCTGCACAACATTGCTGTATGGGGATATTGCTACACTAAAAATCGCAGAATTCCGGACAAATCCGGATACAGGGGAAGTAACTGCCATGAGTGCGCAGACCGGTTTGCAGGTCGGTGACGAGATCCTGCGGATCGACGGAATGCGGATTCTGACCGACTCCGATCTGTCCTACAAGCTGACGAGCACAGAGGCTGAAACGATGGAGCTCGTTGTGCTGCGTGACGGCAAAAAGGTAACACTTCCGGCGGTGCAGTTTTATAATACCTATACCCAGGGAAGGCTCGATTTCTATGTGCATGCAGAACCGCTCACGTTCTTTGGTGTGATCCGTTACAGCTTTCTGGATACGATTTCCACAGGCCGTCTGATCTGGTCATCCCTTCGCGATCTGATCACCGGCAAATATGGATTCCATGATCTCTCCGGCCCGGTGGGCATTGTGACGACCATCGGAGAAGCTGTCAGCTACGGAGAAACCTTCCGGCAGCATCTCCTGTCGGTACTGTCACTTGCATCGTTTATCACGATCAATGTCGGTATCTTCAATCTTCTGCCGATCCCGGCACTGGATGGTGCGCGGATCGTGTTTCTGCTGGTTGAGGCAATCCGCCGTAAGCCCGTTCCCCCGGAAAGAGAGGGAATGGTGCATCTGGCAGGCATGGCGCTGCTGATGCTGCTGATGATCGCGGTGACTGCGCAGGATATCCTGCGTCTCATCCAGGGCGGATGAGTACTGAAAAACCTATGAATTTGTAAGAGGTGTTTTGTATGAGAAATGTCAGACCTGTTCGTGTCGGGGAATGTACGCTCGACGGCAGCCATATTTACATTCAGTCCATGCTGAACGTACCCGCTGAAAATGTAGAGGGCAACGTTGCACAGGCAGTTGCACTGGAAGCCGCCGGCTGTGAGATCATCCGTACTGCAGTACCGAATCTGGAGGCTGTACGTCTGATCCCGGCCATCAAGGAAAAAATCCATATTCCGCTGGTAGCAGATATTCATTTTGACTACCGGATCGCGCTGGAAGCTGCGGCTGCCGGCGTGGATAAGATCCGCATCAATCCTGGTAATATCGGCAGCATGGATCGAGTGCGCCAGGTCGCACAGGTATGCCGCGAGAAGGGCATCCCGATCCGGATTGGCGTAAATTCCGGCTCTCTGGAAAAGGAGATCCTTGCCAAGTACGGTTCTCCGACACCCGAGGCACTTGTGGAGAGCGCACTCGGTCATGCGAAGCTGCTGGAGCAGTGTGATTTCACAGATATTGTCATTTCGATCAAGTCCTCCGATGTAAACCGGATGATCGACAGCTATCGCCTTGCTGCGGAGAAATGTCCGTATCCTCTGCATCTTGGTGTGACCGAGGCAGGCACAGAGCGCATGGGACTGATCAAATCTGCTGTTGGTATCGGCTCACTGCTGCATGACGGCATTGGTGAGACGATCCGCGTCAGCCTGACGGATGATCCGATCCGCGAGATCGCTGCGGCCAAGGATATTCTCAAAAGCATCGGCAAGCGCGGCGGTGTGCAGATCGTTTCCTGTCCGACCTGCGGCAGAACCAAGATCGACCTGGTTTCGCTGGCAAAGCAGGTTGAGGAAGCTGTAAAGGATGTTGAGAAGGACGTCAAGATCGCTGTCATGGGCTGCGTTGTCAACGGCCCCGGCGAAGCAAGAGAAGCCGATATTGGCGTAGCCGGCGGTGACGGCTTTGGTGTTCTGTTCAAATCCGGTGAGATCCTGCGCAAGGTACCGGAGAATGAAATTGTTCCCGCCCTTCTTGAGGAGCTTTCCAAACTGTAATCTGACTACCCCAAGGGAGGAAGTATGTCTAACGCGACCCTATATGAATTTCTGAAGCAGTACACGGAGGATATTCCTGCCTCTGTTCAGCAGGGGATCATCGAGGAGATCCGTTATACACAGGCGCAGAGGGATATCACGTTCGTGGCATCCTTCGCCTCTGTGCTGCCCTATGCCGATGTGCTGCATTTTGAGCATAGTGTTGCTGTGGCCTTGCAGCTCGAGCAGCTCCGGCTGGATTTCCGCTATCCGGCAGAGCAGTTCCGCGCGGAGAATCGCGCAGAAATTGTTTCTGCTTTCAAGCGTGAGCTGCCGATCGTCAACGGATTTCTGGGAGAGACAAATTCTGTCTGGACATGGGAACCGGAGCATGTGCATATTGAACTGCATAACGGCGGCTTTCCCATCCTGAAAATGTTTGGCTTTACCCAGAAATTCCGCGGTTTCGTGCAGCAGCATTTCGGAAGGGATGTAGAGATTACGCTCAATGGACCGGATATGCTTTCCGAGACGGATCTTGCACAGGAGATCGCGGCACAGCCACCCACGGATGCACCGCCTCCGCCCCCGCCGCCTCCGCAGATGTCCGGTGGTTATACACCCCCTCCGATTCCGGATACGCCGCAGTCTGTTTCCGGGGATGCGGTGCAGCTTGATTCGGTCAAGGGCGAGGATATTCTGATCAAGGGCAGACCGATCCGTGATGCCGCCATTCCGATTCCCGAGGCCTTGCAGACAAGAGGCCAGAGAGTCGTGGTATATGGTGACATTTTTGCATCTGAAACCCGTGATGTCCGCGGTGACCGGCGCATTGTGACCTATCAGATCACGGATTTTGCCGGTTCTGTTACAGTCAAGATGTTTGATCCGATCAAGAAACTGGAAGCCCTGCATCTTGAACAGCTCAAAAAGGGCGTAAGCATCCTGGTCGCAGGCAAGATCGAGGATGATACCTTTGCCCATGAGCCCGTGCTGCGTCCGGACACCATCATTATCCGAAAACGCAAGCTGCGGCTGGATACCGCGAAGACTAAGCGTGTAGAGCTGCACTGTCATACCAATATGTCCGCACTCGATGCCGTATCGGATGCAGGCTCTCTGATCAAACGCGCACATGACTGGGGATTCCCGGCGATCGCGATTACTGACCATGGTGTTGTACAGGGCTTCCCGGATGCTATGAATGCGGAAAAATCGCTGAAAGATCCCAATTTCAAGGTGATCTATGGCTGTGAGGCCTATGTTGTCAATGACCTGAAAAAACAGAAGATCCTGCGCGGCGATGACAACCGCAGCATTCAGGACGAGATCATTATTTTCGATGTGGAGACGACCGGTCTGAGTTCTGACCGTGACCGCCTGACGGAAATTGGCGCTGTCAAGCTGCGCGGCATGCAGATTGCGGACAGCTTCGATACCTTTGTCAATCCCGGCATGCATATTCCGGAGAATATCACGGAGCTGACGCGCATTTCTGATGACATGGTGGCCGATGCGCCGGATGAAGCCAAGGCGCTCCAGATGTTCATGGAATTCTGCGGTGACCGCCCGGTGCTTGCAGCACATAATGCTTCCTTCGATACATCCTTTATCAATGCAGTCCTGCGCCGTCACAATATTGAGTTTCCGTATAGCTGGATTGATACACTCGTGCTTTGTCAGTCCTGCCTGCCGGAGCTGGCGCGGCATAAGCTGGATATCGTTGTCAAGCACCTCAAGCTGGGCAAGTTCGGCCATCACCGTGCCAATGAGGATGCTGCGATCCTCGCAAAGGTCTATATCACGCTGGTAGAACGACTGAACAAGGAAAAAGGCGTTCAGACTCTTGCTGACCTGAATCTGAAAACGGACGATGTGGATGTCAAGAAGCTCAAATCCTATCACCAGATCATTCTGGTTCGCAATCAGGTTGGATTGAAAAATCTGTACCGGCTTGTCAGCTACGGGCATCTGGATTATTATTACCGTCATCCGCTGCTTCCGAAATCCGTCTTGCAGCAGAATCGTGACGGTCTGATCTTCGGCACTGCCTGCGAGGCAGGAGAGCTGTTCTCTGCAATTGTGGACGGCAAGCCGGATGCATATCTTGAAGAACTGGCCTCTTTTTATGATTATCTGGAGATCCAGCCGCTTGCCAACAATGCATTCATGATCCGCAAGGGCATTGCGGAGGATATGGAGACCCTGCGCAATTATAACCGCAAGGTGATTGCACTGGGCGAAAAGCTGGGCAAGCCTGTTGTGGCGACCTGTGATGTGCATTTTCTGGATCCCAAGGACGGGATCTACCGCAAGATCCTGACTGCATCGCAGGGCTTTTCGGATTCCGGAGAGCAGGCGCCTTTGTATCTGCGCACCACAGATGAGATGCTCAAGGAATTTGACTATCTGGGTGAGGAGAAGGCCGAGGAGGTTGTTGTGACCAATCCCAGACGCCTTGCGGATGCCTGCGAGCATGTCTTCCCGATCCCGAAGGGAACCTTCACGCCGAATATTCCCGGTGCAGAAGAGGATCTGGTTCACATCACCCACGAACGCGCCAAGGAGATCTACGGCGATCCGCTGCCGGAGATCGTGGACAAGCGGCTTGACCGCGAGCTGTCCTCCATCATCAAGCACGGATTCTCGGTGCTGTATATGATCGCGCAGAAGCTGGTTTATAACTCTGAGGAGCACGGCTACCATGTCGGTTCCCGTGGATCTGTCGGATCCTCCTTTGTGGCAAGCATGGCAGGTATCTCCGAGGTCAATCCGTTGGTGCCGCACTATGTCTGCCCGAAATGCAAATACAGTGAATTCAATACCACCGGTGAATACGGCTCCGGCTTCGATATGCCGGCCAAGGATTGCCCGAAATGCGGTACAAGACTGCTGCAGGATGGTCATGATATCCCGTTCGAGACCTTCCTTGGTTTCGACGGCGATAAAGCGCCGGATATTGACTTGAACTTCTCCGGTGAATACCAGTCAAGCGCCCATCGTTACACAGAGGAGCTCTTCGGCCGCGACAACGTGTTCAAGGCCGGTACCATCGGTACCATCGCGGATAAAACGGCTTACGGCTATGTCAAAAAATACCTCGAGGAACAGGGCGTGCAGCTCAATTCTGCGGAGGAAAACCGTCTGTCCATCGGCTGCACCGGCATCAAGCGCACGACCGGTCAGCACCCGGGCGGCATGGTCGTTGTGCCGTCTGATTATGAGGTGTATGATTTTACACCTGTGCAGCATCCGGCCGACAAATCCGAATCGGATGTCATCACCACCCACTTCGACTTCCATTCCATTCATGATACGATCCTGAAGCTCGATGAACTCGGCCATGTGGTACCGACCCTTTACAAGCATCTCGAAGATATGACCGGCAAGCTCATCAAGGATGTACCGGGCTATGATCCGGAGGTCGTGAAAATGTGTACCGACTGTTCCGTCCTTGGGGTAACGCCGGAAGATATTTACTGCGAGACCGGCTCACTGGGAATTCCGGAAATGGGTACCGGCTTTACGATCGGCATGCTGCTTGACGCGAAGCCCACGAAGTTTTCCGACTTTCTCCAGATCTCCGGCCTGTCTCACGGTACGGATGTATGGCTCGGCAATGCCAAGGATCTGATCGCGGAAAAAATATGCACCATTTCTGAGGTAATCGGAACCCGTGACAGTATCATGACGTATCTGCTGTACAAGGGCGTTGAACCGAAGATGGCATTCAAGATCATGGAGTGGACGCGAAAGGGTAAGGCGCCTAAGGAATTCACACCGGAAATCATCGAAATGCTCAAGGAGCACAATGTCCCTGACTGGTATATCCAGAGCTGTCTGAAAATCAAGTACATGTTCCCGAAGGCGCATGCTGCTGCATATGTCATTGCGGCCATGAAGCTCGGCTGGTTCAAGCTCTATATGCCGCTTGCCTACTATTCGACGTATTTTACGGTTCGCGGTGAGGCATTTGATCCGGATCTGGCGGTACAGGGCATTGGTGCGGTCAAGGAGAAAATCAATGAACTGCGTGCCAAAGGAAATGACCGGTCGAAGATCGAAAATGATGTGCTGGATATCATGCTCATCGCCAATGAGATGATGGCACGCGGAATGGACTTTTTGCCGATTGACCTGAATAAATCTCATGCAACCAAATTCCTGGTCGATGAGGCTGAGAACAAGCTGCGAATTCCGTTTTCCGCATTGCCGGGTGTTGGCGAGGGTGCGGCAGAGGGTCTGTATGCTGCGGCACAGGCCGGAGGATACATGTCTATTGAGGAATTCCAGGCACAGAGCGGCGCTTCCAAGACAATCATTGAGATGCTCGAGGAACGCGGCGCTTTCGGTGAATTGCCAAAATCGACTCAAATGGCCTTCTTTTGATGAATTGACATTCAGAGTGTGACATATTGATTGGAGGAATGAAGAAAATGTCTATTTACCAAAACATGTTGGTTTTTTTGAGATCCAAGGGAATACTGGGAAACGGCCTTACGCATTTTCTGGTGAGACATACCTGCATTGAAAAGATCTGGTTTCATGCAGGTATGGATGACCAGTCATATATCATAAAAAAGTATCGCGAAGCATTTGGCGTTGAACCGGATCTGGAACATCCGAAAACCTTCAATGAAAAAAATAACTGGCGCAAGCTGCATGAACGCAATCCGCTCTATACATCTATGGTAGACAAGTATAAAATCAAACAGATCATAGCTGAGCGTGTTGGTGCCGAACACACCTTCCCACTGCTTGGCGTCTGGGATCGTCCCGAGGATATTGAATTTGACAAGCTGCCGGATCAATTTGTATTGAAAGCAAATCATGCTGGTGGTGTTAAAGTATGCCGCAGTCAGAAATCATTTGACAGGAAGGAAGCTCTGCGGTATCTGAATTATACGCAGTCCATTGATTATTTTATCCGTTCCCGGGAATGGCCGTACAAAAATGTAGATAGGAAGATCATTGCCGAACAGTACATGGGCGAAGATCTGATCGACTATAAGAATTACTGCTTTGGCGGAAAGCTGATGTACACGCTGATCTGGCAGAATCATTCCCTTGCCGACGGCTCCAAGCCGGATGCCCATTTCTGTGGTGCATATGACCGGAACTGGGAGCGTACCACGATGGAGATCGACTATCCGACAGATGATCTGCGCTTTGAAAAGCCGGAATGCTATGATGAACTTGTGGAGGTCTGTGAAAAGATGTCTGCGGGAATTCCGTTTGTCCGCGTGGATTGCTATATCATCGGAGGACATGTATACGTCGGTGAGATGACCTTCTTCCCGTGGGGTGGATTCCAGAAATTCAAAGACGAAGCCTGGAACAAACGTCTTGGCGATCTGATTCAGCTCCAGGATCCGATGTAAGGATCATTTTCTGAATAAAACGAGCGGGATATTCCCTATTTTGTGGAGTATCCCCGTCATTCTGCCAAAATCCGGGTCGCGCGGTATCAATGACTTGACATGTGGCTGTTAATATGGTATTATATTACTATGATACTACGGTAATGTAGTAATACGCTAAAGCAAGCAGAAACGAAAACCATTCGTATGAAGAATGAAAATGAAGAAAGAGGTAGTATATGCGCCGATTTGATCTGATCACCCCGGAGGGAACACGGGATTATCTGTTTGAGGAATGTGCTCTCAAGCGCATTGTAGAGAACCGTACCCGTGCGATCTTCAAATCCATGGGGTATTCCCGGCTGATTACACCGGGACTGGAATTCTATGATGTTTTTAATCGCAATTCCCGCTATTTTCCGCAGGAAGAGCTTTGCAAACTTACCGACAACAAGGGGCGTCTGGTGGTAGTCCGTCCGGATTCCACCATGCCGATCGCCCGTGTTGTGGCAACGCGGCTGAAGGATGCCTCTTTGCCGCTGCGACTCTATTATACACAGCCTGTCTATAATTTTGCACCTTCCCTGAAGGGCAGAAGTGTGGAGATCAATCAGACCGGCATTGAGCTGATCGGTTCGTCTTCCCGTATGGCGGATGTAGAGGTGATCTCTGCGGCATTGTCTGTACTGTCCACGGTAGGTCAGGAGGTTCCGGGCTTTGCTGTAAGTGCAACGCTTGAGCTGGGTGATGTGCGTATTTTCCGTGAACTGATGCATCGTCTGAATGCAACGCCTGCACAGAAAGAGGAGATTCGCAGCCTGATCGAAGCAAAGAATTATCCAGCTCTGAATGACCTGCTCGATACCCTGGGTGATAACAGCATCACTGCTGCACTGCGCAAGCTGCCGACACTGTTCGGCGGGGAAGAGGTATTTGCCCGTGCAGCCGAGGTATTCAATGACAGCCGCATCCAGGAAATTTTGGACAGCATGCAGACCTTGTTCGGTACTGTCAGCGCGATTGCCGGTGATGTAAAGATCATGGTTGATCTCGGACTTGTCAACAAGACTGATTATTACACTGGTCTTGTGATCAAAGGCTATATGGAGGGCTACGGCGAAGAGGTGATCTCCGGTGGTCGCTATGACATGCTGCTGTCGGAATTCGGCTATGATGTACCGGCTGTCGGCATGGCAGTCAATGTCGATGCCGTTGCGAATGTGATTGGCAAGAAATACAGCCCTGAGCCGGAACCGGCAGATGTGCTGGTTGCCGCGCAGGCCGGATGCGAGGCTGCTGCCGTTGCGCAGGCAGAACAGCTGCGTGCAAAGGGGCTTTGTGTGGAGTTTGCACTGGATGCAGAGGATGCGGTTGATTTTGCAAAAGCACATCAGATCGCAAGAGTCCTGCTTGTTGGTGCAGAAGGTGTGAAGGAGGTGCGTACAGATGAATAAACCGCTGCGGATCGCCCTGACAAAGGGAAGACTGGAAAAGGACACAGTTGCCCTGCTCGAAAGGCTCGGTTATGACTGTACCGCTGTCCATGAGAAGGGAAGACGTCTGATCCTCCCGATTCCTGACGGCAATATGGAGGTTGTGCTGGCAAAGGCCGCAGATGTTATTACCTATGTGGAGCATGGTGTCTGCGATATGGGCGTTGTCGGCAAGGATACGCTCATGGAAATGAACGGCAAGCTCTTTGAGCTGGTCAACCTGGGCTTTGGCAAGTGCAAATTCGCATTGGCGACCAAGAAGGATTATCCGTTCTATGACGGCTTCGGCGTCAAGACGATTGCAACCAAGTACCCGAATGTTACCCGTGCCTTCTTTGAGAATAAGGGCATGGACGTTGATATTGTCAAGATCGAAGGCTCCGTGGAGCTTGCCCCGCTGCTGGGACTTGCTGACGGAATCGTGGATATTGTAGAGACCGGCACGACTCTGAAGGAAAACGGCCTTGAAGTCGTGGAGGATGTAGCACAGATCTCCGCCAGACTGATCGTGAACACCGTCAGCCTGAAGCTGCGTCAGCAGGAGATCGAAGCACTGGTACAGAAAGTGGAGGAGCAGATCAATGATTAAGAAGATTCAGTGTGACGGCAAGGCAGAATACGAATTTCTGAAGGATCTTGAGACCCGCACGGGCGAGACCGACAAGAAGGTAACGCAGATCGTAACAGAGATCATCGACACCGTCCGCAAGGGCGGCGACGAAGCAGTCAAGGCATATACCAAGAAGTTTGACGGCAATCTGCCACAGTATTATGAGGTACCCCGTGAAGTCATCAATGATGCACTCACTGAGGCGGATCAGGAATTTGTCAGCGCTCTGCTGAATGCACAGGAGAACATTGCCAACTTCCACAACCGTCAGAAGACGCAGGGCTTTACGGATGCACAGCCGAACGGCGTCATTCTCGGACAGCGTGTCCGCGGTCTGGAGCGCGTCGGCCTGTATGTGCCGGGCGGTACGGCGGCTTATCCGTCGAGCGTGCTGATGAATGCGATTCCTGCAAAGATCGCAGGTGTCAAGGAGATCATCATGGTTACCCCGCCCTGCAAGGACGGTACACCGAATAAGGACATCCTGGTGGCCGCGGCGATCTGCGGTGTTGACAGGGTATTCCTCTCCGGCGGTGCGCAGGCCATTGCAGCGCTTGCTTACGGCACAGAGGAGATTCCGAAGGTTGACAAGATCGTCGGCCCCGGCAATATCTTCGTAGCAACGGCAAAGAAGCTGCTGTACGGTGTTGTGGATATTGATATGATCGCAGGCCCCAGCGAGATTCTGGTCATGGCAGATCACACGGCTGACCCGAAGTTTGTGGCTGCCGATCTCATGAGCCAGGCAGAGCACGACCGTCTTGCTTCCGCAATTCTGATTACAACGGATCCGGCGCTTCCGGACAAGGTTGAAGCAGAGGTGATCCGTCAGATGGCATATCTGGAACGCCGGGATATTATCAAGGAATCCATGGAGAACTACGGCGCAATGCTCATTGCCCGTGATAAGGCACAGGCGATCGAGCTTGCAAATGCCATTGCTCCGGAGCACCTTGAGGTTGTCATGGAGAATCCGCTGGAATACATCGGTTGCCTCGACAATGCCGGATCCGTATTTCTCGGTTCCTATGCATCCGAGCCGCTCGGTGACTACTATGCAGGGCCGAACCACGTTCTTCCGACCTCCGGTACGGCTCGTTTCTTCTCGCCGCTTGGTGTGGCAAGCTTTATCAAGCGTTCGAGCTATATCTATTACACCGAGGATGCGCTGCGCCAGGCAAAGGATGACATTGTCCTGATTGCAGAGCGTGAAGGCCTGACCGCACACGCAAATGCCATCAAGGTTCGCTTTGAGGAGAACTGATATGAGCTGGGAAAACAATATCCGCCGGGTGGTGCCCTACACCCCCGGCGAACAGCCGAAGCAGCAGAATATCATCAAGCTCAACACCAATGAGAATCCCTATCCGCCCGCACCCGGTGTGCGTGAAGTACTGACGCAGTTTGACACAGATCTGCTGCGCAAATATCCGGATCCGAATGCACAGGTGCTTGTGGATGCGATCGCAGAGAATTACGGTGTGAATCCGAAGCAGGTTTTTGTTGGTGTCGGATCGGATGACGTTCTGTCAATGGCGTTCATGACCTTCTTCAATTCCGATAAGCCGGTACTGTTTCCGGATGTGACCTATTCCTTTTACGATGTCTGGGCTGATGTTTACCGGATCACGTACAAGCAGATTCCGCTGACAGAGGATTTCCGGATCGATCCGGATGATTACAGGCAGGAGAACGGCGGCATCATTTTCCCGAATCCGAACGCTCCTACCGGTGTACTGGAATCACTGGAACTGATCGAGGAGATCCTGAAGGCTAATCCGGATTCCATTGTCATTGTAGACGAAGCCTATATTGATTTCGGCGGACAGAGTGCGCTGCCGCTGCTCGAAAAATATGAGAATCTTCTGGTTGTACAGACCTTCTCAAAATCGAGAAGCATGGCCGGCATCCGCATCGGCTTTGCGATCGGCTCGGAAAAGCTGATCGGCTATATGAATGATGTGAAGTTCTCTGTCAATTCCTACACCATGAATCATCTGACCATTCAGTGCGGCGCACAGGCCATCCGGGATGATGCCTATTTCCGCGAAATGACAGGCAGGATCATTGCAACCCGCGAAAACGCCAAGAAGCGTCTGACCGCGCTTGGCTTCACCTTCCCGGATTCGATGAGCAATTTTATTTTTGCATCCCATCGTTCGGCAGATGCCGGCAGGATCTTTGAAGCGCTCAAATCCCGCGGCATTTTTGTCCGTTACTGGAATAAGCCGCGTATCAGCAATTCGCTCCGGATCACCATTGGCACCGATGCCGAAATGGAACAGCTGTATGCAGCACTGACGGAGATTCTTGCAAAGGAGGGTGCATGATGACGACAGCCACCGTAACCCGCACTTCCAAGGAAACGGATATTACCGTGACCATTCTCCCGGAGGATGGGAAATACGATATTTCAACCGGAATCGGATTCTTTGACCATATGCTGACGGCACTGACGGTACACAGCGGGATTCCGATGGTGATTCATGCCGTCGGTGATACGCATGTGGATGCTCACCATACCGTAGAGGATACCGGCATTGTGCTCGGACAGGCACTTGCGAAGGCGCTCGGTGACAAGAGTGGTATCAAGCGGTATGGGAGTGCCTATATCCCGATGGATGAAAGCCTTGCCTTCTGCTGCATGGATATCTGCAACCGTCCGTTTCTGGTCTACAACGCCGAGTATACCAATGCCATGATCGGTGCGTATGATACCTGTCTGACCGAGGAATTCCTGCGGGCATTTGCCTTCAATGCAGGCATTACGCTCCATGCCAATGTCATGTACGGCAAGAACGACCATCACAAGACCGAAGCACTCTTCAAGGCCGTTGCCCATGCGCTGCGCATTGCGGCGGCACCGACCGGAGACGGCGAAGTCTTTTCAACGAAAGGAATGCTGGGATGATTGCAATTGTAGATTACGGCGCCGGTAATATTTTCAGCGTCAAGAATGCGCTCGATTACCTGGGAATGCCCAACAAGCTGACCGAAGCACCGGCTGAGATCGAAGCGGCAGATGAAGTGATCCTCCCCGGTGTCGGTGCATTTCCTGCTGCAATGAAGATGCTGCACCAGAAGGGACTTGTCGATGTTCTGAAATCGCAGGCACAGAAAAAGCCCCTGCTTGGCATTTGTCTTGGTATGCAGATGCTTCTGGAAACCGGATATGAATTTGAGGAATGTGCCGGTCTTGGCCTGATTCCCGGAACCGTAGAGCGTCTGGATGCGCCTGGCCTGATCATTCCGCATATGGGATGGAACAAGCTGGAACCGGGTGTTGACTGCCCGCTGCTGCAGGGACTTCCTGAGGAAGCCTTCGTGTACTTCGTGCATTCCTTTGCGGCAAAATGCCCCGATGCCAATCTGGCTGCCTGGGTAGAATACGGCGGCAAGGTTCCGGCAATGGTGTATGACGGCGGCAATGTATTCGGAGCGCAGTTCCATCCGGAGAAATCCGGCGAAGTCGGACTGCAGATCCTGCGTAATTTCGGAGGTCTGGTATGATTATTCTCCCTGCAATTGATATTAAGGACGGCAACTGCGTGCGCCTCGTCCGCGGTGATTACGGTACGGCTCACAAGGTTGCAGAGGATTATATGGAAACGGCACAGGGCTTTGTCAGGGCCGGTGCGGAGTGGATCCATATGGTCGATCTTGACGGCGCCAAGGATGCCAAGCCTGTCAATACTTCAATTTTCCTCGACGTTGCCAGGCATACTCCCCTGAAGGTGGAGGTCGGCGGCGGCATCCGCACAATGGAGACCATGGAGATGTATCTCTCCGGCGGCGTTTCCCGCGTGATCCTCGGCAGCATTGCCCTGAAGAATCCGGCGCTTGTTGAGGAAGCTGTCAAGGCATATGGCGAGCGCATTGCGGTCGGGATCGACGCCAAGAACGGCATGGTTGCCGTGGAGGGCTGGCTGGATGCCTCTACCGTGGATTACATTTCTCTTGCAAAGGAAATGGAGAAGATCGGTGTCAGAACGGTGATTTTTACCGACATCTCCAAGGACGGCACCCTTTCCGGCGTCAATGCCGAGCAGCTGTCTGCCCTGCATGATGCGGTTTCCATGAATGTGATCGCCAGCGGCGGTGTGCATACCATGGAGGACATCCGGATCTGCCGGAATATGGGACTGTACGGAACCATTGCCGGCAAGTCGCTGTATCAGGGAACGCTCGATCTTGCCGAGGCGGTTTCCTACACCAGGGAGAATGCTTGATGAAACAGTCTAAACAGTGTCCCAAATGCGGCAGTCATGATATTCGCTGCTTTGTCAATGACGGATTTCTCGACAGCAGCACAAAGGGCATCGCGGTGGGTGCGACCATTTTCTCCAATGTT
Source organism: uncultured Ruminococcus sp. (assembly GCA_902783005.1). Classification (GTDB taxonomy): domain Bacteria; phylum Bacillota; class Clostridia; order Oscillospirales; family Ruminococcaceae; genus UBA3855. The sequence goes on along the minus strand of CACZPI010000059.1, from coordinate 68,533 downwards.
TCGGTGGAGCGCTATATCTGCTGCGGCTGCGGCTATACGGAACAATGGGTATCCCCGGGTGATATACAGAAGCTGAAGCAGTCGTCTAAGGCAAAGCCTGTCAATCAATAAAGGAGGGCTATATGCTCGCAAAACGAATCATTCCCTGTCTGGATGTGCGTGACGGCAGGGTTGTCAAGGGCGTGAATTTTGAGGGCATCCGCGAGGTCGGTGACCCGGTGGAATGCGCCGCAGAATACAACAAGCAGGGTGCGGACGAGATCGTTTTTTATGATATTACTGCATCTCATGAAGGCCGCGGCGTAATGCTTGATGTGGTACGCGAGACGGCAAAGCGCGTTTTCGTTCCGCTGACAGTCGGCGGCGGCATCAAGACCGTTGATGACATCCGGGAAACGCTGCGTGCGGGTGCGGACAAGGTTTCTGTCAATTCGCAGGCGGTACAGAACCCGCAGCTTATCAAGGACGGTGCCGACATTTTCGGCAGCCAGTGCATCTGCGTCGGCATTGATGCCAAAAAGACACCGGCAGGCAACTGGACGGTGTATATCAACGGCGGCCGTATCGACATGCAGCTTGATCTGCTTGACTGGGTAAAGCAGATCGAGCAGCTCGGTGCAGGGGAGATCTGCCTGAATTCCATTGATACAGACGGTGTCAAGGGGGGCTTTGATTTGCCGATGCTCAAGGCAGTCGTTGATGCGGTCAGCATTCCTGTGATCGCAAGCGGCGGCGCCGGGAAGCTGGGCGATTTTGCAGAGGCTTTCGAGCGGACGGATTGCTCCGCAGCGCTTGCAGCATCGCTGTTTCACTTCCATGAGCTGACGGTGCAGCAGGTCAAGGATGACTGCCGCAGCAAGGGTATCATTGTCCGATGAATCCGCTGACAGCAGCGCAATGCCGTGCCGTGCGGTATTACATCGGAGATGTGCAGGGGAATGATCCCTTCTGGGGAGACGGAAAGGCGTATGTTGTTCTGAATTCCCTGTTTTTCCCCGGCATCGAAACAGAACGAGCCCGCGCAGCAGAGAGAAAACGGCTGAATTCTGCGATTCTGGAGGATGAAGAACGCCTCATTTCATTGCTGCGTGACTTGATCTCGGCATTTCAGCCCGGAGGAGATGCACGCGAGGTGTACCGTGTGGAGCGTCTCGCGGATTATCTTCGGATGTCTACAGAGGGCAGAACCATGTCGTTTACCTCCACATGCCGAAGCGGTTTCCTGCCGCAGTACGGTGACCGGGTGGGTGTTGTCCTGATGCGGTTTCGCTTGCAGGAGGATACCCCTTGTATCATCATGGCAGAGCAGCTCTCGCAGTATGCCAAGGCGGATGAGGATGAGGTGCTCCTGCCGCCCGGACTTAGGCTGACGTTTCGTGATTATGCTCCTTCTGAATCGGAAAACCGCATTACGGATGCGAACGGAAATCCGCCTGCTCGTGCGGTCATTGCCGTTCCCGGTCAGATGATGCCGGGGAAGAAGGATCCCGCTGTGCTTCCGGCAGGAGGCAATCTTGCAGGTCAGCGTGTCTATACGGCACTTATGAACGGAGAACAGCCGGGATCGGATGATGCCGCACTGTATACCCGCTGGAAGTCGGCGCTGACAGCCAATCTTTTCTGAAAGGAGAATTCCAATGTCCTCACTGATTGATCTGAATGATCTGGATAAATATTTCGTGAAATCCGACCTGATTCCTGCCATTACGATGGATGTTCATACCAAAACTGTCCTGATGCTGGCATATATGAACAAGGAAAGCCTGCGGAAAACGCTGGAAACCGGGTATACCTGGTACTGGTCGCGTTCCCGTCAGGAGCTCTGGAACAAGGGCGCAACCTCCGGCCATCTGCAGAAGGTCATTTCCATTTTTGCCGACTGCGACGACGATACGCTGCTCATCAATGTAGAGCAGACCGGAAATGCCTGCCATACCGGCAGCTATTCCTGCTTCTTCAAGCAGATCTATGGCAAGCCGGAGATGAAGGACTGAACCTGTCACAAAATCGAACCCTCCTGAATATTCTGTACCAAGGGAATTGACCGATTCCCTGTAACAGAATGAACAGGAGGGTTTTTATGAGCTTTGAAATGAATGGCGACGGTACGGAACGCCGTGCATCCGATGCCGTCCCGATCAAGGTCAACCGCGTATTTGACAGCTGCAGCGACCGTGATTGCCTGTCGAATGTGCCTGTGCTGCTTGATGCCGGAGAGCTGCCTGCAAACATCCAGCTTGTCAAGTGCAAATGCGTGCGGGTGCAGGATGTCTGCATGCGGATTGAACCGGTACCGTTCAACCGCGGGTTCTACAATATTGACATCACATTTACATTCCGTGTGGAGCTGCTGTGCTATACGCATGCCTGCGAGACGCCCACCGTCATGGAAGGCACCGTATATGCGGGTAAGAGCAGCATTCTGTACGGCAGCGAATCGAACACGCAGTCTTTTTCCAGTACCGGCGTTTCCATCGGGAATATGGACGACTGCTGCGAGGTCGTCAATCTGCCGAGCTGCAATGTCCAGGTGGTTCCTCCGCTGGCACTGGAAACAAAGATCGCATCTGTCTGCTGCCAGCCTGCTGCCGGCACGGAACAGCGGCAGATGCCGCCGACTGTGCGGACTGTTGTGATGACGCTCGGTCTGTTCTCCGTCATTGAACTGACGCGCCCGGTCACGCTGCTGGTGCCGACCTATGAGTATACGATCCCGAGCAAGGAATGCAGCGTTGACACAGAGGCACCGTGCGCTGTCTTTGACAAGATGCGCTTCCCCACGGAGGAGTTTGCGCCCCTGTCTCTGAATGAGACAGATAACAGCTCCGGAAACGGCTGCGGCTGTGGCAGCGGCGAAATTCCCTACGGCAGTTAACCTTTCATGGATGCCCCCGTGTCTGCGGGGGCATTTGACTTGCCGAACATTCTGTGATATAATAGATGAGGAAAAAGTGATTACCCCCTTGCTAATTTCCCGGATATGTGGTATAATAAGAACATAACATCCGAAAGGAGAAATATCCGATGGATCATACACAGGCAAAAGCCCGGATCGAAGAGCTTTCCGGATTGCTGGAGCAGTATAATCACGAATATTATGTGCTGGACAATCCCAGTGTGGATGACTACACCTACGATATGCTCATGCATGAGCTGGCGGATCTGGAGCAGCAGTACCCGGATCTGCGGTCTGCGCATTCTCCGACACAGCGTGTGGGCGGCACAGCATCCAATCAGTTTGAGAAGGTTTCTCATGAGGTGCAGATGCAGAGCTTACAGGATGTGTTCAGCATCGAGCAGGTCGGCAGCTTTGTGACGCGCTGCAGGGAAGAATTCCCGGATGTGCAGTTTTCGGTCGAGCCGAAAATTGACGGTCTTTCGGTATCGCTCGAATACCGGGACGGCCGTCTGACACTCGGCTCTACCCGCGGCGACGGCTTTGTCGGTGAGGATGTGACCGCGAATCTGAAAACGATCCGAAGCATTCCGCTGACGCTGAAAACGGAGCTGCCGCTTGTGGAAGCACGCGGGGAAGTGTATATGCCGCGCGAGAGCTTCTACAGGCTTGTACAGGAGCAGGAGGAGAATGACGAACAGCCATTCAAAAACCCCCGCAATGCGGCTGCCGGTTCTCTGCGTCAGAAGAAATCGGAGATCACAGCCAGACGCAAGCTCGATATTTTCATTTTTAATCTGCAGCGCTGCGAAGGAAGGACATTTTCCACGCACGACGAAACGCTTCAATTTCTGGAGGACTGCGGGTTCCGTGTGATCCCCGGCCGGAAGATCTGTTCTACGACCGAGGAAATCACTGCGGCGATCCGATCCATCGGAGATTCCCGTGCAGATCTTCCTTACGATATTGACGGTGTTGTCATCAAGGTCAATGCGCTTTCCGAGCGCGATGCAATGGGCGCCACTTCCAAAACGCCGAAGTGGGCGGTCGCTTACAAATTCCCGCCGGAGAAAAAGAAAACGACGCTCCGGAGCATTGAGGTCAATGTCGGACGTACCGGTGCACTGACGCCTGTTGCCGTATTTGATACGATCCTGCTGGCGGGGACAAGCGTTTCCCGCGCCGTGCTGCATAATCAGGATTTCATCACGGATAAGGACATCCGGCTTGGAGATACCATTGTTGTCCGCAAGGCCGGCGACATTATTCCGGAGGTACTTCGCAGCATTTCTCATACGGAGGACTCTGTGCCGTATCGCCTTCCGGAATGCTGCCCTGTCTGCGGCGCGAAAGCGGTACGCGATGAGGAAGAGGCCGTTCTGCGCTGTCCGAATATTTCCTGTCCTGCACAGCTCCACAAGCAGCTGGTGCATTTTGCCTCCCGCGACGCCATGAATATCGACGGCCTCGGCCCTGCGATCGTCACGGCATTGCTGGATGCGGAGCTCGTGAAGGATGCAGCGGATCTTTACGGCTTGCAAAAGGAACAGATCATGACCCTGGAAGGGTTCAAAGATCGTTCGGCAGAAAAGCTCGTTGCTGCCATTGACAAAAGTAAATCTGCGCCGCTTGATCGGGTGATCTTCGGTCTTGGCATCCGGGGCATCGGACAGAAGGCAGCATCCTTGCTTTGTGCGCATTTTGGTTCGCTCGATGCGATCCGCAGCGCAAGCAGGGAGGAAATTGCCGCTATCGAGGGCTTCGGTGATATCATGGCCGACAGTGTCTGCACTGCGTTGCATGACCCTTCAGTAGAAGCGCTTGTAAAGCGTTTGCAGGATGCGGGACTGGAAATGCCGTATGAAAAACGGGAAACGGCAACGGATGGATTTTTCAGTGGCAAGACGGTCGTCCTGACCGGAACGCTTACCATGAAACGGAGCGAAGCAAAAGCCCTGCTGGAAGCAGCAGGGGCAAAGGTTTCCGGTTCTGTTTCAAAGAAGACCGATTATGTCATTGCCGGTGAGGATGCCGGCAGTAAGCTGACGAAGGCGCAGGAGCTTGGTGTGACTGTGCTCTCCGAGGCCGAGATGCAGAAAAAGCTGTCGGAATAAGATTTTTCAGATTGCAGCATCCGGAAAATACCGTCTGACAAATTCCGGTGCAGGAACCGTGACGGTTTTGCCGTCAAGCGCAGCAACGGCGGTTCCTGCTAGTCCGGTGAAGGAAAGCGACCATGCGCACAGGCATTGGTTTTCCTCTGCGGATGCAAGCTGACCGTACTTGGGATCGCCGAGGATCGGAGCACCGAGAGAGGCAAGATGCGCACGGATCTGATGGGTGCGTCCGGTGTGCAGTGTCACCTGTACAAGCTGCATGCATCCGGACTGTGCAAGCACGCGGTATTCTGTGACGATGCGTTTCCAGGACGGATCGGCAGGTGTATCAGCGACCTGAACCTGGCGATCCTCTTTTTTCAGCCAGGCCGTGCATGTCTCATGCTGCCCGGGCAGGGGGGCTGCTGTAATGGCAAGATAGTGCTTGTGCACCTTCCGCTCACGGATCGCTTCGTTCATATCCCGCAGCGCCGCCGCTGTCTTGGCTGCAATGACCAGACCTTCCGTATTCCGGTCAATGCGGTTGCAGAGTGCAGGCGCAAAGGTATGCTCCTGCTCCGGAAGATAGGTGCCTTTTTCATAGAGGTATTTCTGAATTTCGTCAAGCAGGGAAACAACCTCGTCTTCTCCGTTGTGGGCATACATCCCGGAGGGCTTATAAGCGATCAGGATGCTGTCATCCTCATACAGGAGATCCGGTTTTCCGGAAGCGGGCATAAAATGCAGATTGCTGCGGTTGGCAAAGAATTCTTCTTTCGCAAAGATCCTGACAGTATCGCCTGCCCGGAGGATCTCCGTCCCTTTGCATCGTGCCTGGTTCAGGCGAATATCCTTTTTCCGGATCAGCTTATAGAGCATGCCTTTCGGCATGGAGGGCATCAGCTTCGTGAGGAATTTATCGAGCCGCTGACCTGCATCGTTTGTGGTTATGGTAAAGATTCTCATGTTCTGTCTCCTGACGTTTTTTTCTATTATAGCACATCCCGGCTGATTTGAAAAGCCTATTTTAAAAAATTTAATGAAATTGTGAAGTGAATGAATGATATGGCAAACGCAAAATATAATCATCCGCATGGCGGACATCGGGAACGCATGCGGAATCGAGTTGATCAGAATGGATTCGTAGGATTCCAAGATCATGAGATCTTGGAATTTATGCTGTTTAATGTGATCCCGCGTGAAGACACAAACGATCTCGCACATGAGCTGTTGGAGCATTTTGGCTCGCTTGATCGCGTATTTGCAGCACAGCAGCAGGAACTGGTTCAGGTTAAGGGCATCGGAGAGAAGTCTGCACGTTTTCTGAAATCCATTGGATGGCTGATTGAGAGACTGAATCAGCCGACACCGGATAGAAAGGATCTTTCGAGCGTGAAGAACAGATGCCAGTATTTCCAGGAGCTGCTCTCAAACTATCAGGAAGAACGTGCCTATGTAGCGTGCCTTGATGATACGCTTCATCTTGTCAACGGTACGGAGATCGGCAAAGGCGCTACAAGCGCGATGCAGATCAATATGCAGGATCTGATTCGCTTTATCCTGTGTCAGCATTGCTCCAATGTGATCCTTGCACATTGTCATCCGATGGGAGAACCTGTTCCGTCGCGTGAGGATATTTATACAACCAGCACAATTAAGGATGTTCTCTCCAGTTTGGGAATTCGTCTTGTAGATCACATCATTGTTGCCGGTTCCAGAGCCGGTTCGATGGCGCAGATGGGTTCACTGCACATGTGCTGATCCGGAAAGGAGATTATGATGGATGCTTTCAAGCTGCATGCGCCCTATGCGCCGGCCGGTGACCAGCCGAAGGCGATCCGCGAGCTGACTGAGGGGTATCAGAGGGGCAGGAATATTCAGACCCTTCTGGGCGTAACCGGGTCGGGCAAGACCTATACCATGGCGAATGTCATTGCAAATCTGAACAAACCTACCCTCGTGCTTGCCCATAACAAGATTCTTGCTGCGCAGCTTTGTTCCGAATTCAAGGCATTTTTCCCGGAGAATGCGGTAGAGTACTTTGTCAGCTACTATGATTATTACCAGCCGGAGGCGTATGTGCCGAGCACAGACAGCTACATTGAAAAGGATTCCTCGATCAATGACGAGATCGACAAGCTCCGCCATTCTGCGACAACTGCGCTTGCGGAGCGTAAAGATGTGATCATTGTGGCATCTGTCTCCTGCATTTATTCTCTCGGTTCTCCGGAAGAATACCGGAACATGACTGTTTCTGTGCGGGTAGGGATGGAAAAGCCCATCGGCGAGCTGGCGCGGGAGCTGGTTGGAATCCAGTATGAACGCAACGACATTGATTTTACCCGTAATAAATTCCGCATCCGCGGTGATGTGGTAGAGATCTTTCCGGCTAATTCGACAGATACGGCCATCCGCGTTGAGTTTTTCGGTGATGAGATCGACCGCATCTGTGAAACGGATGTCCTGACCGGTAAGGTCAAGGCCGTTCTCCAGCATGCAGCGATCTTCCCGGCATCGCATTATGTAGTCGGAGATGAGAAGATTGAAGCAGCAATCCGCGATATTGAGGACGAGCTTGCCGAGCGTGTAGCGTATTTTACAGCCAACAATAAACTGCTCGAAGCACAGCGGATCGCGCAGCGCACACACTATGATATTGAAATGCTCCGGGAGATCGGCTTTTGCCCCGGCATTGAGAATTATTCCCGTGTGCTTGCCAGACGTCCTGCGGGCAGTGTGCCTTACACCCTGCTTGACCATTTTCCGGAAGATTTCCTGCTGATCGTAGATGAAAGCCATGTCACTCTGCCGCAGGTGCGTGCCATGAGTGCCGGCGACCGCGGCAGAAAGCAGACGCTGGTGGATTACGGCTTCCGTCTGCCGAGTGCATTTGATAACCGCCCGCTGACGTTTGCGGAATTTGAAACGCATATCCGGCAGGCTTTGTTTGTCAGTGCGACACCCGGAGAGTATGAGCACGATCACAGTGCAGACATTGTCGAGCAGGTGATCCGGCCGACCGGTCTGGTGGATCCCGAGATCATTGTCAAGCCGATCGACGGACAGATGGATGATCTTCTGTCTGAGATCCATCTGCGCGAGGAAAAGCATGAGCGTGTGCTTGTCACGACCCTGACCAAGAAGATGGCAGAGAATCTGACGACCTTCCTGGAAACAATGGGAGTTCGTGTGCGGTATCTTCATCATGATATTGATACCATTGAGCGTATGGAGATCATCCGTGATCTGCGGCTGGGTGAATTTGACGTCCTGGTCGGCATTAATCTTCTGCGCGAGGGTCTGGACATTCCGGAGGTATCGCTTGTGGCGATTCTTGATGCAGACAAGGAAGGATTCCTTCGCAGCGAGACGTCAATGGTGCAGACCATCGGACGCGCTGCACGAAATGCGCATGGTCAGGTCATCATGTATGCGGATACTGTGACCGGATCTATGGAACGCGCCATTCGTGAGACGGAGCGCCGCCGCGCAATTCAGATGGCGTATAATGAAGAACACGGCATCGTTCCCAAGACCATCATCAAGGATGTTCATGAGGTAATCGAAATCTCCAAAAAGGAGGATGTCGAGGAGAAGACGTCCAGAAAGAAGATGTCTAAAAAGGAGCGCGACGAACTGATCGAATCGCTCACCAAGCAGATGAAGGAAGCGGCAAAGCTCCTGGAATTCGAGCATGCAGCCTTCCTGCGCGATGAGATCGCCAAGCTCAAAGGAGAAAAGTGATGATCAGAGAGACGGAGACACCGGATTTTGAGTCTGCACCCGATCATCAGAAAAAACGCCGGAAATGGCTTGCAATCATCATTGCAGCTGTCGTCCTGCTCGGCGTCGGCTGCTGGTGGATGATCGGCGAGATGTTCGGATACACTGCAAACGCCAGACTGAAAACCCTTGAGGGACATGCAACGACTGTCTGCAAAACCGCAGCACTGTATACAGCCGCAGGGAATACGCTGTCTACCGGTACATTTCAGATCGGAAGCGGAGAGGATCCCTTTGATGCGTTTTTGCAGCAATACAACGGCGGTGAGCTGACTGATCTGTATTGTGCGCTGATCTGTGATGCAGATGGCTGTGTTGTGTATGTGCTATGCTCGGAAAAGCCGATTGATACAGCCTATCTGACTGCTCCGCCCGACCGTCAGTCGCAGCTGGAGCTGATGTGCAGCCATTTTGATTCCCGCCGGAGGCAGGCAGTCGGCTGTTACCAGCCGGAGAGCTTTCCGAAGATGGTCGAATATGCCAGAGAGCAGGTTCATTCATACAGAAATAACAAATCTAACAGAGGATAAAGGATTATGCAGAAAAATGAAATCGTCATCAGGGGCGCGAGAGCGAATAACCTGAAAAATATTGACGTGACCATCCCCCGGGATCAGCTGGTGGTCATGACCGGCCTTTCCGGATCCGGCAAGTCGTCACTCGCATTTGATACGATCTACGCGGACGGACAGCGGCGATATGTCGAGAGTCTGTCCTCGTATGCGAGAATGTTCCTCGGTCAGATGGAGAAACCGGATGTGGACAGCATTGAAGGCTTGTCTCCTGCCATTTCCATTGACCAGAAAACCACCTCCAAGAACCCGCGCTCGACCGTGGGAACTGTTACGGAGATCTATGATTATCTGCGTCTGCTGTATGCCCGCATCGGCATTCCGCATTGCCCGGTCTGCGGCAGGGAGATCACGCAGCAGTCCATTGATGAGGTCGTCGATCAGATCCTGGCCTTGCCGGAAGGGACGAAATTCCAGCTGCTTGCCCCCATTGTCCGCGGTAAGAAGGGGCAATATGTCAAGGAACTGGAGCGAGCCAGAAAAAGCGGCTTTTCGCGTGTCCGCATTGACGGGATCCAGTATGATCTTTCCGAAGAGATCAAGCTCGACAAGAATATCAAGCACACCATTGAAATTGTTGTTGACCGTCTCATCATCAAGGACGGTATCACATCCCGGCTGACTGATTCCCTGGAGACTACGGCTGCCCTGACCGGCGGCATTATCCATGTGGATGTGATCGGCGGCGAAATGATGAGTTTTTCTCAGAATTACGCCTGCCCGGAGCATAATATCAGTATGGAGGAGCTGACGCCGCGTCTGTTCTCCTTCAATAATCCTCTGGGCGCCTGTGAGAAATGTACCGGTCTTGGTATGTTCCAGCGTATTGATCCGGATCTGGTGCTGCCAAATCCGTCTTTGAGTATTCTTGGCGGTGCCATCCATGCTTCCGGTTGGAATCACCTGGAGGATGGCTCTATTGCCATGATGTATTATAATGCCATCGCAGAAAAGTACGGCATCTCCCTCGATACCCCGGTGGAGCAGCTCCCGAAGGAGGTCGTGGATACCTTCCTGTACGGTACGAAGGGAGAAAAGCTCCTGCTGCACCGCAGCCGTGATCTTGGCGGCGGCGCCTACTTCTCCGCATTTGAAGGCGTCATCCCGAATCTGGAACGGCGCTATCAGGAGACAAACTCCGTCTATGCCCGTGCCGATCTTGAGGATTATATGGGCGAAGTCGTCTGCGAGAAATGCAACGGTGCCCGCCTGAAACCTGAGGTGCTTTCCGTTACGGTCGGCGGTCTGAATATCTATGAGCTGACGCAGCTTTCCGTTTCCAAGGCACTTGAATTCTTCCGGAATCTGAAGCTCACAGAGCACGAGAATTTCATTGGCGAGCGCATTATCAAGGAAATATGTGACCGCCTCGGCTTTCTCTCCAGCGTGGGACTGGCATACCTGACGCTTTCGCGTGCAGCCGGAACCCTCTCCGGCGGCGAGAGCCAGCGCATCCGCCTTGCGACGCAGATCGGTTCCTCTCTGGTCGGCGTTCTGTATATCCTGGATGAGCCGAGCATCGGCCTGCATCAGCGGGACAATGACATGCTGATCGCAACGATGAAACGCCTGCGTGATCTGGGCAATACCCTGATCGTGGTTGAGCATGACGATGATACAATGCTGGCTGCCGATTATATTGTGGACATTGGCCCCGGTGCAGGTGTCCATGGCGGTAATGTCGTGTATTCCGGTACGCCGAAGGGCTTGCTGAAATGCAAGGAATCGGTTACCGGTCAGTATCTTTCCGGCAGAAAGCAGATTCCGCTTCCGAAAACGCGCCGAAGCGGCAACGGAAAATTCTTGGAGGTCATCGGTGCCGAAGAGCACAATCTGCACAAGCTGAATGTGAAATTCCCGCTCGGAGAGCTGGTCTGTGTGACAGGTGTTTCCGGATCAGGCAAATCCTCCCTTGTCAATGAGATTCTGCACAAGCACCTTGCGGCACAGTTGAACCGTGCCAAGATCAAGGGCGGCAGATGCAAGGAGATCCGTGGCGTAGAATTCCTGGATAAGGTGATTTGCATTGACCAGTCGCCCATCGGACGCACCCCGCGGTCGAATCCGGCGACCTATACAGGCGTATTTACGGACATCCGGAATCTCTTTGCACAGACGAATGATGCCAAGAGCCATGGCTACGGGCCTGCGCGCTTCTCTTTTAATGTGAAGGGCGGCCGCTGTGAGGCTTGTGAGGGCGACGGCATTCTGAAAATTGAGATGCACTTCCTGCCGGATATTTACGTTTCCTGTGAGGTCTGCAAGGGGAAACGGTATAACCGCGAGACCCTTGAGGTACACTACAAGGGAAAATCCATTTATGATGTACTGGAAATGACTGTTGATGAGGGCGTGCTCTTCTTTGAGCATCTCCCGAAGATCGCCCGCAAGCTGAAAACGCTGCAGGAGGTCGGACTTGGCTACCTGAAAATCGGCCAGCCCGCAACAACACTTTCCGGCGGCGAAGCACAGCGCGTCAAGCTTTCAACCGAGCTGTCGAAGCGTGCAACCGGCAAGACGGTTTACATTCTCGATGAGCCGACGACCGGTCTGCATACGGCGGATGTGCATCGTCTGATCGAGGTGCTGCAGCGTCTGGTGGACAGTGGAAATACTGTCATTGTTATTGAGCATAACATGCATGTGATCAAGGTTGCCGATCACATCATTGATCTGGGGCCTGAGGGCGGTGACGGCGGCGGTCAGATCGTTGCACAGGGTACACCTGAGGAGGTAGCTGCTGTAAAGAATTCCTATACAGGACAGTATCTTGCCCCCTATCTGAAACAATCTGCACCGGAGGAATAACCCATTCTTCTATTTAGGAGGTGATCGGTTGCGCAAGTTATTCCGCAGGCTCATCAGGATCCTGTTCAACCGGAATACGCTGTTTGTCCTGATGCTCCTGTTCCAGATCGTGATTCTCGCGCTGATCGTGATGTTCCTGAGTCAGCATTATCTGCCGATCTATCTGCTTCTGATTGCACTGGACATGGTGCTGGTTGTCTATATCTCCAATACTTCTGAAAATCCGTCCTATAAGCTCCCGTGGCTTGTTGCAATGCTGGTGGCGCCGATCTTTGCAGGACTTGCCTATCTTCTGGTCAAGACCGATGCAGGACACAGGCGTATCAAGAGAGAATATGCCCGCAGGATTCAGGAAACGCGCAGCAGCATGCCGCAGGATCCTGCCGTGATGGATGCGCTCCGGCAGCATTCCGGAGCACATGCGGCGCTCGCACGTTATCTGAATGATTTTGGCGGGTATCCGGTTTATCGCAGCGGAGAAACGCAGTATTTTGAAGTCGGCGAGATCATGTTTGAAGCCATGAAGCGTGAGATCAAAGCAGCAAAGCGCTATATTTTCCTGGAATTCTTCATTATCTCTCCCGGAAAAATGTGGGATGAGCTGCTGGAGCTGCTCAAAGAAAAGCATGCGCAGGGGATTGAGATCCGGCTGCTGTATGACGGATTCGGGACACAGTTCCTCATGCCGCGGGCATATTTTGCAGGCCTTGCCCAATTCGGAATTGAATGCCGGGTATTCAACAGCTTCAAGCCGTTCCTGTCCTCCTCGCAGAATAACCGCGATCACCGAAAGATTCTGGTCATAGACGGCCAGACTGCATTTACCGGCGGCATCAATATTGCGGATGAATATATCAACCAGAAGCTCCGCTTCGGCCATTGGAAGGACGGCGGAATGCTGTGCCGGGGAGAGGCCGCCTGGAGCTTTGCGGTCATGTTTCTCCAGATGTGGGGACTTGGCAGCGAAGCACCGGAGGATATGCAGCGTTTTGCGGCAGCCTGTCCGCATCCGATCCGGCATGACGGCTTCATTCAGCCCTACGGTGATTCTCCTACCGATCAGGAATATGTCGGCAAATGTGTTTACCTGGACATTATCAATCATGCGCGGGAGTATGTTTATATCATGACGCCCTATCTGGTGCCGGATCATGAGATCATAACAGCACTCGGACTTGCGGCGAAGAAAGGCGTAGATGTACGCATTATGACGCCGCATATTCCGGATAAGTGGTATGCTTACGCTACTGCTTGGAGCTATTATCCGGAGCTGCTTGAGGAAGGTGTCCGCATTTTTGAGTATGAACCGGGCTTTGTGCATGCTAAGAATTTCTGTGCAGATGACAATATCGGCGTTGTCGGGACGATCAATCTGGATTACAGAAGCCTCTATCTGCATTTTGAATGTGCTGCCGTTCTGTACGGATGCAGCACGGTGAAGCAGATCCGGCGTGATTTTGAAACAACGCTGAAACGCTGTACGGAGATCACACAGCACGATATCGCCTCCCGTCCGATCGGGAAGCGGATCGTCAGCTGGGTGCTTCGGCTGATCGCGCCGTTGATTTAGCGAAATCCCCGGTATCTTCCGGGTGAAATATCCCTCTTATGAGGAAAGAAAAAGGAGTAATATCATGAACGAATGTACACATGACTGCAGCACATGCGGAAGCAGCTGTTCTGAGAGAACGGCACCGCAGAGCCTGCTGGAAAAGCCCAATGAACTGAGCAAGATCAAGAAGGTCATTGCTGTTGTCAGCGGCAAGGGCGGCGTCGGCAAATCGCTGGTATCGAGTATGCTGGCTGTCGGCGTGCAGCGCGAAGGCTACCATGCAGCCATTCTCGATGCAGACCTGACCGGTCCCTCCATCCCGAAGGCTTTCGGCATCAAGGGCAGAGTCCTCGGCAATGAGCTGGGCATGATCCCCGCCAAGTCCAAGTTCGGAACGGACATCATGTCTGTGAATCTGATGCTGGAGAATGACACGGATCCGGTTGTCTGGAGAGGCCCCGTGATCGCGGGCGTTGTCAAGCAGTTCTGGACGGATGTGATCTGGGACGACGTGGACTACATGTTTGTGGATATGCCGCCAGGAACCGGTGACGTGCCGCTGACAGTATTCCAGAGTATTCCGGTGGACGGCATTGTGATCGTGACCTCCCCGCAGGAGCTTGTCAGCATGATCGTTCAGAAGGCTGTCAAGATGGCGAATATGATGCATATTCCGGTGCTTGGCATCGTTGAGAATATGGCATATGCCGTATGTCCTGACTGCGGCAAGAAGATCATGGTCTACGGAGAGAGCCATACAGCCGAAATTGCCAAGGAATACGGCATTCCGCTGCTGGCACAGATTCCGTTTGATCCGGCACTGGCAAAGTGCGTCGATCAGGGCGTGATTGAGCTGCATGAATCCACGGAAATGGATGCTGCTGTTGCTGCCATTATCGGTGACTGAACCCGAACCCCTCTGCCTGGCAGAGGGGTTCTTTTGATCGGAAAAATGCCTTTCAGAAATTTGTACAAAATGACGAAAATCAACATTTTTGAATATGTCCCATATTTCGGTATATTTTGATCTGATGGAAAACGGCGCGTAGAATCAGGAAAAAAGATTCGCAAAAACCTCTTGCATTTTTACTGATTTTGTAGTATGATTAAAAATGTATTGGTATGGACGTCAGGAGGTATCGTATGAAATTGATTTCGATTATTGTTCCATGCTACAACGAGGAAGAGGTTCTGCCTCTGTTTTATGAGGAGATCCAGAAGGTGATGGAGCAGATGCGTGCCGAGCACGATGATCTGACATTTGAGCTTCTGTTCATTGATGACGGTTCCCGTGACAAGACTCTGGTGCTGCTTCGCGAGATGGCGCTGAAGGATCAGCGGGTGCGTTATATTTCGTTTTCCAGAAACTTCGGCAAGGAAGCAGGCATGTACGCAGGTCTCGAAAATTCCCGCGGTGACTATGTCGTTGTCATGGACGCGGATCTGCAGCATCCTCCGGCATTTCTTCCGAAGATGTATAATTACGTCAAGGACGGCGAATATGACTGCGCTACAACACGGCGCGTCAGCCGTGAAGGCGAGAGCAAGATCCGTTCGGCATTTGCACGACTGTTCTACAAGATCATGAACAAGATCTCTCAGACGGAAATCGTTGACGGAGCTCAGGATTTCCGCTTCATGAGCCGTCAGATGGTCAATGCGATCCTGGATATGCACGAATACAATCGCTTTTCCAAGGGCATTTTCAGCTGGGTCGGCTTTAAGACACGTTACATTGAGTATGAGAATGTCGAGCGACCTGCGGGAACATCTTCCTGGTCCTTCTGGGGACTGTTCCGGTATTCGCTGGAAGGTATTTTTGCATTTTCGACAGCGCCGCTGGATATTGCGGCGGTTCTGGGCTTTATCACAATAATGATCGCATTCGTGCTGCTGGTCGTATTCATTGTCAAGGCAGTCGTTGTTCAGGATGCGGATCTCCGGTTCCTGGCTGCACTTTGCATTTTCTGTTTCCTGAGCGGCCTGCAGCTGTTCTGCACCGGTCTGCTCGGACAGTATCTTTCCAAGACTTACCTTGAAGTCAAGCGCCGCCCGATCTATCTGATGCGTGAAAACGAAGAGATCTACCGCGAGCGGATGGGTGAGGGAAGCGAAAAGTGAGCAGCAGAAGCAAGCTGCTGATTTCCGTTCTGTTTATCGCTGCGATCATTCTTTGCATAGCGCTGACGCGGATGTATCTTGACGGCGCCAAGAACACCGGGCATACAGATGCAAACGATCAGGTGAAATCCATCGTCCGGACATATGGTTCCATGCGTGTCTTTGAAAGCACCAACGGGTATTACGGCATCCTGAATGAAGACGATGCTGTTATGATCGAACCGGAATGGATGGAGGTTCTTGACGTTACGGATTCTCTTGTCGTTGTTTCCCGCAGGATCGAGGACGCTGTTCTGATCGGTGGGATCGATTATGAAGAAAATGTCGTTCTTCCGTTTGTGTTCAGCTCTATGGAACCGGTTGGAAACGGCTATTTTCTGGGTACTGTTGCAGAGGATGACAGCATTCTGGTGTACGATCGGGCGTTTCGTCTGGCGTTTCCGCGCAGCTATGAAAAGGCAGAGGCAGATGATTCCGGAATGCTTTCTCTGACAGTATCAGACTGTGTGTTTGATTACTATCTTGGCGGGGATTCGCCTGTACTGCGGCGTGCATCTATGACATCGGACATCTGCGGTGTTGCATTGCAGTGGCGTGTTGCCAACCAGGTCTATCTGAATGATCTGAATGAGAATGATCTGCTGCGGATCAACAAGATTGTTACCTCCTATATGCTGATGCTTCAGGAGAGCAGCTTTGATGAACTGCCGGCCATTTCGGCAAGTGATTATATTGCCGGACTGACAAAGCCGGGAAGCTTTGCGGGTATGGCTTTCGATGAGATCAGCGGTTTTTCCTTTGCTTCGGCAGACGGGAATTCCGCATATGATTTTTCTTTTACAGCTTCCTATCATCTGACCGAAGCGGAGTCAGAACAAATGCCTGGCACTGCGGTGCAGGTACAGCTTCGGTTCCGTAGAAATACGGACAATAAAATGATTCTGACATCCTCCAATCTGAATTTCCAGGGCGCCGCTTCTGCAGTAACGGAACCAGAGGATGAGGGTACGGAATAAATCGTCCGGGTCGAACAGACCGTGCAGCTCACCCGGAAAATCCCTAAAGCACGGAGAAATGAGGCGTCAATATGTCAAAAAAAGTGGCAGTCATTATGGGCAGTGACAGTGACTTCCCGGTTGTCAAGGCTGCGGTTGAAAAGCTGAAGTCCTTCGGCGTTCCCTATGAGGTACATGTCATGAGTGCGCACCGGACTCCGGATGCGGCTGCTGATTTTTCAAAGAATGCTGCGGCAAACGGCTTTGGTGTCATTATCGCAGCAGCAGGCAAGGCGGCACACCTCGGCGGCGTTCTTGCTGCACACACGATTCTTCCGGTGATCGGCATTCCGATCAAGTCCACGGCGCTTGACGGCATGGATGCACTCCTTGCCACTGTGCAGATGCCTCCGGGAATCCCGGTTGCAACTGTTGGCATTGATGCGGCAGCCAATGCAGCGATTCTTGCTGTACAGATGCTGGCGCTTTCCGATCCGGAGCTTGCAGAGGCATTGCAGCAGATGAAGGATGACATGGCGGCAGGTGTCATGAAGAAGGATGCCGCACTGCAGGAAAAGGTAAAAGCCCTTTAAGGGTCATATAAATTTTTGGAGGTTGATCAACATGGCAAATGTAGTTAAGGGTGAGCAGCTTTACGAGGGTAAGGCTAAGAAGGTATTCGCAACCAACGATCCGGATCTGGTGATCGTCGATTACAAGGATGATGCAACTGCATTCAATGGCGAAAAGAAGGGCACCATCACCGGCAAGGGCGTTATCAATAACCGCATGACGAACTACATGTTCAAGCTGCTCGAGAAGGAGGGCGTTCCGACCCATCTCGTTGAGGAGATTTCTGACCGTGAGACCATCGTCAAGAAGGTATCCATTGTACCGCTCGAGGTTATCATCCGTAACGTGGCTGCCGGCAGCTTTTCCAAGAGAATGGGCGTTGAGGAGGGCAAGGCGCTCCTGACTCCGATTCTGGAATTCAGCTACAAGAACGACGAGCTGGGCGATCCGTTTATCAACGACTACTATGCACTGGCACTGGGTCTGGCTACCAGAGAAGAGCTTGACACCATTGCGAAGTATGCTTTCAAGGTTAACGAGTTCATGGTTGGCTTCTTCAAGAAGCTCAACATCGACCTGATCGACTTCAAGATCGAGTTTGGCCGCACTTCTGACGGCACCATCATCCTGGCTGATGAGATTTCCCCGGATACCTGCCGTTTCTGGGACAGCACCACTCACGAGAAGCTCGACAAGGATCGCTTCCGCAGAGACCTTGGCCATGTCGAGGAGGCATACCAGGAGATCATGAAGCGCCTGATGGGAGAATAAGCACATGGGTGGCTTTTTCGGAGCAGCATCTGAAAATGACTGCGTCACAGACGTATTCTTCGGGACTGATTATCATTCCCATCTTGGCACCCGCCGCGGCGGCATGACCGCATGGTGCAAGACCCATGGATTCCAGCGGGCGATTCACAGTATTGAGAATTCGCCTTTCAGAACCAAGTTTGAAAATGATGTGACCCATATGCAGGGAAATCTCTGCATCGGCTGCATCAGTGACACCGATCCGCAGCCCATCCTGATGCGTTCACGCCTTGGTTTGTATGCGGTGTGCAGTGTCGGAATCATCCGCAATGCGCAGCAGATTGTCGATGAGCTGCTTGAAAACGGCTGTGCCAGCTTTGAATCCATGAGCAGCGGCAATATCAATTCCGGCGATCTGATCGGTGCTCTGATTTCGCAGAAAAATACCTTTACAGAGGGTATTCGCTATGCACAGGAAAAGATCGAAGGCACCATGAACCTGATCGTGCTGACAGAGGATGGAATCATCTGCGCCCGGGACAAGGACGGCAGACTGCCCATTATCATCGGCAAGCGCGATGACGGTTATTGCTGCTCGCTCGAATCCTTTGCATTCCAGAAGCTCGGTTATTATACCTTCAAGGAACTGAAGGCAGGTGAGATTGTCCGCCTGACCTCCCGGAGCTGTGAAACGCTTGCACCGGGCAAGGATGATCTGAAGATCTGCTCCTTCATGTGGACCTATTACGGCTATCCGAACGCTGTTTATGAGGGTGTCACTGTTGAGACCATGCGTACACGAAATGGTGAGATCATGGCCGAAAACGATATGAAGGCCGGCAGGCTGCCCGATGTGGATTATGTCTGCGGTGTTCCGGATTCCGGTACGCCCCATGCCATTGGCTATGCCAACAAGAGCGGTATCCCGTTTGCAAGACCGTTCATCAAGTATACGCCTACCTGGCCGCGCAGCTTCATGCCGACCAGCCAGACTCTGCGCAACCAGGTTGCCAAGATGAAGCTGATCCCGGTACATGAGCTGATCGAAGGCAAGCGCCTGCTGTTCGTGGATGACAGTATCGTCCGCGGAACGCAGATGCGTGAGACCGTCGAATTCCTCTACGAGAACGGCGCGAAGGAAGTACACATGCGTTCTGCATGTCCGCCGATCATGTACGGCTGCAAATATCTGAACTTCTCGCGAAGCACATCTGAAATGGAGCTGATTGCCCGTCAGGTAATTGATGCATTTGAAGGTGCCGAGGGAATGAAGTATCTTGCAGAATACAGCAACTCCGAAACAGAGCGCGGCAGACGGCTGCGTGATGAGATCTGTCGCCGGCTGAAGCTGACGAGCCTGGAATTCCAGTCGCTTGAAGGCACTGTCCGTGCGATCGGCAGACCGCAGTGTGAGCTTTGCACCTATTGCTGGAGCGGCGAAGAATAAGAAACTGCATCAGGGACAACAAGACAGAGAGAATACGCCAGCCTGAAATCCGTCAGAGCAGCAGTTCACGGTGCGGACAAGCCGGACAGTCTGAACGGAATGGATGCGGGCAGCAAATCTGGCAGAGCTTTCTGCCTTATCTTTGATAACAGGAGGGCCATTACCCATGAAAAGTTTTTCCGAGAGCTATAAAAAGGCCGGCGTTGACGTCACTGCCGGATATGAGGCTGTCAGACTGATGAAGGAGCACATTGCACGGACGAATGTTCCGGGTGTGCTTTCCGGCATTGGTGGTTTCGGCGGCCTGTTTGAGCCGGATCTGACCGGTATTGAGAAGCCGGTATTCGTTTCCGGTACGGATGGCGTCGGCACCAAGCTCAAGCTCGCATTTCTCATGGACAAGCATGACACCGTCGGCATCGACTGCGTGGCAATGTGCGTCAATGATATTATCTGCTGCGGAGCGAAGCCGCAGTTCTTCCTGGATTATATTGCAGTCGGCAAGAACTACCCGGAGAAGATCGCAAAGATCGTTTCCGGTGTTGCTGAAGGCTGTGTACAGGCAGGCTGTGCGCTTGTCGGCGGCGAAACTGCCGAAATGCCGGGCTTTTATCCGGTAGATGAATATGACCTTGCAGGCTTTGCAGTCGGCGTGGTCGATAAGAAGAAGATCGTTGATACCTCCAGCCAGAAGGCAGGGGATGTCCTGATCGCCCTGAAATCGTCCGGTGTACATTCCAACGGTTTTTCGTTGGTGCGCAAGGTGTTCTCGATCAATGAGCGCAATCTTGCCGTTCATTTCGATGAACTGGGAACGACGCTTGGTGAAACGCTCCTGACACCGACCCGCATTTACGTCAAGTCAGTACTCCGTCTGATGCAGGATGTGACTGTCAAGTCTGTTTCTCACATCACCGGCGGCGGTTTTTACGAGAATATTCCGCGTTCTTTACCGGAGGGTATCTCTGCGCATATTGCAAAGAAGGATGTACAGGTACTCCCGATCTTTGACCTGATCTCCAGAACCGGTCATATTCCGGAGCGCGACATGTTCAATACCTTCAATATGGGCGTTGGTATGATCGTTTCCGTGAATGCAGAGGATGCCGACAAGGCTGTCAGCATTCTCAACGGTGCAGGCGAGCAGGCCTACATCCTCGGTGAACTGGTTGCATCTGATGAGGGTGTTATCCTCGATTAACCGGTAAACAAGCATCATCCCAAGTGAACAGAGCGGCATCTTGTATGCCGCTCCTATGCAAAATTTCAAAAGATTTCATTACACTTGCAATTTTATTTTACATTTTTACAAATACATAACGAGGTGATCGACGATCATGAGAAACAGAGGGCTTCGTCTGATGCTTTCCGTGCTTTGCAGTGCCGCAATGCTGTGCGGTGCTCCTATGTCGGCGGAGGCACATGAGCTGCAATTGTACTGCAGCAATCACAATGTATGGCTGAGAGCAGAACCGTCTGCAACGACCGAGAGTGAACGCATCTGCATTATTCCGGATGGAACTGTGATTTCCGTTTCCGAAGAGTATTTCGGATGGGGGAAAACCGTTTGTACGATCGATGGGCAAACATACACAGGCTGGACGGCTCTGTATCTGTATTCGCCGATCTCGATTGAAGAGATGCAGCCTGTTTCCGATGATCTTGTTTACAGTGAATACGGGGTCAGTGGATCCCGCACGGCACTGTATCAGTACCTTGTGAACACGATGGGCTTTTCTGCCCAGAATGCGCTCGATCTGTTCCGGCGTCTTGATGAGGTGAATGCCTCTGCGGCAACTGCCACTTCTTATCCGGCCGGAGTAGAATCCTCGGATGTAAAAAAGCAGGTGTATGATTTTCTGACAGATCACCTCGGCTTCAATCGTGCAGCAGCCTGCGGTGTCATGGCTAATATTGAGGCAGAATCCGGCTTTCGACCCTATTGTGAGAGTACGGATACCAATGGTCTGACTTCCATCGGCCTGTTTCAGTGGAACGGTCCTCGCTGTGAAGCTTTCAAGGCATACTGCAATGCAAATATGCTGGAATACGGTTCTGTCGATGCACAGCTGGCTTTTCTGGAATATGAGCTGAACAGTTCCTACACAGCATCGTATCAGGATATGCTCAACTGCGAGGATTCCGCGGACGGTGCCTATAAGGCTGCCTACGACTGGGCATCCAATTTTGAGGTATGTGCAAGATACCTGCGACAGAGCCGCGCTGATGCAGCTTACCAGCTGTATATGAGCTGATTGGCTTTGTCTGTGTCTTTTTCTCACGCGCATACTTTCTTTGGCATCGCATGACAAGATAACTACTATGGAAAAGGAGAACATTCCATGAAAAACATCGTCGTTCTGGTGTCCGGCGGCGGAACAAATCTCCAGGCGCTGATTGACGCACAGAAACGCGGAGAACTGCGCGGCGGCGAGATCACCTGCGTGATCTCTTCAAAGGCAGATGCCTATGCTTTGACCCGTGCAAGGGAAAACGGCATCCCGACGCGTGTTGTTCCGCGAAAGGATTACCCGGACAATGCGTCTTACAGCAAGGCTTTGCATGAAGCCTTGTATCAGGAATATGCCGATCTGATCGTGCTTGCCGGTTTCATGACGATCCTTGACGGCAAGATCATCCAGGCTTTCCGTAATCGCATCATCAATGTGCATCCGTCTCTGATCCCGTCCTTCTGCGGCGACGGCTTTTACGGTCTGCATGTCCATGAGCATGCACTTGCCAAGGGTGTGAAGGTGACCGGTGCGACCGTACATTTCGTGACCGAGATCTGTGACGGAGGCCCCATTATCCTGCAAAAGCCGGTTACAGTCGAAAATGATGATACACCGGAGATTCTGCAGCGCCGCGTTATGGAGCAGGCAGAATGGAAGATCCTTCCCGAGGCTGTCAGTTTGTTCTGCGAGGACAGAATCACAGTCATCGGCGATCGTGCATTTATTGATTATCAGAAATGAGGAGGAATCTCAATGAAGGTACTTGACATTTACGAGGAGCTGAAAAGCAATTCCTATCCCGGTCGCGGCATTGTGATCGGCAAGTCGGCTGACGGCAAGTCTGCTGTGACTGCGTATTTCATCATGGGCAGAAGCGTGAATTCCCGCAACCGTGTCTTTACCGAGACAGAGGACGGCATTCGCACCGAAGCGGCAGATCCTTCCAAGCTGTCTGATCCGCATCTGATCATCTATGCACCGGTTCGTGTGCTGGGCAACAAGACCATTGTGACCAATGGCGATCAGACGGATACTATCTATGAGCTGATGGACAAGCAGCAGACCTTTGAACAGTCTCTGCGTACCCGCGAGTATGAGGATGATGCACCGAACTACACCCCCAGAATTTCGGGTATTATGCATGTAGACGGCGGCAGATTCAACTATGCAATGTCGATTCTGAAATCCGCTGACGGAAATCCGGATTGTGTAGAGCGCTTCACCTATGCGTACAGCAATCCGATCAACGGCTTTGGTCACTTCATTCACACCTATATGGGCGACGGTAATCCGCTTCCGTCCTTTGAGGGAGAGCCGAAGAAGATCACGGTTCCCGATGATATTGATGATTTTGCAGAAGCCCTCTGGAATGCTCTGAACGAGGACAACAAGGTATCTCTGTTTGTCCGTTATATCGACATCGCAACAGGCAAGGCACAGTCCAGAATCATTAACAAGTATGTGAAGGAGTAAGGAATCCCCTTTATGCATGCAATCATTATCAAGCTCGTGCTTGTTTAGAAATCAGGAAAGGATTGACTGAAAATGGCAAATGAAATGCAGTTAAAATACGGCTGTAACCCGAACCAGAAGCCGTCCCGTGTCTTTATGGAAGATGGAAGGGAGCTCCCGATCACGGTTCTCAACGGTAAGCCGGGTTATATCAATCTGCTCGATGCACTCAACGGCTGGCAGCTCGTCAAGGAGCTGAAAACCGCAACCGGTGTCTGTGCAGCGACTTCCTTCAAGCATGTATCTCCGGCAGGTGCCGCAATTGGCAGACCGCTGTCCGATACGCTCAAGAAGATCTACTGGGTGGATGATCTTGGCGAGCTGACTCCGCTTGCATCCGCATATGCAAGAGCACGCGGCGCAGACAGAATGTCCTCCTACGGTGATTTCATTGCACTTTCTGATAAGGTGGATGTCTGCACGGCCAAGATGATCCAGCGTGAGGTGTCTGACGGCGTAATTGCACCGGCTTATGATAAGGAAGCACTGGAAATTCTCAAGTCCAAGCGTAAGGGCACCTATTGCATTCTCCAGATCGACGAGAGCTATACACCGGATCCGATCGAGCACAAGCAGGTTTACGGCGTGACCTTTGAGCAAGGCAGAAACGAGCTCGACATCAACCGCGAGATGCTTTCCAACATCGTGACCGAAAACAAGGAGATTCCGGATGACAAGAAGGATGATCTTCTGATCTCGCTCATTACATTGAAGTATACCCAGTCCAATTCCGTCTGCTACGTCAAGGACGGCCAGGCAATCGGCATTGGAGCCGGACAGCAGTCGAGAATTCACTGCACTCGTCTGGCTGGCCAGAAGGCAGATAACTGGTGGCTGCGTCAGTCTCCGCAGGTACTCGGACTACAGTTCGTAGACGACATCCGCCGCGCTGACCGTGACAATGCGATCGACGTTTACATCGGCGATGAGTATGAGGACGTACTCCGCGAGGGTGAGTGGCAGCGTATCTTCAAGGTAAAGCCGCCGGTATTTACCGTCGAGGAGAAGAAGGCATGGCTTGCACAGAATACCGATGTGTGTCTTGGATCGGACGCATTCTTCCCGTTCGGTGACAACATCGAACGTGCAAAGAAGTCCGGTGTTGCTTACATTGCAGAGCCCGGCGGTTCTATCCGTGACGACAATGTCATCGAGACCTGCAACAAGTACAATATCGCAATGGCATTCACCGGCATCCGTCTGTTCCATCATTGATCGAATTTCATAGCAGAAAACAGCTTTGCCCCTCTTCGGAGGGGTAAGGCGCTTTGCGTATTGGAGGAAATATGGAAAAACCAATCGCGACCATTCGTCTTACCAAAATTGCCTGGATCCTCATTGCTGCTTGCCTCGGACTCCAGATTCTCATGACCGTGCTGAGTTCGCCGCTGGAAATGCTGGTGTACCATCATGACGAGCCGCAGCAGTTATCTGCCGGTGTTGTTACAATGGCAATGATCCTGTACCTGCTGGAAGTGCCGCTTCTGGTCTATGCTGTCTGGCAGTCTCGTCAGACGACCGTCACTCACCAGAGTGCCGTGAATTCTGCGATCTTACTGCCTGTGTGCTATTTCGGTCGGAGTGTACTGGGGTATCCAATCGTATTATTCGTCGGAAATCATATGCTGGGAAATGAAGCCATATTTCAATATTCGAGGCTCATGAATCTGGTGCAGCCTGTATTTTATCTCTACACCGCAGCATTCGTTCTGCTGGCATGTGCATGCGCGATCGAGTACCAGATGACCGCTCCCAAAAGGGAAGCGACCAGACCGCTGACTATGTTTGCAATGATCGGAAGTCTGGGTTATCTGGCAGTGCGCTTTGTTTGTATCCTGTTTTATGAACAGATCAGCAGCTTGATTTATCACTATGAACTGACTTTTCCTATGAAATGGAAGCTTGTACTTCTTGCATTTGTTGCTGCAACATGCGTTCCGACAGTGATCCTGGCGATGAAAAGCCATTTCTCACAAACCAGCGCCTTGACAAAAATCATTGCAACGCCCATTCTCTTTTACGGAATATCAGGGATCTGTACACTGATCCGGCGCTTCATCTTGTCGAGATTTATGAATGCGGAAGGCGTTGACACTGTAGCTGCATTCGCCCAGGCGGATTCTTTCGGGAATATCCTTCCTGTTGTTTTGTTCGCAGCAGTTGTTTGCCTGATCTGTGCAGGTGCGATGGAATATCATCAGAATAAATTTGCGCCGTCTGACGGCGAATCATCCAACCTTTAAGGAGGCTACCCCTATGAAAATTTTAGTAGTCGGCGGCGGCGGCAGAGAGCACGCCATCATCATGAAGCTCGCAGAGAGCAAGCGTACCACAGAGCTGTTCTGTGCCCCTGGAAACGGCGGTATTTCCCGGTATGCAAAGTGCTTTGATGTCAAGGCGACGGATATTGAAGGCATGGTGAAGCTCGCCAAGGAGCTGCAGCCGGATCTGGTGGTTGTCGCACCGGATGACCCACTTGTACTCGGCATGGTCGATGCCATGCAGGCAGAGGGCTTCATGACCTTCGGCCCGAAGGCAAATGCTGCCATCATCGAAGGCAGCAAGATCTTCTCCAAGGATCTGATGAAGAAATACGGCATTCCGACCGGCGGCTATGAGGTCTTTACCGACAGTGAATCTGCCATTGCTTATATCAAGAAGCAGAACACCTACCCGACGGTCATCAAGGCAGATGGTCTTGCACTCGGCAAGGGCGTTATCCTCGCCCAGAATGAGGAGGAGGCTGTTGCGGCTGTCCGCGAAATGATTGATGAGCACAAGTTCGGTGAGAGCAGCGCCCGCATTGTCATTGAGGAATTCCTCACCGGTCCTGAGGTGTCCGTCCTGAGCTTTACAGACGGCAAGACCGTTGTTCCGATGATCTCCTCGATGGATCACAAGCGTGCCCTTGACGGCGATCAGGGATTGAATACCGGCGGTATGGGAACGATTGCGCCGAATCCGTATTATACTGACGAGATCGCTGCCCAGTGCATGGAAACGATCTTCAAGCCGACCATCGCTGCAATGCAGCAGGAGGGCAGACCGTTTACAGGATGCCTGTACTTCGGACTGATGCTGACGCCGAATGGCCCGAAGGTGATTGAGTATAACTGCCGTTTCGGTGATCCGGAGACGCAGGTCGTTCTGCCGCTGCTCGATACGGATCTGGTTGACATCATGGAGGCCACCTATCGCGGTAATCTGGATACGCTGCATGTACAGTGGAAGCAGGAAAGCGCTGCCTGCGTTGTCATGGCAAGCGGCGGCTATCCGGTGAAGTATGAGAGCGGCAAGGCCATTTCAGGCCTTGATGAAAAGGGGCAGGTATCCGGTGCATTTGTTTACCATGCCGGAACGAAGTATGCAGACGGTGCATTTCTGACCGCAGGCGGACGCGTGCTGGGCGTGACTGCAACTGCAGAAACCCTGGAGGCTGCTCTGGCAAAGTCTTACAAGGCAGTGGAGACGATTTCCTGGGATCAGGTACACTATCGTCACGATATTGGTCAGCGTGCGCTGCAGGCAAAGCAGGGGTGATGCAGGATGCATCCGAAGCTGAGACGCTGCTTTGAATTCGGGCAGCTGGCGAACATCTTTTTCCTGTTGTTTGCATTCTGTGCCGCAGTCTACTACTGGTCGATCGAAAAAAACGGATTGGTACTGGTTCCGCTGGAAATCTGTGCCTACACAATTGAAACAATCGGGTTTGTATTCATGCTGCTTTCCCTGCTGAATTTTCACAGAATCGTCCGGCAGCGTTATCTGATGAAATTAGCCATGCTGGTATATCTGATTACAGAAATCGTTATCATGATTCTCGATTTCAATGCCGACAGGATCTCCTGGTATGAATCCGGTTCAATGGCGCTGAACATCGGACATTCCGTTTTCTCCGGAATCGTCTGCTTCACCTACCTGGCGCTTGAACCGAAAAACACCTATCTGGAAATTGCACTGATCGTGGCGGAAATCATCATTCTGGCCGGAATGTTCGGCGTTGTATTCCATTTGCATGTGTATGTAACCTTGTTTGCCAATTCCATTGCCTATGTCGTGTTCTTTGGCATCCTTCGGTTTTTGCTCTGGCAGGAGCGCATTATGGTGGACTGCCACGGAGACAGGGCGCGCGAAACAAAATTCAATAGTTCATTCTTTGATTAAAACTACTGCCTACGGAGGTGATTCGGATGCGGGAGATTGAAACGGAACGACTGCTTCTGCGCAAGGTCAGAAGGGAAGACGCAGCGGATATTTATGCCCATTATGCCAATGATCCGGAAGTCACGAAATATATGACCTGGAATGTTCATGAGAGCATTGACACAACGAATGCTGTGATGGACTTCTGGCTCGGAGACTATGACAAGCCGGAATGCTACCGCTGGGGTATTGTCCGGCGTGCAGATCAGGAATTCATGGGAATGATTGATGTTGTGGGTTATCATGAAGGCATTCCTGTGATTGGGTATTGTTCCGGAAGAGCTTACTGGGGCAACGGCTACATGACCGAAGCACTGAACGCTGTTCTCAAGCAGTTGAAGGAGGATGGCTTTCATATGGCTCTGATCGAAGCTGTCCGGGAAAACATCGGCAGCAACCGTGTGATTCAGAAAGCCGGCGGCATACCGACCGGCAGTCACGAAGAAACTTGGCCGCAGAAGAACCATCAGACATTTATGATCAATTCCTATCGGATTGACCTGTAAGCAAAGGAGGAAGGGGCAGCATGTTTGATCCGGAATCCTGGATTTTAGAACGGCAGAATCCGCGGCTGCCCTATCTTCGCGAGAAGACTGCGCAGCTGACGACTTCGCCGGGTGTCTATCTGATGAAAAATGTGCAGGGCGGCATCATTTACATTGGCAAGGCGAAGAATCTGCACAACCGTGTCAGCAGTTATTTCCGGCTTGGTGCCGATCATCTTCCGAAGGTCGCCCGGATGGTATCACATGTTCACGATTACGATTTTATCGTGACCGGTTCGGAATATGAGGCATTGCTGCTGGAATGCAGCCTTATCAAGCAGCACAAGCCGCATTACAACATTCTCCTGAAGGATGACAAGGGCTATCATTACATCAAGGTTTCCAATGAACCGTTTCCCCGCATCACAGCGGAAAAGCAGAAGATGGATGACGGAGCCATGTATATCGGGCCTTATACCGGCGGATTTGTCACGAAATCCACGGTGGAGGAGGTCAATATGGTATTCCGCCTTCCTACCTGCACCAAAAAGTTTCCGCAGCAGTTCGGCAAGGGAAGAACCTGTCTCAATTATCACATTCAGCGCTGCATGGGGCTTTGCCGCGGGAAAATTTCTCAGGCAGAATACCGTGAGCTGATTGACCAGGCCATTGCCTATATCCGTGGAGGAAGCGCTGCTTCCGTAGAAAGGATGCAGCAGGAAATGGAACGGGCATCCGAACTTCTCGATTTCGAGAAAGCAGCAATGCTTCGTGACCGCATCCGTGCCATTCAGAAGGCGGGAGAATCGCAGAAAATCATTGATAACCGCTTCCGTGACGCAGATGTGATCGGCACGGCGGATAATGGAGATGACCTTTGCATTTCCGTATTGATGTATCGTGACGGCCGTCTCTATGATAAGGAAAATTACCATTTCAATGAGGAAGCCGATGAATCGCCTCTCGATGCATTTGTTCCGCGTTTCTACCATGGACGGACGGATCTGCCGCGTGTGATCCTGCTGGAATCACCGGTTGCAGAAATGGACATGCTTGCAGAAATGTTGTCACAGCAGGCCGGAAGGCGTGTGAAAGTGACAGTTCCCCAGCGTGGTGACGGCGCGGAGCTGACACGGATGGCAAAGGAAAATGCCGTCGAATACATTGCAGTACACGAGAACCGCACCGGCAAGGAGCTTCTGGCGGTTGAAGCACTCGGGAAGATCCTGGGGATGGATAAGGTTCCAAAGTATATCGAAAGCTATGATATTTCCAATCTTGCATCGGAATCCATGGTTGCCGGAATGGTTGTGTTTGAAAATGGCAGGCCGCTGAAAAAGGCCTACAAGCGTTTCTCCATCCGGGAAAGTGAAATGCAGAATGACTATGCATGTATGCGTGAGGTCATCCGCAGGCGACTCTCGCATCTGGGAGATCCGGATGATCCTTATTTTGCGCGGACTCCCGATCTGATCCTGCTTGACGGCGGAAAGGGACATGTCAATGCGGTTGCGCCGATCGTGCAGGAAATGGCACCGGAGATTGCACTTTACGGCATGGTCAAGGACAATAAGCACCGCACGCGGGCCATTGCTACGGGCGGCGGTGAGATCAGTGTATCCGGAACGCAGAATGCATTTATGCTCCTGACAAGGATCCAGGATGAAGTACACCGGTATTCCGTGGCATATATGCATAAGAAACACAAAAAACGCACTTTTGCCTCCGAACTGACCCAGGTCGAGGGAATCGGAGACAAGACCGCACAAAAGCTGATGGCACATTTCAAAACGAAGGATGCATTGGAGGCAGCAAGCACGCAGGTGCTTCATGCAGCAGGCATCCCGCAAAAGACAGCAGAACGGCTTTATACCTTTCTGCATGGGGAAGGAGAGGACACATGAGGGTAATCACAGGCAGCGCAAGGGGAATTCGCCTTGATACACTCGAGGGACTGGATGTGCGTCCCACGACTGACCGTGTCAAGGAGGGTATGTTTTCGGCAATTCAGTTCGATGTACCGGGGGCAAGGGTGCTCGATCTCTTTGCCGGCTCCGGGCAGCTCGGGATCGAAGCGCTCAGCCGCGGTGCAAAGCAAGCTGTATTTGTAGATCTGTCCCAGAAGTCACTGGATGTTGTCAAGCAGAACCTGAAGAAAACGCATCTGATCGACCGCGCTGAGCTGCACAAGATGGCAGCAGAGCAGTTTATCGCGATGCAGCGGCCGGAAAGCTATGATATTGTACTGCTTGATCCGCCGTATCGGATGGATATTCTTGGCAAGATCCTGCCGCTTCTGGCACCTTTGGTGCGTCCGGGAGGTGCGGTTATTGCAGAGCATGAAAAAAATTGCATCTTACCGGAAAAAATTTTGAATTTAAGGTTGCAAAAAGAATATTTTTATGGTAAAATAGTAGTATCACTGCTGAAACCGGAGGAGGTTGAGGAATCTTGAGAAGAGTTGCGGTGTGTCCCGGCAGCTTTGATCCGGTCACGCTCGGTCATCTGGATATCATCACCCGTGCATCAACACTGTTTGACAAGGTCATCGTGCTGATCTCTACGAATGCTACAAAGAATACTGCCAGCTTTACAGCGACAGAGCGTATGATGATGATTGCAGATGCGACAGCGCATCTGGATAATGTGGTGATCGACATTCTCGACGGTCTGCTGGTAGACTATGTCCGGCGTGTACATGCAGTGGCGATTGTCAAGGGTCTGCGTGCAGTCAGCGATTTTGAGTATGAATTTCAGATGGCGCTGACAAATAAGGTTTTGTATGAAGGCGCAGAAACTGTATTTCTGACGACGAGTAAGGAAAATATGTATCTGAGCTCGAGCGTTGTCAAGCAGGTTGCATACTTCGGCGGGGACATCAGTCCTTTTGTGCCCGAGTGTATCTTAGAAACCATTCAAAAGCGGCTTATTAAGGAGGATCATAATGAGTATTGAAGAAATTTTAGATGATATGGACGAGCTTCTGGATAAAGCGTCCCATGTTCCGCTTGCAACGCACAAGTCGATTATTGACGGTGAGCGTCTGCGTGAACTGATCAATGATATCCGTCTGAATCTGCCGCAGGAGATCAAGCATGCGAAAATGGTTGCATTTGACCGTGACCGCATCATCAAGGAAGCTGAGGCAAAGGCTGAGCAGATCGTTCGTCAGTCTGAGGAGCGTGCAAAGGTGCTTGTTTCCGAAGAAGCCATTGTTCGTGAGGCAAAGAATCGTGCCGTTGAGGCTGTTACCAAGGCCAAGAAGGAATGTGATGACCTGCGTGCCGCTGCACAGCAGGATATCCAGAGAGCCAAGGCTGAGTGCGAAGCCATCAAGCAGGCTACCGATACCTATATCAGCAACCGCTTCCGTGAAGCGGAGGGCTTCTACACCAATTCTCTGAAGGATCTCCAGGATCGCCGTGCAAAGCTGGACAAGCTCAGAAAGAAGAAGAATGAACCGGTCAAGAATGATGCCGCACAGCAGCTTGCAAAGGCGGAAGCTGCGGAGCAGAAGAAGGTACAGTCCTGATTACTGCACGTTTACATAACGCAATACAGTCTGTTTGTCACAGGAATTGAATGTAATTTACGCAATGAAGCGTATTTCTCCAATAAGGGAGAAATACGCTTTTTTTCATAAAGGAGGTAACCTATGGATCAGATTGATGAAAAGCTGATAGAGATTCTTCAGCAGAATGCACGGATGCCGCTCAAGGCGATTGCTGCACAGGTGTTTCTGTCTGCACCTGCCGTTTCAGCGCGGATTGAAAAACTGGAAGCGCAGCAACTCATTCAGGGGTATCATGCACAGATCGACAGGCAGAAGCTGGGCTATCATATTACCGCATTTATCAGTCTGGATCTGGAAACGAAGCGAAAGCCTGAATTTTACGGATTTGTCCAGGCTTGTCCCAATGTCCTGGAATGCAATTGTGTGACAGGGGAATACTCCATGCTGATCAAGGTTGCATTTCCGAGCACGCAGGAGTTGGATACATTTATCGGTGAGCTGTCGCGGTTTGGCAAGACTTCGACGCAGATTGTCTTCTCAACGCCGGTGCCGCCGCGAAGTGTTTCAGTCGTCACCAAAAACTGAATGCGTTTCAAAAGAAACAAAAACGGCTAAGAATTTCTTAGCCGTTTTTCAAACATAGAATTAGATATAGTACATCAGCTGTTCTGCATTTTCATCAGAGATCTGTCCGTAATGCTCCGCAATATCCGCAAGGGTGATCTGCTCTGCAATATTGCGAAGCGAATCAGACATCCTGTTCCACATGCATTTGTCTATCGCTGAGATGATATGCGTCTGTTCCATCTGATCGAATACCGCATCGCTCAGCACAGTGCTGTCGAGTGCTGTTACCACTTGTTTCATATTGATCTGTTGCGGCGAGCGTGAGAGTCTGTATCCGCCCTTGGCACCTTTGACGCTTCGTATGATATCAGCGTGTTTCAACAGAGGAACGATCTGTTCGAGATATTTTGCCGAGAGGTTCTGTCGCCGTGCGATTGTTACAATGGTCACGACCTCATCTCCGTCGGCATGGATACAGATGTCCACCAGTGCGATGATACCGCATTCGACCTTGGTGGAGATCTTCATGACGATCACTTCCTTTCAAGTTTGTATTCTTAAAACATAGTAAACATATGTATATAGTTATTATAGCATGACAGGACTGAAAAAACAAGTGGGTATTTTCAACAAATCTATACTTAACCTACTGGTTATATATGTTATATTGATAGAATATTCATAAAGCATATTGACTTACTATGTTTAATAGGCTATAATAATATTGTTCCTACAACACAACTAAGGGAGTGAATGTCCATGCAGTTCAATACAGCACTTTTACATAAAGCGGATGCATCCGATCCGAACGGTGCGACGCTGCCGCCTGTCTATCAGGTCAGCGCATTTTCTCACGGATCTGCTGAAAAGCTCGAGGAGGTATTCCATAACAAAGCACCGGGTTTTGCATATTCCCGGATCGGGAATCCGACAGTAGATGCCTTTGAAAAGCGGATCGCGGCTTTAGAAGGGGGCATCGGCGCAGTAGCCTGTTCCTCGGGAATGGCGGCGGTTACAATGTCTCTTCTGAATATCCTGCAATCCGGAGATGAGATCATTGCCGGAGCAGGGCTATTCGGAGGTACAATTGATCTTTTGCGTGACCTCCAGGCATTTGGAATTGTGACAAGATTTGCAGATTCCATTACTGCCGAATCGGTCGGATCCTTGATTAACGATCGCACAAAAGCAGTATTCACCGAGCTGATTGGCAATCCGAAGCTGGATATCGTTGATATCCGGGCGGTTTCAGAGGTGTGTCACAAGCACGGTATTCCTTTGCTGATCGACAGCACAACGGCAACACCGTATCTTGTGCATCCGTTTGAATACGGTGCGGATGTTGTGATCCATTCGACTTCCAAGTATATCAACGGAAGCGGTGATGCGATCAGCGGTGTGATTATTGACAGCGGACATTTCAGCTGGAATCCGGAGCGCTATCCTGGATTTTCTGAGTATAAGCGCTTCGGGAAATTTGCTTATCTGGCAAGACTCCGGAATGACATCTGGCGCAATACAGGCTGTTGTCTGGCACCGTTTCATGCATTTCTGAATACCATCGGCCTGGAAACTTTAGGTCTGCGGATGGAAAAAATCTGTTGTAATGCACAGAAGCTCGCGGAATTCTTTGCTCATACACCGGGGATCGAAGTTAATTATCCCGGCCTTGCCTCCAGTCCGTCTCATACACTGGCTGAAGCCCAGTTCGGCGGGAAGGGCGGTGCGATCCTGACCATCCGTACAGGTAGTAAGGAACGGGCGTTTCGTCTGATGAATCACCTGCAATATGCGAAGATCGCTACGAATATCGGAGATGTCCGGACGCTTGTTATTCATCCGGCAAGTACGATCTATGCGCATAGCAGCGAAGCGGAACAAGAGCTTGCGGGGGTATACAGCGACACCATCCGCATCAGTGTCGGAATTGAAGACGCCGAAGATCTGATCGCGGATTTTTCCCAGGCAATAGAAGCATCACAGTCATAATAAAGGAGTGAGTACCATGGCAGTAGATTACGGAACACTGAAAAAGGGCGGCTTTATGCGGCAGAAGCAGAAGAATCATTTTTCTCTGCGCCTGCGCGTGGTCGGCGGCAATGTCACGGCAGTACAGCTTGCCAAGATCGCAGAGGTCGCAGAACAATTCGGCGACGGTCATGTGCATCTGACCTCGCGTCAGAGTATTGAGATTCCCTTTATCAAGCTCGAGGAGATTGATTCCGTGAAGGCAGCACTTGCAGACGGCGGTGTGGAGCCGGGTGTCTGCGGACCTCGTGTCAGAACCATTACGGCCTGTCAGGGCGCAGCGATTTGTCCGAGCGGATGTATTGATACCTATGCGCTTGCCAAGGAGCTTGATGATCGGTATTTTGCGAGAGAGCTGCCGCATAAATTCAAGTTTGGCATCACCGGCTGCCAGAACAACTGTCTGAAAGCCGAGGAGAATGATCTTGGTATCAAGGGCGGCATCAAGGTGACATGGCGTGAAGCGGACTGCATTTCCTGCGGTGTCTGTGTCAAGGCATGCCGCAGCAAGGCGATTGCGCTGGAGGATGGCAAGATCACGGTCAACAGTGACCTGTGCAACTTCTGCGGACGCTGCTGCAAGGCCTGTCCTACGGATGCATGGGACACGATTCAGGGGTATGTCGTCAGCTTTGGCGGACTGTTCGGCAATCACATTGCCAAGGGTGAAGCAGTGATCCCGTTTATCGAGGATCATGACACGCTCATGCGCATCTGCGACACGGCAATTCAGTTCTTTGACGACAATGCTCTTCCGGGGGAACGTTTTAAGTTTACGCTTGACCGGATCGGGTGGGACAAATTTAATGAGAAAATCATGGAGGCGTATCATAATGGCTGATATTACGATTACAGACACCGTAGATATTACGGATGTGGTTTGCCCGGTGACCTTTGTCAAGGCAAAGGTGGCTCTTGAAGAACTCGACGACGGCGATATTCTCGCTGTCAGAATGAACGACGGAGAACCGGTGCAGAATGTTCCGCGCAGCATCAAGGAGGAGGGACACAAGATCCTGAAGCTCGATGACAACGGCGACGGAACCTATACCCTCATCGTCAGAAAGGTGGGGGATTGACATGGCACAGCGCATTACGGCAGCGGAATTTGAATCAGAGGTACTGGCCGCAGAGAAGCCGGTGCTGGTTGATTTTTATTCCGACAGCTGCATTCCCTGCAAGCGCCTGTCTCCGATCCTGACCCGGCTTGAGGAGCAGTTCAGAGAGCAGGTGAAGATTGTCAAGGTCAATATTCTCTATGAGGAAGCCTTGACAGAACAATATGAGATCCAGGCAGCACCGACGCTTGTGTTGTTTCAGGGCGGCACTGAGGTGAACCGTCTGCGCGGCGCAGTCAATGCAGAAGAAATTGAAGCTGCAATTGCAGCACTTTAAGGAGGAAACGATTATGAAGATTACAGTAGCAGGCGTACAGAAAGAGGTTGCAGACGGACTGACCGTAGCACAGCTGGTGATTGATGAGAATGTCGAGACCCCGCAGTATGTGACCGTCACCATCAATGATGAATTTGTCGAGAGCGGCGCATTCGAGAGCACGGTGCTTCATGACGGCGACAGTGTGGAGTTCCTGTATTTCATGGGAGGCGGTCAGTATGGCATTAACGAATGAGCAGATCGAACGCTATTCCCGCCACATCATCCTCAAGGAGGTCGGTGCGAAGGGACAAAAGAAGCTGCTGAATGCAAAGGTGCTGATCATCGGAGCTGGCGGGCTTGGAGCACCGGCCGCATTGTACCTTGCAGCAGCGGGTGTCGGTACCATCGGCATTGCGGATGCAGATGAGGTGGATCTCTCCAATCTCCAGCGTCAGGTCATTCATGCAACTGCTGATATCGGCAAGCCCAAGGTAGAGTCTGCCAGAGAATCCATGGAAGCGATCAATCCGGATGTGAAGGTCGTGACGTATCACGAATTCATTACGAGTGAAAACATCCTCGACATCATCAAGGATTATGATTTCATCCTCGACGGGACAGACAATTTCCCGGCGAAATTCCTGATCAATGATGCCTGCGTCATGGCGAAAAAGCCGTTTTCAC
Source organism: uncultured Ruminococcus sp. (assembly GCA_902783005.1). GTDB lineage: Bacteria > Bacillota > Clostridia > Oscillospirales > Ruminococcaceae > UBA3855. The sequence continues at coordinate 32,336 of CACZPI010000059.1, read as the reverse complement.
ATGCCGGCATCATCCGTTTCAAGGGTCAGCTCATGACCTATGTCCCCGGAGAAGGCCCCTGCTACCGCTGTGTCTTCAAGGAACCGCCGCCAAAGGACGCTGTGCCGACCTGCAAGCAGGCAGGCGTCATTGGTGCGATGGGCGGTGTGATCGGCAGCCTGCAGGCAATGGAAGCAGTCAAATATATCATCGGACAGGGTAAGCTCCTGACGGGATCTCTCCTGACGTATGATGCACTGAATATGGATTTCCGCAAGATCACGCTTCCGCACGATACCAGCAAATGCCCGGTATGCGGCAGCAATCCGACCATTACAAAGCTGATCGACTATGAACAGGCAGAATGCGAGGGAACCGGATTATGATCACCATGCATAAAGAGGATTATGAACGTATTCTCGCACATGCCAGACAGGAAGCACCGGTGGAGGCGTGTGGTCTGATCGGCGGTACGATCGACGGCGATGACAAGCACATTGAACGTGTCTACATCCTGACCAATATCGATCATGCCGAGGAGCATTTCACACTTGATCCCAAGGAACAGCTTACTGCGATCAAGGATATGCGTGCAGGTGGATTTGTTCCGCTGGGCAACTGGCATTCACATCCGGCCTCTCCGTCGCGTCCCTCTGAGGAGGATAAACGTCTGGCTTTTGACAGCCGGGCAAGTTATCTGATCCTGTCTTTGCAGGATGCGAATAGCCCTGTTCTGAATTCCTTCCATATCGAGGGGACAGAAGCAAACCGTGAGGAGCTTGTCATTCTCTGACAGGAGGCATCATGAAAAAGGAATTTCTACACACAGATGTCCTGATCATCGGCGGCGGTACCGCCGGCTGCTGGGCAGCGCTGACGATCGCAGAACAGTCTGACAGGCAGGTATTGATCTGTGAGAAAGCGCACATCCGCCGGAGCGGCTGTCTTGCAGCGGGTGTGAATGCGCTCAATGCTTATATTACAGAGGGTCACACGCCGCAGGATTATGCAGATTACTGTATGCACGATGCCGCAGGTATTGCCCGTGAGGATCTTCTGGTCACCATGTCAGAGCGGCTCAATTCTGTGACGCGCCGGCTCGAACAGCTTGGACTTGTCATTCTCAAGGATGCAGCCGGAAACTATGTCTCCCGCGGCTGGCGCAACATCAAGATCAACGGTGAAAACATCAAGCCGCTGCTTGCAGATGCCGTATTGGCGCTCGATCAGGTGACGGTGCTCAACCGTGTGAACATCATTGACTTTGAAGTACAGGATAACCGAATCTGTGGTGCTTATGGCATCGGCATTGAAAATGATACGTTTTATGTCATTCAGGCAGATGCCGTGATTGTGGCGACCGGTGGTGCGGCAGGATTATACAAGCCCAATAACCCCGGATTTTCCCGTCATAAGATGTGGTACCCGCCCTTCAATACGGGAGCGGGTTACGCCATGGGAATCCGCCATGGTGCCGAGATGACGACCTTTGAAATGCGATTTATCGCACTTCGCTGCAAGGACACCATCGCACCGACGGGAACACTTGCACAGGGTGTTGGTGCCAGGCAGATCAATTCCCTGGGTGAGGTCTATGAGCAGAAATACGGACTGACCACTTCCGAACGTGTCTATGGCACTGTCAATGAAAACCAGGAGGGGAGAGGCCCGTGCTTCCTGCGTACAGAAGGCATTTCCGATGAACAGCAGGATTCACTGATGAAGGCCTATCTGAATATGGCGCCTTCCCAGACGCTCAAATGGATCGAAACCGGGCATGGCCCCGCATCGCAGAACGTCGAAATTGAAGGGACGGAGCCCTATATTGTCGGTGGTCATACGGCCAGCGGCTATTGGGTCGATACCGGGCGTGCAACGACCATCCGCGGGCTTTATGCAGCCGGGGATGTGTGCGGCGGTGCCCCGCAGAAATATGTCACCGGCGCATTGGCAGAAGGAGAGATCGCTGCCGAATCTGTCCTGCATTTCCTGCTCGACTGCGATCATGCAAGCATCCCGCAAGAGCATATTGATGCGCATTTGCATGAGATCGGGCATTTCTTATCTGACAGGAATACTCTCTATACAACGGAGCAGCTTGAAGAAGCGATGCAGACAGTCATGGACAGCTACGCAGGCGGAATTAAAACGAATTACCGGTACAATGCCGGACAGCTTGCCCTTGCCGATGAAAAGATCCGACAGATTGAAGCATTATCGGATACGCTGCATGCATCGGATTTTCAGGAGCTTATGTATATTTATGAGCTTCGTGAGCGTCTGACAGTCTGCCGGAGTGTCATTGCACATCTGGCAGCACGGCAGGAAACGCGCTGGCATAGCTTTGCAGAGCATCTCGATTATCCTGACCGGGATGACGCACATTGGAATGTGTATGTCAATTCCCGCATGGAAAATGGAGAGATCCGGGTGATCCTGCGTGATCTTGTGACCGGAAAGGGGTGTCATTATGAGCATCAGGATTGACAGCAAGATCTGTATCGGCTGCGGCAGATGTCATGATGTCTGCCCCGGTACACTCATCAAATTTGACTGCGATCACCGCGCGTATATCAAATATCCCCGCGACTGCTGGGGATGCACCTCCTGTGTCAAGGAATGCCCGGTATCTGCCATTCGTTTTTATCTGGGTGCAGATATTGGCGGGCAGGGGAGTATGCTGCATACCGAACAGGAGGGAGAGATTCTCCGATGGATCATTGAACATCCGGACGGACGTACCACCGAAATCCAGGTGAATCGGAAGGAATCGAATCAATATTGAATCAGGAGGCAACCATAATGGGTGAACTGACGCATCTTGACGAACTGGAGGCAGAAGCGATCTATATTATCCGGGAGGTGGCGGCAGAATGCGAAAGACCTGTCATGCTTTACTCGATCGGTAAGGACAGTTCTGTCATGCTGCATCTTGCGATGAAGGCATTTTATCCAGAAAAGCCGCCGTTTCCTTTTTTGCATGTCAATACGACATGGAAATTCAAGGAAATGATTGACTTCCGCGACCGTACTGCAAAGCGTCTCGGCATCGAAATGCTGGAATATATCAACCAGGACGGCGTAGCACGCGGGATCAATCCCTTCGACCACGGCAGCGCCTATACGGACATCATGAAAACCCAGGCGCTCAAGCAGGCGCTTGACAAATATGGATTCACAGCGGCATTTGGCGGCGGCAGGCGTGATGAAGAGAAATCCCGCGCCAAGGAGCGGATCTTCTCTTTCCGAAGTGCGACCCATGCATGGGATCCGAAGAACCAGCGCCCTGAGATGTGGAAGCTCTACAACACCCGCATTCACAAGGGCGAGAGTATTCGTGTGTTCCCGATCTCCAACTGGACAGAAAAGGACATCTGGCAGTATATCCGCCGTGAGCACATCGACATTGTGCCGCTGTATTTTGCAGCGGAGCGCCCTGTCGTGGAGCGGGATGGCAATATCATTATGGTCGATGATGAAAGGTTCCCCCTGCGCGAAGGTGAGGTGCCGCAGATGAAATCCGTCCGGTTCCGGACGCTTGGCTGCTACCCTCTGACCGGAGGCATCGAATCGACCGCGCATACCCTTGATGAGATCATTGAGGAAACGCTGAGCAGTGTAGAATCGGAGCGCACATCCCGTGTAATTGACAACGAGGCGGCAGGCAGCATGGAAAGAAGAAAGAGGGAGGGCTATTTCTGATGAAGGGACTTCTGAAATTCATCACATGCGGCAGTGTGGATGATGGAAAATCTACGCTGATCGGGCATATTCTGTATGATGCCAAGCTCCTCTATGCCGATCAGGAAAAGGCGCTGGCACTTGACAGCAAGGTCGGGAGCCGCAGCGGCGGAATTGATTATTCGCTGCTGCTTGACGGGCTGATGGCAGAGCGCGAACAGGGAATCACGATTGATGTGGCCTACCGCTATTTTACGACAGATCACCGCAGCTTTATCGTAGCAGATACCCCCGGCCATGAGGAATACACCCGGAATATGGCAGTTGGTGCATCCTTCGCGGATCTGGCTGTGATCCTGGTAGATGCCTCGCAGGGCATTCTGGTGCAGACTCGCCGCCATGCAAGAATCTGCTCGCTCATGGGCATCTGGCATTATGTATTCGCCGTAAATAAAATGGATCTGATCGGCTACGATGAAGCAAAATACCGCGCCATTGAAGCGGATATTTCAGAGCTTGCCTCTGCATTGGGGCTTGAACAGGTGAAGGTCATTCCTCTTTCCGCAACCGAGGGAGACAATGTGACAACGCATTCTGATCAGATGCCGTGGTATACCGGTGAGCCGCTTCTGACTTATCTTGAACAGGTGGATGTTGATGCCTCGCGTGAAGAAGCATTTTATCTTCCTGTCCAGCGTGTATGCCGTCCGGATCATACCTTCCGGGGATTTCAGGGGCAGATCGAGTCAGGCAGCATTGCAGTCGGAGATACAATCCGTGTGCTTCCGAGTCATGAAACCGCTGCTGTGAAGGGTATTTTACATACGGATCACAATGTGAATGCAGCTTATGCAGGGCAGCCTGTTACCATCACGCTCGACAGGGAAGTGGACGTTTCCCGCGGAAGTGTGCTGACAACCGACGATGCCCTTGCCGCATACAAAAAGCTGGAGGTATCTCTCCTCTGGATGGATGACAGCGATCTGACGGTCGGCAAGGATTATCTTGTCAAGCTGGGAACCAAGCTGATTCCCGGTGTGCTGACATCCATTCTGTATGCAGTAGATATCAACACCGGTGAACATATCCCGGCAGATCGGCTGAACAAAAACAGCATTGCACGTTGCACGGTGACATTGCAGGAAGCAATCCCGGCAGACCGGTTTGCAGTGCATCGCACACTTGGCGAGCTCATTCTGATTGACCGCGTGACAAATATGACATCGGCTTGCGGTGTCGTTGAAAGCGTCCATGACCGTGCAGATGTGCAGGAGGATGCGTCATTTACTGACGGAACGCTGCATGCAAAGGGCGATCTGTTCGAGGAATTCTACTACGATGTAAACAGCTACAATGTATTCCACGCACAGACCATCCGGAACACCTATCATGTGGGAGATGAGATCCCGACACAGGGCAAAAGCTACGCATACCCGGATGATCTGGATATCATCGTGCTGCGGGACAGGGTTGCTGTTACGATCCGCGGTCGTGTTGTACAGAAGCTCGAACGATTTGAGGATTATCATTATGACGGCAGCGTGCCGCTGGTCAATGGCCGTGGCTTTGCAGTTCAGGCGCAAACGGATGAAGATGTGCGTCAGTTCATGCAGGATTATGCAGGATCGGACGAAGCGACACTCCCGGATCTGTTCGGAAAGTGGCTCTGCTTTGATACATTCCGTAAAATCTTTATATCTGGTGCTTATATCTGAAAAACAGCACGTTCCGGCATCATACCGGAACGTGCTGTTTGATTTGGATCAGGGATTTGACTGCGTCATAGATACGTTTTGCGGTTTCAGGCTGGTTCATGGTATAGAGATGAATTCCGTCTACTCCATGAGCAATCAGATCCGTGATCTGGCTGATAGCGTATGCAATCCCCGCATCACGAAGCGCCTGCGGATCATCCGCATACCGGTCGAGCATCCGGATGAATTTCTCAGGCAGGCGGATGCCGCACAGTTGTACCATGCGTTCAATCTGCTTCCGGTTGGTCACCGGCATGATGCCTGCTTCAATCGGCACATGGATCCCGGCAAGCTCTGCACGATCCCGGAATCGGTAGAAATCCGCATTATCCAGAAATAGCTGTGAGATCAGATGCTCACATCCGGCATCTGTCTTCTCCCGCAGGTGACGGATGTCATCCACAGCTGAGGCACTTTCCGGATGTACCTCCGGGTAGCAGGCGCCGATGATATGACAATCATATCGTTCCCGGATAAAATGGATCAGATCGCTTGCATGTGCAAAATCTCCCAAAGCAGCTACGCCTACAGGAATGTCGCCGCGCAGCGCCAGAATATTCCGGATGCCGTGAGATTCAAGGTCTTTGAGAATGGTTTCCGCCTGCTGTCGGGTCAGTCCGATGCAGGGGAGATGTGCAACGCTTTCAATGCCGTATTGGCTTTGAATATCAGATGCAATCTGAATTGTTCTGCATCCGTTTTTTCCGCCGGCTGCACCATAGGTCACACTGATGAAATCCGGTTCGACCTCTGAAAGCTCGTCGATCGTTTGGTAAATCGTGTGGATGTCCGCATCGGGTTTTGGCGGGAATACTTCGAGTGAAAAGACTGTTTTTTGTGCAAATCGTTCTGCTGAGATCATGAGAATTACTCCTATCAAATTAGTATGCTTTTATTATACCATATCTCAGTGATTCTGAAAAATATGAAAAAAGAATACTATGCCATAGATCCACTCTATAGCATAGCCTGTATCAGATATTCATGGCATCCATTGCCGTGATGTATTCCAGCGTCGGAACGAATTCACCGCCATGCTTTGTCCCGATGAAGAGCAGCTCCCCGTTTCTGTAGGCCATGACCTGAGAAGTCGGAAAATCCTGCCATGCACCGGAATCATCAATGGGCGTTGTCGCAAAGAGCCAGCCTTGTTCCACACGCCGCATTTTCAGCGTTTCACGCATGTTCTTGTGCACATACAGGAGTTCTCCGTCGTAGATCATCAGATTCAGCTTGTTGCGGGGTGCGGTATCAGCGATGAATCGTTCAATCAAACGGAAACGCTCCTCCATGGACAAGGGATGCTCCTGCGCATTCAGGGCATCCATCAGAGACAGATACATACGTTCGGAGTCCGTATCTCCCTTTTGTTCTTCCATCCTGCGCAGCATGGTTTTGCCGGAGTAAATGGTGCCGTTGTGGATCAAAGTCCATTCCCGTCCGAATCGGTCACGGCTTGTGAAGGGATGGCAGTTTTCCTGCCGGATCGAACCGACTGTCGCGAAGCGGATATGCGCAAGCGTCGTAGTCTGGAGATGCGTTCCCTCAATAATGTCAGGAAGGATATGGCTGTCTACGGCACGGACGGCCTCCTTGATGATCTCACGCTCCGGCTGCTCCCGCATAAGACCCCATCCGTGCGGATGACGAATGCTGTGAGAATAAAATGTGTTCAGATATTGCTTGATATTGGTTGGCTGCTTTGCCGTGAAGCCCATCAGCTCACACATGGCATTCACTCCTTTATCTGGTAAATGCTGCCTGTGATCCGATGTGAGATCGGATCCTGCAGCTTTTGTCTTTCATAGGTGATGACCTGTCTGCTTCTGTCATTGTCTTCAAAGAATGCGTACATGTGGTCAAGAATGGTATTTGCCTGCTCGAGGATCGGGATACTGTGAATGGTCACTCCATGCAGATCATACAGCGCTGCATTCTGGTGGTTGATGATTGCCTCCTCCTGCATAGCAGGCGTAAACGTGAAATCCTCCTGCTGCGAGAGATACAGAATAAGAAGATGTGCAAATTCCGCATCCTCCGGTGCGATTCCAAGGGGGGTCAGGGGATTTAAGTCAAACATCCGCAGTTCGATGTGATCTACTCCGTTTTTCGCCAGATTGTCCAGCGTATTGATCCCCCTTGGTTTCAGGCGAATGGGAAGGTACAGTTCACTTGCCGAGAAGAGGGCGCCCTTGTCGATATAGTACTGGATGCTGTCCGTAAATGTGCCAAGATCTGTGTGATCGAGAATCGGAATAAACTCATTCCAGTAACCTCTCTCGCTGTTTCGCATGGATGCATAGCGGCTCCGGATCATTCCGGCTGTATTATCTTCGTCCAGCGATTTATCATAGACAGGACTGGCTGCTGTCAGCAGTACCAGGAGCCAGCTATGCACGCAAAGCTGCTTGTACAGCCGCAGGTAAAACGCATTCTTGCATTCCTGATCGTTCCCGCCTGGTTGTAATTCATGCAGCCACGCTTCACTGAATGAAAAGTTGAAATGAATGCCCGAATACAGCATCAGTCTTTTTCCGTACCGCCTTTCCAGCAGTTCGCGGTAATTGCGTTTGGACGCATGCTCACCGCGAAAATCTGCCACCGGAATTTCATCTTCCGTTTCAAAGTGCGGCGGGTTGCTGTAAAGCCAGATCTGTTCTCCCATGCGATCAAGTGTTTCTCTGGCTGTCTTATCAAGAGCAGCCAGTGACGCAAGCGCCTCCTCCACAGAATGGCATACCGGCGTAATCAGTTCGATCTGATTTTCGCAGAAGTCGCGGGTGATATGCGGATCCGAAGACGGATGCGGCGTCTGTGCCAATCGACCGTTTTTGTCAATTCTGAGCGTTTCGCGCTCCAGTCCGAATTGTCCTGCATAGAAGTCATGGTTAAACTGCATCAGATCACCTCCGCATAATCCCGGATAAAGTGTTCCAGTGATACACCGCGTTCCAGTCCTTCCACCATATCCCGTGCCGGATTTGACAGACGTTCTGCACGGGTATACAGCGGATCCAGCAATATTTCCTCTCCCAGTCCCCGCAGGCGTAACCCGTCGAATGCAATATCCAGGATCCGTTTCAGCTGAGCTGAAACGGCCTTCCGATCGAGGAATCCGGGCAGTTCCCGCTTTGACAGAAGATGCTGCAGCTCATCTGCATTGTATCCGTTTCCGTAAATCACCTCATCGGCTTCCATCAGTTCTTTCAGGTTGGGCACCTGCTTGCTCAGTCCTACATGCAGCGCCGCAACGGTCATCACATCGCGGATGGGCTGGCAGCAGGAGCTGCGGTATTCGATGGTTCCGCGGAAGGTGAGGTCCTCGAATTTGAAGGTGCGAAGGTAATCCAGATCGGATGCTTCCGGTGAAAAACGAATGCTCTGGTAGTTCTGCCCATCGAAGTATTCACCCGCAACATAGGGTCTGGAGAAATATTCTCCCACAGGAATGGGCGTAAAATGAATGTATTTTCCGTCCCGCATCGTGCAGTAGACGGATTGTGTTCGGATGTAGGCGAGCAGCTCCTCAATGCTGTGCAGGGGAGTGCCGAACATACCGACATTATGGGGGTTATAGCCCTGCATGCTACGTTCCCAGAGCATGTTCCGTGCGCATAGATAATCCGGATATTCCGGCAGATAAGAATTGGCAAAGAGCAGCGCTTTGTAGGGTTCGAGCAACCCGAATACATTCAGCTCCTCAATCAGCCGGTCATAGTCCACATCGAGCTGCACCTGGGATGCACTGGTAAAGGTTCCGAAGTCCGGACGGTCATGGAATTTCAGCTCCCGCCCCTCTGCATGATCTCGATAGGAATGCAGGTAGCGGTAGAGCATCCGGTAGCGTTCATTGGGAACAGGCTTGTTGTGGTTGATGTTGTAGTGCGGATTGATGCCCATTCCGGTCAGGCTGTAACCGAACTTCCCGAATTCCTGCTGCAGGAATCGGTAATAGGTCAGAAATGTCTCCCGGATCTTCAGAAGGTTGGTTTCCTTACCCAGACTCAGCTCCAGGTTGGAATAGGAGCAGTCGAAGGACAGATTATCAAGGGAAACCGGATCAGACATGGAATTGCAGTTCCCGTCTGCATCCTGTCCCTGCACCTGAAACCCGAAATGGTTCCGGAAGGTGTCAGCGACCTGCAGTGAAACCGATTCCTCCACAGCCTGCCCGTCCAGATTTACGACCGGCATCTCTACCTCAATACCGATACTGTGCGAGCGTTCTTTTTTTGTCGGGGCAATGTACTTGTCGTACAGCGCCTGATTGATGGTATTCTTGTCAAGCATGTCTGATTCCTCCTTGTGTCCTGTTCCTGATTAAATAACATATAAAATCTGTAGGAATAGTATTATTATATCATACCAAGCCGAGAAAGTCAATAGGTATTTCATAATTGCCGTTGATTCCTTTCATGAAATCCTCTTGCAAGACAACGCGTTTTATGATATAATAAGGGTAGAGAACCGGAAATAGAGACGGAGCCGGAAGGAGGGAACAGAATGGACTGGGATGTATATGTTATTTTAGGAGCAGTAGGGATGTTTTTCCTGGCTATGGCTTTGCCCAAGGATCCGCCTAAGGAAGAGAAATGTCCATTCTGTAAGGAGGGAACGGTGCTGATCGCCTATCGGGAGGATACGCCGGGAGAACGGAAGGTGGCGCAGTATTGCCCCATCTGCGGACGGAAGATCGGCGGGGAAGATGAAAAAAAATAACACAGCTTCGGAGTGTGTCCGAAGCTGTGTCGCTTTTATGCTTCAAAGAAACCGAAATGATCCATGGCCTGATATACACCGTCATGCCAGAGATCAGCAGTCACATAATCTGCATGCGGTTTGAGCAGGTCGCCGTTTCCCATACAGATCGAGGTGCCGGCTTCCTCAAACATCGGCAGATCGTTAAGGCTGTCACCAATGGCGTAGCAGCAGTCCTTGGAAATGGCATGCTTCTCAAGAACCCACTTCATGCCGGTTCCCTTGGAATAGCCGAGCGGTGCCATTTCCGCAAATCCGTATCCGCGGTCAATGTACTGAAAATAGGGTGCAATGCCCGCTTTGAATCCGTCCAGGTCGGATTTCTCATCGTATCCGATGACAAATTTGTCGAATCCAAAATCCGGATCATCTGCGCTGCGCCACACATTTTTCTCCTGCATCCGGAAGGTTTCCCGGATGGTTTTGATAAACGGAAGATCGCGCGTTTGGGGATCAAAGAAGAATCCGTCACGCCGTTCAAAGAGGGGAGAGCAGTCGGTTTCCCGGATCAGCTCTACCATTTTCCGGCAGACCTCTGCCGGCTGTGTGTGATAGAACACTTCCTTGCCGTCATATTCAATATAGGTGCCACATCCGCAGACATATCCGTCAAAGCCCATCACGCGAACATCGGCATCCACATTGATGAGCGGGCGACCCGTATTGATGTAGAGCAGATGCCCGGCTTCTCTTGCTTTCCGGAGTGCTTCAAAGGTACTTTCCGGCACGAAATGCGAGGAAGAATCCTCCATGAGCGTGCCGTCGATATCAAAGAACAGGATTTTCTGCATGTTATGCCTTCTTCAGCAGGGAAACCAGCTCAAGCGCACCGAGCGCACAGTCATAGCCCTTATTGCCTGCCTTGGTACCGGCTCTCTCAATTGCCTGCTCGATCGTATCGGTCGTCAGTACGCCGAACATGACCGGAACGCCGGTTTCAAGCGAAACCGATGCAATGCCCTTGGAAACCTCGGCGCATACATAATCGTAGTGACTGGTGGAACCGCGAATGACAGCACCGACGCAGATCACCGCATCATACTTGCCGGATCCGGCGAGTTTCTTGGCAACCAGCGGGATCTCAAATGCGCCCGGTACCCATGCAAGCGTAATATCATCCCCGTCAACACCGTGGCGGACAAGGCAGTCCTCAGCGCCGCCGACGAGCTTCGAGACGATAAATTCATTGAATCTTGCGGCAACGATCGCGATTTTCAGACCCTTGCCTTCGTACATACCTTCAAGTGTTTTCATGTGAATACTTCCTTTCAATCGTTGTTTTCATCGAGTTTATGCAGCATATGACCCATCTTATCCCGCTTGGTTTTCAGATAGAACAGATCCTCTTCCTTGGGGGCAATCTCAATTGCTTCACGGCTGACGATCTCAATACCGTATTCCGAAAGATCAGAGATCTTGTCGGGATTGTTGGTCATGATCCGCAGCTTTGAAGCCCCCAGATCCCGGAGGATCTGTGCGCCTTCGCTGTAATCACGCATATCCGGCGGGAAGCCGAGTTCGACATTTGCCTCAACGGTATCGCGCCCATGCTCCTGCAAATCATATGCCTTGATCTTGTTGAGCAGACCAATGCCGCGCCCCTCCTGCCGCAGATATACAAGAATGCCGCGTCCTTCCTTGGCAATCCGCCGCATTGCTTCATCAAGCTGCTGGCCGCAGTCACATCTTGCAGAACCGAATACATCGCCGGTCAGGCATTCCGAATGTACCCGGCAAAGCACCGGATCACCGTTTGCGACATCGCCCATCACGAGCGCCACATGCTCTCGTCCTGTGATCTGGTTGCGGTAGCCGTGGATGGAAAATTCACCGTACTTTGTCGGCAGATGCGCTGCACTGACCTTCTCCATGAATTTGTCGTGCATTCTGCGGTACTGCTGCAGTTCCTTGATGGTGATGATGCACAGATGGTATTCTTCTGCGAATCCGAGCAGCTCCGTTGTGCGCATCATGGTACCGTTTTCAGCCATAATTTCGCAGCAGAGGCCGACTTGTTCAAGTCCGGCAAGGCGAAGCAGATCAACCGTGGCTTCTGTATGCCCGTTGCGTTCGAGCACACCGCCCGGTTTTGCTTCCAAGGGAAACATGTGGCCGGGTCTGCGAAAATCGTAGGGATTGGCACACTCCACACACATCCTTGCGGTATATCCGCGTTCTTCTGCGGAAATACCGGTGGTGGTGTCTACATGGTCGATGGATTCTGTAAATGCCGTTTCATGATTGTCCGTGTTATGTGCCACCATTGGATTGAGTCGCAGCTTGTGGACATATTCACGGCTCATCGGCATACAGATCAGGCCTTTCGCCTTGCTTGCCATGAAGTTGACATTCTCTGTGGTCGCGAATTTTGCAGCACAGATCAGATCGCCCTCATTCTCCCGGTCGGGATCATCAATCACCAGGATCAGCTTCCCGGCTCTCAGGGCATCAAGTGCCTCGGGTATGGTGTTATAATTCATAGTGGTTCTCCTTTTTCCTGGCGGATCATGGAAATGTCGCTTCTCCGCCGTTAAATTGCGATTTTCAGACGGGTATTACAAATATCCGTGCTCACTGAGAAACAGCGGGGTAATGCCGCCCTTTTTCTTTGCATTTCCGAGCAGCTTCTCGATGTATTTTGCTACAACGTCGCATTCCAGATTGACAGTGTCCCCCGGTTTCCGGGCAAGAAGCGTTGTCTCTTCCCCAGTGTGCGGGATGACAGAAACGGAAAAATCCTGCGACGTGACCCGTGCCACGGTCAGGCTGATGCCGTCAATCGCAATGCTGCCTTTCTCAACGATGTATTTCAGAAGCTCCGCCGATGCAGCGATCGTGACCCATACCGCATTATCCTCGCGCTTGAAGGATTTTACAGTCCCGGTTCCGTCGATATGACCCGATACGATGTGTCCGCCGAATCGTCCGTCAGCCGCCATGGCACGTTCCAGATTGACACGGCTGCCGGGGGAGAGCCGGCCGAGATTCGTTCTCCGCATCGTTTCCGGCATGACATCTGCAGAGAATTGGTTTCCGTTGAAGGAACAAACGGTCAGACAGGTGCCATTGACGGCAATGCTGTCACCGATATGAATATCCGACAGGATCTTTTCCGCATGGATGGTCAGCACACAGGAGGCGGTACCCATCCGGATGTGGGCAATTGTTCCGATTTCCTCGATAATTCCGGTAAACATTACGTTTCCTCCACTTCAAATTCCAGGAGCACATCATCCCCGAATCGCGAGATCTCCGGGCGGGACAGTCGGTAAGCATCTTCTACTTCAAAGACACCCAGACCTCCGACAGCAGATTTTGCACTAACACCGCCAAAGATCTTCGGAGCGATATATACCTGAACATGCTGTACGATCCCGGCACGAAGCGCAGCCTCATGAAGTGCGGCGCCACCCTCGAGCAGCACGGAATCAATCTCCAGCGATCCCAGCTTTCGCATGAGGGACTTGAGGTTGACACGCCCTTCCGAGGATACCGTCTCAATTACATGCACGCCTTTATCTTCAAGCAATGCGATCTTTTTGGGATCCGGATCACAGCAGGCGATATACGTCGGGATCTCTCTTGCCGTCTCTACCAGCTTGCAGTCCATCGGTATCTGCAAATTGGAATCGCAGATGATTCTTGCGGGATTGCTCGGGTTTTCTACCCGGCAGGTGAGTGTCGGATCATCTGCAAGCACTGTTCCGATTCCGATCATGATACCGGCACAGCGCTTCCGGGTCTCGTGTACATGCCGGCGTGATTCCTCTCCGGTGATCCATTTTGAAAGACCGGCACGGGTTGCTGTTTTACCGTCAGCAGTCATGGCGATCTTCAGGACAACATACGGTGTTTTCGTCCGGATATAATGAAAGAAGATCTGGTTGATCTGGTCACATTCTTCCTTCAGAAATCCTCGTTCCACTTCGATCCCGGAATTTTTCAGGATCGCCAGACCCTTTCCCGCCACAAGCGGATTGGGGTCATCCGATCCGACGATCACCTTTCTGATACCGGCCTCTATGATCGCCTCGGTACATGGCGGCTGTTTGCCGTGGTGACAGCAAGGCTCAAGTGTCACATACATCTCAGATCCGGCAGGATCCTCGGTGCAGTGTGCAAGTGCATTGCGTTCTGCATGGGGCTCACCGTATCGCTCATGCCATCCCTCTCCGATGATCCGCCCGTCCTTGACAATCACGGCACCGACCAGAGGGTTTGGATTGACAAACCCGGTTCCTCTTTTTGCAAGCGCAATGGCACGCCGCATGTAGGCTTCTGGTGTTCTGAAATCCGCTTCGTTTCCCATACTGATACCCTAACAAATCCTTTCTGTACAGGGGCTTCCTGAATGGAAAAAACCCCGGAGCATCTACTCCGGGGCTTTACATTCTGGTATCGGATGCACTCATGCATTCTTCTCCCATCCGGACTGTACCGTCGGTGCCGGAATCCCACCGGCTCGGCTGCAAAATGCAGCTCACGGACTTACAGAGTGCGTCAGCCTCTGCTCACCGTCGGTTATGAATCACACATACCCCGAAGAACTGTTGCTATAAGTTTATTATACACCTACGAAGACAGCTTGTCAATAGAAAACGCGAAAAAAGAAGAAGCAATTGCAGACTTTGGCAGTCCTGTGTGAGATTCCTGTGTAGTTTTTTATGAAAATACTTGTTTTTTCTGTGTATCTATGGTACAATATAGATGTATTTGCAAAATGGCATCGCTGTGGTGCCGGAATTCAAAATCATGAAATGAGGTGCCCCGGTTTGGAGGAGCAATTTGTATTTAAGGTTAATCTTGGCGGTATGATCGACATTCTGGCCAACCATCTGTACAGCACGCCGGAGGTATTCATCCGCGAGCTGCTGCAAAATGGAATTGATGCCATCAGTGCACGAAAGAAACAGCAGTCGGATCTGCGGGATGCGCATTTACGGATCAAAGTCGATCCCGGCCGTCAATTGGTCTTTACCGATTCCGGTGCGGGTCTGACTCGTGATGAGATCCATCAGTTCCTTGCGGTGATCGGGCAGAGCTCCAAGCGGGATCTGGAAACCGGCCGCGTGTATGAGGATTATATCGGCCGGTTTGGTATCGGTTTATTATCCTGCTTTATGGTTTCTGATGAAATCCTGGTACATACCCGTAGCGTCCGTGATCCGGAGCATGCATGGAAATTCCGGGGGATGCCGGACGGAACCTATACGATCACAGAGCTGACAGGCGGGAAAAAGCCGGAAATCGGTACGGATATCATTCTGAATGCGAAACCCGGCGCTGAAACGTACTATGATGCAGAACGACTGACTGAGCTGATTCATTATTACGGACTGCCGATCACCATTCCGATCCTGATTGCAGATGCAGAAGGGGAGCGGCAGATCAATGTGGACTTCGGAAGTGCGGGAAGTGTGGAGCAGCTTGGGAAACGCATTTTCGACACGGATTTTCTGGGCTATATTCCTCTGGAATCCGCTAAAGGTCTGTTCAGCGGCGTTGCCTATATCTTGCCTCATGCAGTCAGTGTGCATGCAAAGGGAAGCCATAGAATCTATCTGAAGAATCTGCTCCTGACAGAGGACGGAGAAGCACTGCTCCCGAAATGGACCGGTTTTCTCAGATGCTTTATCAATACCACGCAGCTGCGGCCTACTGCATCGCGGGAAAGCTTTTATGAGGATGATCTGCTGCTTGAAGCGCGGGAGGAACTGAGCAAATGCATTTCTGCCTATCTCATGGAGTTGTCTCACCGGAATCCTGCACTGCTTGAACGGATTATCCAGGTGCATTTCATGGCGATCAAGTCCATGGCAGCAGAAGATGAGGATTTCTTCCGGACATTCATTCCGTTTCTGCATTTTGAAACGAATATGGGGGAGCTGACCGGACGTGACCTTCTCAAACGCCGGGATATCATTCATTTTTCAACGGATATCAATCAATTCCACCGCACGGCCGCTCTGATGCTGGCACAGGGGCAGCTCCTTGTCAATGCCTGCTATGTGTACGATGCTTCGCTGCTGCGGATGATGCAGGAATATGACAGCAGCGTGGAGCTTTGTCCGCTTGCAATGGTGTCCTTTGATGAATTCCTTACCGAACCCGAGGACACCGGAAGCGCTTCTGATCTGATGCGCATAGCCCGGATGATGCTCGACGAATATGACTGTGATGCGCAGCTCAAGAATTTTTCACCTTCCACGCTTCCGGTTTTCTATATGCTGGATGAGGATGCGGAGACTTTGCGCGAGATCCGCCATTCGCAGGAGCATTCAGGCGAAATGTTTGCATCCATGCTTTCCTCTTTTGCCGAAGAGCTGAAAGGACATCGGGCGACGCTCTATCTGAACTGGAGCAATCCGCTGATTCGCCGGCTGGCTTCCCTTGAAGACATGGAGAAGGCAAGGGTCGCATTGCAGATCCTTTATGTGCAGTCACTTCTGACAGGGCGTTTTCCGCTGCAGGGCGGTGAAATGACCGTGTTCAATGACAATCTGATCCGCCTGCTGGAATGGGGCGTATCATAAGGAGGCGATACAATGAGTTTTCAGGATACCGAAGCAGGCTTTGAAGCACTTGACCGCGGAACGCCGCGTCTGAGTGCAATGCGCGATGCCATTCGTGAAGCAGACCGGCAGCAGGATCTGAAATGGCAATTTATGTTCCGTTATGATTACATCGAAGAATCTATCTTCTGCGGAGATCGGTACTATGCACTGATCATGTTTCCGGAGCTGCTTGAACTGTTTGACAGCCATGAAGCATTGCAGGAGGACGGACAATGCAGCCATCTGATGCTGATTACGTTCCGCTGGATCGTGGAGGCGGTAGAGGAATTCCCGCAGATAACCAAGGAAGAAATCGACCGGTATTTCCGCCTTTTCAAAAGACGGCTCCAGGACGGCGGTCACAGTCTGAACATCTACTATATGAAGCGCGGTTTTGTTTACTGGCATATTGACCGTGCACAGGCGGCAGCGGATTTCTATCGCTTTCTTGAAGCACCGCTGGATGAGATTTCTGACGGCAGGCCGCTGTATTATAACCATCAGGTCGAGTATTATCTTCTGACAGACCAGGAGGAAAAGGCATTCCGTGCCGCAGAGCCGATCCTTTCCGGAAAGATGCGTTCCTCTGCGCTGCCCCAGTCTACTTACCATAAATTTCTGACCTATTATATCAGAAAAGGCGACTATGACAAGGCGGCTCATTATGCAAAGCTGCTCGAGCCCTACGCAAAGGATAATCCCTATTATCTGCATAACATCGGCACGCTGATGTCTCTGTACAGTCAGACTGACCCTGCACATGGGGCACAGCTTCTTTCAAACCACCTGGCGATGTATCTGGAATCGAAGAATCCCTGGATGAAGGTGCATTTTCTGGTTGGAGCTGCACATCTGGCGGAGCAGATCAGGCAAACTAATGCTGCCTGCATTGTCAGAGTCCCCGACGGATCCGAAATTCCTTCTGATCCTGACGGTATGGCACGGTACTTCTACAGAGAAGCCGCAAAGATTGCGAAGCGATTTGATGAACGCAACGGAACCGATGATTTCATGCAAAAGCTCCTGCTTTTGCCGGTTGCATCGGAATGAAAGGAGAATGGCTATGTTTCATCCAGAAGAACTGATCGAACAGATTCATGATCTGCCGCACGGGAGCGAGCGTATGAGTGCACTGCAAAGTGCAATTACAGAGGCGGACAACGCTTCTTCACACAGATGGAGGATTTATTTTCGGTACGAATATATCAGGGAATCAGTGTTTCATGACGATGCTTTTAAAGCTGTCATTACCTTTCCCGAAATGCTGGCGATCTTTGACGAGCACCCGGAATTACAGGATGATTATGAAGACGATATCATGGTGGTCTTTAAATGGGTGATTGAAAATATGGCGGAATTCCACCAGGTATCGCGTGAGGAAATCGAACGTTTCTATGCAGAATTCCGGAGACGCTGTGAGCATCTCGGTTATTCGCTGCGTATCTATTACCATAAGCTCTGCCATTTCCTGATGCGGGCTGATCCTGATGAAATGCCGAAGGTTTATGAGCAGTTTCATCGTGCCCGTCGTGACAGGCTCAGCGATTGTGAAGCCTGTGAGATGAATTTCGACATGGAAATCGCACTGGCGCTTGGCAATACCGAGCAGGCTTTGAAGATCGCAGCACCGATCCTTGACGGGCAGAAGCGCTGTGCCGAGATTCCGCATAAGACTTATTCTACGCTTGCAGAGCATTTTCTCTACAAGGGCGATTTGCATGAAGCACAGTATTACGCCATTCTTGCAGAACGCTGGACAGAGCTGAAGCCGGAATTTCTGTATGATACCGGACTCCTTCTGGAGGTCGCTGCCTCGACGGATCCCCAGCATGGCTGGAAGATATTGAAGCGCTCCCTCCCGGATTTTGTCGCTTCCCGGAACCCGGAGAGCCGTCTGGTGTATGCCCGCGGCGCCTACCGCCTGCTGCGTAGGATCAATCAGCTGCGCGGGGATGATCCGGAGGGTGAATACACACTCAATGCCATTTTCCGTCAGCTTCCGGTCACCTGTACCAAGCAGGGAATCTCCATCCCTGAGCTGGAGCAGTGGTTCTATACATTCGCCAAGGAGCAATCGGAACTGCTTGATGCCCGCAACGGATCGTCTTTCTACATGGATAAGCTGGAAAAAGAGCTGGTTGTCGATACAGAAAAGAACGCTGACCAGGAACCGCAGGCGGATACACGGCCGCATGGGATCATTCGACGCCTTCCGGCTGCATTTATGATCGGGTTCACTGAGGATACACTTCCGGAGCCTGCTGTTCTTGAGGAGCGGCTTCGTGCTTGGCTACCTGAAGACAAGGAACTGCTGTCCTCAGTCGTAGAAGAAGGGGAGTACTCTTTTTCCGTGAAATCGGAGGATTCTCTGTTTGAACTGACGCTTCGTCAGGTACCGGATCTGCCGCCTATCCCTGCACGTCCTGTTGCCGGCATGGATCCGGAGCTGCTTGGAGCAATCATGGAACACCCCAAATATATGGCCTTGACAGAGTACAGCGACGCTCCTATGGAGGATCTGGCGCTGATCGCGCAGGTGGTAGTCACCCTTTTCCCCGGTATGAGGGGCTTTGTAGATCTGATGACGCTGCATGCATATCCGGTAAACTGGATGAAGTATGTAGCCCGGTATTCCGCCGCTGTTACGCCGAGTGATATGTTCGGTTTGGAGCTCTCCGGTGATGAGGAGACACAATCTGTCTGGATGTGTACACGCGGTCTGAGCTGCATGGGGATCCGTGAATTGGAAATCAATGGATCCACGATGGATAATTACACGATCATGGCTGATCTTCTCGATGAAGCGGCTGCTGTCGTAACCAGCAGGGGAGTGCTTCCGGAAAGCGGCGAGGTCTTTGGCCGGTGCAGAGCAGGTGAGAAGCAATTCGTGCTGACCTGGAAGCCTTCTCCTCATGATGGAGAAACCAGCATTGGTGAACTGATGCTGCTGGAAAGCGAGGATGCTGAACCTGTTTCTCCCGCAGACTGCGAAGAGCTACTTGAAGCCGGAGAGGCTGATTTCCCGCAGACAAATGCGGAATTCTACCGCCGCCGCGCTCTTGCGCAGCAGTCGTATCCGCTGCTGCTGCAACTGATGGACAGAAATCCGGAGCAGGCAGCAGTACGGATGGAAATTCGGCTTGATGATGAAATTGCCGACCAGGTAGGCTATCGTTATGAAACGCTTTGGATTGATGAGCTCAGACGTGACGGTGACGATCTGATTGGTAAGGCGACAGAAACACCGGATGCCCTTCCCGATATCAAGGAGGGCGATGAGCTGCGTGTTTCCTGCAGCGAAATTGTCAGCTGGTATATCAAACCGGTGGAGACGGAATACTCGCTCACTGAAAACACAGGCTTTGCTGCACCGGAGGTGGATGAGACATGAATAACATGAAACGTGTCATCTGGGTAGGCGTCACCCTGCTTATCATGATTGCGATTATGGGCTTTGGACTTCATACGCTGAATCATATCAGCGATGTAAACCAGCAGCGTCGTGAGAAGGAGGAAGGAGAGGCACTTGCTTCGCAATTTATCGGTACAGAAGCGCCTACTACAAATGTATGGCAGGCCATCCGCCAGGAGCAGGAAACAACTGTTGAGGCAATGACAGATGAAAATGGTCAGGTAATGACAGACGAAAATGGTAACGTTATGACGGTGCCTCCGGAAGAGGGTGCGCCGGTAGCTGCTGATCCTATTGAAATTTCGACCGATGACGGGAATCCGGATGTGGCGCCTGTCGAAGGTGATCCGCTTGTACCGCCTGTACCGGAAGAGGATTGGCAGCCGGAAACCACTACTCCCGCTGCCAATACGCCGATTACGATTGTGGTACCATAAAGTCAGGAGGTGTTGAATATGGCACAGAAAAGTCCTCAGAAGCGTGAAAAAAGCACAGCAGTACGAATCCTGGTGCTGATCGTTGCAGTTGCTATTTTTGCGGGATTCATTATCCTGCCGCTGCTTCAGGCATAAGTCATACTTGAAAAGAAAAAGCCGGGAAATCCCGGCTTTTTCTTTATTTCTGTCTGTAATCGTTCACGATCTGTACAATCACATCATGCAGGGGCTGCACCTCATAGTCACCGATAATCGGTTCCAGATGCGAGCCGCCGATGCCGGAATCATCCGTCAGGAATACATAGTCTCCGTTTGTGCAGATGGCGGCAGCGCGTCCGAACAGTTCGGTTTCACGTGATCCATTCGAGGAAACGACCGGAACCAGATGGATTCCTTTGTCGGCTGCTGTCTCGATGGCCTGAACAATCTCTGCCGATTTCTCTGCATGAGGCGGTGCGTCATAGATCAGGAAAGCTACCTTCACCGAATCGGATGCCCAGGTATCAGCAGAAAATGCATCATTGAGCGCCTCTGCAACTGCTTCGGGTTCATCTCCGCCGCCGCCGGCACATTCGGCATTGAGCTGATTTTTGATTGCCTGTGCATCTCCTGTAAACTGATGATCTCCTCTTGTTACATACTCATCGCCTGCATCCTTGTAAAATGCAACGCTCCAGGAGGTGTGATCGTCTCCTGAATCCTCAGCAATCGTACCGAAATCGCTTTGCAGATACAGCATTTCATCGCCCATGGATCCTGTTGTATCGACAATAAACATGACCTGCATGTCCTCAAAGAGTACCGGAGCCGTGTCAATCGTGACTTCTACAATACGGTCAGACACTTTCTTGATCCCGCCCTGATCGTCTGTAACTGCTGACGGAACTTCTGCGGACTGTTCTGTACCATCGACCGGTGTGACAGTAACAGATGCACCCGTTCCATTGGCATCGAATACATAGGCAATGCCGTTTTGATCGCTGACGGCATTCCAGACTGCTGTACCGTCCGCATCTGTCAGTGTTACATGCGCATTCGGAAGCGCCTCTCCGGCAGCATTCCTGACCGTTACGGAGATCCGCTGGGTAGGATCAAGCCCAAAGCTCGGGAAGCTGATGGCATCGTTATTGACCAGGTTGGAGAAGAATCCCCAGTTATCGTGATCGCGCCATCTTCCGGCCGTCAGGAGACCTGCCTGTGGGGTATTGATGACATCACCCGGAATCTCGTCAATAACAGGTGCAATTTCCTCGCATGCTGCATCTGCCGCAGCGGCATCTCTGACCGGCATATCACCGGGCACCGCTTCGTAGTCGGCATCGGCAGCATACGCTTCATCTGCCGCAGGCGCATATACCGCTTCACCTCCGTCGTACTCCGCTGCAGCCTCAGGGGCATCTGCTATCGGTGCACCGGCAGTTTTCTTCGCATCGGCAAATCCGCCGTCTGCTGCTATTTCGCCGTTGAGCATCGTGGTTTCCGATGGCATTTCCTCTTTTCCGCATGCTGTGCAGGCTGTCATCAGCAAAGCTGCAAGCGCGATAGCAATTGTTCTTTTTTTCATGAGAATTCCTCCCTTTTTGTATTTTGGTTGTTTGTTGGAATCGGATCCGTGTTTCTGTCATTGGTACGGATCGAAGGGAGAAAAAATATGGATGCATTTTGCACAAACTTTTAGGATTGTATTTGTATATTGTTGACTAAGTTTTGTAATTCTGCTATAATGGTAACAGTGGGGAGGTGGCTTCTATGCCGTTCAACACCAAAGATCTGATTGAACAAAAAACAGATTCTCTGACAGTCAGCGATCAATTGCATACCTATGATCGCATCAATGCTTATTGCGTATATCCAGATGGTCGAATTGCTGTATCCGGTTATAATTACATCAACGTTTTCCAGTCAGATGGTTCGTTTCTTTGCTGCTATGAATTCGATACAGTTAGCGGCGCCTACGCTCTCGAAGCAGATTCAGATTCATTATGGCTATATTTTCTCCGGACGAAGGATATAGTTCATCTTTATGAGGATGGAACTGCAGTGTATTATACGATTCCGGATATTCCAGGGGCGAAAAAAGAGTCGGTACAAATGGAGGCGCAGCGCATGGATTCGCAAATGCGCAGGAGCATTGCAGCAGACGGCCGCTATTTTTCTATTAACAGCACACTTACAGAACTGACAGTCCAAGATGCTGACGGTGATATTACCAGTATCTATCATACCAATGCCGGTACCGTGGCCGGTGACTGGATTCTTTCAGGAATTATTATATTATGTGCTGTGATCTGTCTGACAGCTCATATCAAGAATCGCCGTGAAATGTCGGAAGAAGAGGCTCTCCATGCGGAATTGCCCCGTACATCCGGAACAGATACCGCTGACAGCCCAGATAGACACAACCGCTGAGCAGACCGAATAGTACCATCGAGGGTATACCGGCACCTGGATCCGCACCGAGCAGCGTAAACAGAAGGGAACCCGTCTGAGCAGCAAAAACAGCAGAAAATAGGGGAATGCCAAGCAGCTTTACAGGCTCCGGGCGCAGTCCTGTCCGTCGCAGCACAACGATGATCCGCGCCAGATTTCCGCAAATATTGCTGGCATAATAGGAAAGTACAATTCCCGGAAATCCCATGAGCGGAATGCAGACCAGTACGATCGAGATACGGATGATGTATTCACATAGGTAATTGATGGAGGAGAATGCCTGCGCACCCAGTCCCTTGATAATACTTTCCAGAACAATTTCCAGATAGATGAAGGGAACAACTGGTGCCAGGAAGGCGATCATTCTGCCGGCAGTCACGCCGCCTCCAAGGAGTTCTCCGATCTCATCACCGAACAGCATGAGATACATTGTGATAAATACGGCATATACAATCGTTTGCCGCAGTGTTTTGTCGGTCAGCGAACAAATATGATCCGTCTGCCGGGCAGCATTTGCCCGGGCGGTTTCGGTAACAAGGATACCGGCCAGTGAACAAAGCACAGTGGAAGGAAAGAACAGCGTCGGCAAAATGATTGCTTCAAAAATACCAAATTGACTGAATGCTTCTGCCGCGGAATTGCCTGCCTGACGCAGTGTGACCGGAACAAGTGCGTCGTTGGCGGCGCTCAGGAATGACGTCAGCATGGAACCGGTCATTACCGGAATTGCCAGTTTGATATAGGTTTTCAGCCGGATGGACACCCGTCCGGTTTTTCCTTGTCTTCGTTTTGGCATCAGAATCAGCAAGAGCAGCAGTTCGGCACCGGAGGCGATTGCCGTGGAAATGACTGTCATTTCTCCAAGCCCTTTTGCAGTCTTGGGGTGGAACAGAAGAACGATTGCCGCCATGCACCCTGTCCGGATCAGGAATTCCGTCAGATCCGCTGCTGCACAGATTCCCGCATGACAGCATGCATTGAACCATCCCTTCATACAGGCGCTAACAGACAGTAGAGGAAGAGAAATGGCCATAAGCCGGATCAGGATTGCAAGAGACGGATCCTCCAGAAAATAACTGCTGCACCAAGGCGCAAACAAAACCATACACCCAGAGACAGCCGCACTCAGCACAAGGCTGACGATTAAGCAATAGCGCAATACCATACCCGGATTACGTTCACGCTTGCCGAGTTCCTCTGATACGAACCGGCTGGCGCAAAGAAACACATTGCCGCTTGCTGTTACCGATGCCAGCCGGTACAGGGATGCTGTCAGTGTCAGAATGCCAATTGCTTCTGCGCCGAGCTGCGCGTTCAGAAACACATTCAGCAGCAGCGCCAGTCCGTCAAGCAGCATCTGGATCACCGTTAAAAGAACGGTATCTCTGACCATATTTCGCTGCATGGCACACACCTCCGTCCAAAGATTCTCTCAGAATTCTATGCGGTAAGATCGCTAAATATTTCCTGATACATTTTTCATGGATGCCGTGTCTGTGTAAATGAAAGCAGTTGTACAGCGCTTTTCAGAAGGGAGGGATTGCATGACAGAAGGAGAGATCCGATCTATGCTTCGTGAGGATCGAAGCAGGGGAGAGCAAGCGCTATTTGAGGAATACTATTCCTATGGATTTCTCTCAGATATGGAAGCCTGGGAAATCACCGGTACTGAGTCCTGCTATGGGCGTGAATGCGCTGTCATTGAAGGCGTCTCCAATTTTTACAATTAAAGTAGATATCGTAACGGGTACTTGGATATTTTTTGAGGGCTATAATGACGAGGGTACTGTGAATGCTTATCTGTACACAGAGAATCTTACATTTTCAGATACCGAAAACAGCTATCCGACAATCATGCCGGAAGAGATCCGATTAAAGATCAATGAAGGTTATACGATAACAAGTGAAAGTGAGAAACAGTTGATTCAATGGGAAACTGAACAGAATATACAACCGACTGCTGATATAATGACAGAGGAAGTATTGTACCGTGCACCGGAAAGCATGCCAGAGCCGTTTGCAAAGGGAACAGAGATCCCATTTGCATACCAGCATCCTTGTCATGCACGCTTTGAGAATCTGCGTCCGGAGCTCGAGGCGATCGTTTCCGCGGAGGAGCTCGCTCAATGGCGCAAATCTCGCAGGCTCACCATGGATACACATTCGCTCCATGATTACTGCAATTTGTATTCTTTTATCTGTGATTTTGAACTGAGCCGTGAGCAGGTACAGACAGCTATGAAGGATTATATCGCCGCATGGGATTATGACGTATCGCTGCGTCAGGATGAACTGGACGCGATCTTATCTGGGAATATGTCTGCAATGCTGACCGATTTCAATGAGCCGTATAGCGGAACTCTTGTTGTCGGAGATCAGATCTATACACGGGAATGGTGCTATTATCACACAATTGATGATTATGCAGATGCAGGCATTTCACCGCAGCAATTATATGATAACTGGCAGCAAATCACAGAGGAAATGACCCAGGAAGCAAAAGACCAATTCTATATGAAGGTTATGGCGTATATGCAGCAATATACATAATTACTGCTCCAAGCGGCTCTCCTTGAACAGGGAGCCGCTTTCATTCTGTATTTATAATTATTACACTAAATATAAATTTTGTGCAATTATGGATTTGAGAAAGCGGGGGAGTTCATCTCTGACATATAGTAACAAAACACCCCCGCGCCACAGTGCCGTGAAATAAGGCTTGCTAAGGGCGTAGGGGTGCACATTTCTAATTATTGGAGCAAAGGTGCATCCGGAATATCATTTCCTTCTGCAACGCTGAGATCCGTCGGCATCGGCGGAGTCTCGAGATCGGCTTCAGTGTTGGTTTCTTCTGAAGTATCTGCTTCGGTTTCATCGCTGATCTCTGCTGCATCAGCGGCAGCTTCAGTTGTATTGATTTCCGCACCGTTTTCGTCCTCGGGAGCTTCGGTGGTTTCATCCGATTCCGAATCATCTGACGAACCGTCTGCAATGGAACAAATATAGGTGAATTTAGGCGATTTCAGGCCCATAACAGAACGGAATGCATTTCCGCGGACGGTCAGCTGCCCGTCAACGTTGACACGGTTTACATAGCCGCCGTTACCCTCAATGATCTGGATCCAGTTTTCGGGATCGTCAGAAAGCCGGATTCCATAGGCTTTTTCGATTCTTTCTCGCACCTGATCAATGGTATAGTAAGTGACATCGCCCCAATGCGGATCATACGCTGAATCGTATTCGCTTGCAACGCTGCGCAGGTACGGCAGATCTGCCGAGAATATGTCGTAGCAGTTAGCAGTAATGCCGCCGCAGGATGCATAGAACATCGTCAGGCAATAATTACCATCGTAATACAAAGCCTCACCAAGAACAGATGCACATAGATCCACAAGGCTTTGCGGCGGATTCGGCTTTCCTCGCAGGTCATGTGCGTCATTGTCATGATACTTCATGTAGGTGTATACCGCAACAGCCTGTGCCTTGATGCATTCCGGCTCGAACGAGGGACCGACTTCAATATTAACAATTTCGGAAACCTGCTGCAATACGTTTCCGGGAACGCCCTGAACGGTCACGATTTCGGTTTCCGCTGTACCTGTGTTCATGAGTGTAGTGCCCGGGTAGTAATGGAACAGAATATCCTGATAGCTCCACCCGGCATACTTTGCGTAGAAATTGGCACCGTTCTGGCTTAACCCAACGCAATGCCCCCAGCCGTAGCTGGTAAACGCAAATGTTCCGTCTGCGGTCGTAGAAACTGCAGAAGCAGTCGGGACCGAAGAAGAAATGGTATCGTCATACCCTTCTGCAATGAATTCCGGTTCGCTGCTGGCGGGTGTATCTACGGTTTCATAAGTCACAAGTGACAGGTCGTCATAGGAGTCGAGATCTGCCTTCCACCAATCGGTCGGCTCATAATTCTGATCGGAAATCTCGGCTGTATGTACAACCGTAACGGTACTTAGTGACAAGCCGTTTTCGTCTGTGGCTTCCTCAGACACTTCCGGCTCAGAAACCTCTTCGGCAAAAGCTGTTCCGAGCGGAAGGCAGCATATGAGTGCTGCTATTGCTCCAGAAACAGCAAATCGCTTGATATAGTTTCGGATCATAAAATATTCTCCTGTTTATTCAGCAAACAGCGCTTTGAACGTATCTGCATTTTCGTCGGGACGAACACGGCGTGCAATTACCAGAAAACGTGAATCATCCGCATCTGAGTAACAGGTCGAAAGCGTCAGAAGCTTGTCCCCCGGCCGGACATCAACAGGAATCGTTGTCAGATTCTTTTGCTTGACGATTTCAACAAATGCATTGAATTCATCTTCGGTTGCAAAATCCTCCATATTCCAGTAACGCCATGTCGCATTCGCGCTTCCGTCTGTAATGACGAGGCCGAAAATGACATAGGTATAGCTTCTGTAGTTGGATTCAAGCTCGATAAACGGAGCTGTTTTCCAGTAAGAATAATCCTGCCGATATCTTCTGAGCGAGCCGAACATTTCATTATTCGCCATATTGTGTCCATACAAGATCTGATTATCCGACTGTGCTGCTTCGTCGTCTCCGAAGCGGTCACGGAAGTCAAGAAATACTGTACCTGCACGATACGGCTTATGGTCATAGCCCATATCCAGATAGAATTCATCGTCGTCACTCTGCACGATCGGATTGTCCACCTTTGTACCGGGTATTGTGATCCAGCCCACAGTATCTGCATTTTTCTGAAGCAGTACCTTGGCCTTGCCGGTCATTCCGGGTTCATCTCCGATTACGGCGTCCTCCAGCGACATACCTTTGATTGGTTCGGTTGTCGGGGGTTCCGTGATCTCTGTGATTTCCTGTTCGATATCGGTAATCGGTGCTTCCTGACGGTTCTTTTGCTGATACCAGAAGACACCGCCCGCAGCGGCAGCAAGTGTCAGTGCGATCGCTGCAACTGCGGTTGCTTTTTTATTGGTTGCCAATGTTTCATCATCCCTTTATGCAGTTTGTCCCGTTGTTCATAATGTTTCACGGGAAACATGATCAGCCGTATGGTACAAACTCCGCATTCGGGTCATACGTGTTCTTGCGCCATTTATAGTAGCTGTTCGGCCATTTGATATTGGGGTTTGGCGTGCTGGGACCAACCTCCTCGGATTCTCCGTCCCGCAGAAGTCTGCCGAACACAACGAGGCGTCCGTCAGAGAAAGTACTGTTGCAGGTTGAAAGCGTCAGAAGCTGGTCTCCATAGGTCACATCCACATCTGTCAGGCGCGTTGTACGCCGCTTGATTTCGTTGACATAGTTGTAGAAATCTTCTTCTGTCTGGAAATTCAGCACATTCCAATAGTCAAATGCCGTATCTGTTGTATCTTCCACATCTACAATGATCATTCCGAAGATCTTATACTTGTAAGTCCGGTAATTGGAATTCAGCTCGACGATCGGATGCTCATCGTAGTAATTTGCTTCATTCACATATTTCTTCAGGCTTCCAAACATGTTATAGTCATGCATGTTGTGCCCGTATATGATGATGTTGGTAGAATTAGCATAGATACGTCTGTCTGTGACGTCATCAATGTAATCAAAGTAATTCCGGTAGTCCATAAAAATGGAACCCGCCTTTTCAGGCTGCAGATCCATATTCTTGTTAAGGTAATACGTATTGCCGATTACATCGGCTCCATATTCCTCCTCCGGATGATTCTTTTCCTGATACTGGAGCACGTTGTAGTTGATCGGTGTATTCTTGATCGAAATAAAGCCGACAACATCCTTGTTGATCTCCAGCATTCTGCGGGCGTTATCCAGCAGAATAAAGGCCTCATATGGTTCACCAAGATCATCGGTAGCCATCTGTGTCTCTACCTGAACATTGTCAGGATCATACATATCGGCCTTCTTTTCATTATTCAGCTTGTTCAGATAGTTTGTCCAGAAATATTCGCCGATCAGAAACATGCAGACCGTGAATACTGTCATGGACATCAGAAAAACGGTCTTGCGAATGACCTCAAACGCGCTGTCCCCTCGTTGCGGGAACAGACTGCTGCGTTTTTTCTTTTTTCGGGAAGCCTTTTTCACCGTTTTCTTCTTTTTCTTCTTTTTTTGCTTCTTTTTCACCGGTGTTTCTGCGATCATTGCCGCCAGCTCAGGCGGCTCCTCATCCGCAGGTACTTCCGGATCTTCCGGGAATGTATCATTCCATTCCCCTTCTAATTCCCTGCCCTCTTCTTCATCGAGACCCTGCTCACGGGCAGCTTTCATCTTCTGAATTTTATCTGCGACAGATAAACGCATTTCCTCCTGCTGCTGCGCCTCCTCCTGCTGGCGGATGGCAGCACGGATCGCCTGGAATTTATCGAGGGGAGCCTTTTCCGATGTGCTTTCCGGCTGATTTGCTCTTTGTGACGAAGCAATGATCGCGTCGAGCTCTTCATCGGAAAATGCAGGGGTAGAAGCGTTCTGCGGATTCCGTGGTTCTTCGGGTGTCTGACTCATGCAGGTTCCTCCCAGTCACTTTCCGTTCAATGCGGCAAAGCCTGTCAGCGGCTTTGCAATTCATTTGCATTTCGTGAAAATGTCAGTTGCTTGATACTCTTATTATTATACAACATCCCGCTTTGATTTGTCAATCTGAATGCCGGGATAATCCCGGATTTCAACAACATAGCTATATTCTAACTGCCGATAATTGACAACATGCACAAAAATGATGGCGTGCTTTTCCAGGAAATTTGCGGGAAATGTTACCGTATCACACGGAAGAGCTTGGATTCGGTGCCTTCTACTGCACGCTGGATCATCTCTTCAAAATGGCCGTTCTCCTGCGCCTGCTCAATCTGATCAAGGCGCGGACGGATCTTCGGGTGGCGGGGTGTGAATACGGTGCAGCAATCCTCATAAGGCTGGATTGAAATATCAAATGTGTCGATCTTTCTTGCAATCTCGATGATTTCCGTCTTATCCAGTCCGACACAGGGGCGGAATACCGGGATACGGCAGACCGCATCAGTGCAAACCATCGCCTGCATTGTCTGGCTTGCTACCTGACCGATGCTCTCACCGGTAATCAATGCAGAGCATTCTTCCTGCTTTGCGATCTCCTGCGCAATCAGCATCATCAGCCGGCGCATCAGAATCGTGAAATATTCCTCCGGGCAGCGGCGTTTGAGTTCTTCCTGAATCTCCGTGAAGGGAACACAGAAGAACTTGATGTCGCCGCAGTATTCTGTCATTTTCTGTGCAAGCTCCTCGACCTTCAGGCGAGCGCGGTCGGAGGTGTAAGGCGGGCTGACAAAATGAATGGCAGTTACAGACACACCGCGCTTGGCCATCATGTAGCCGGCTACAGGGCTGTCAATACCGCCGGAGAGCAACAGCATTGCCTTGCCGCTGCATCCGAGAGGAAGACCGCCTGCACCGCGGAGCTTTCCTGCATAGACATAGGCATTGGTATCACGGATGTCCACCATGACGGTGACTTCCGGGTCATGTACATCCACAGAGACATCCGGGAACGCTTCATTCAGAATGCCTCCGAGCTCACGGCAGATCTCCGGGGACTTCATCGGGAAATGCTTGTCCGCACGCTTTGCCTCAACCTTGAATGTACGGATATCCTCAAAGGTCTCCTGCAGGTAGGAAACAGCCTTTTCGCGAATATCATTGAAATCCTTCTCACATACTGCGGCGCGGCAGATCGTGGCGATACCGAATACCTTTTGCAAACGGTCGATCACATCTTCAAGGCGGATCGTTTCTTCAAGCGGTTCAATGTAAATCGTGGATTGTGCCGCCTGGTAGCCGAATCGGCCAAGCGGACGCAGTCTGTATTTGATCTGCTTGATCAGAATATCCTCAAAGCTGCCTTTGTTCAGGCCTTTCAGCGCCATTTCGCCGTATTTTACTAAAATGACTTCCTTCATAATGCACTCCTTTAGTGTTTGTGGATCAAGGTGGACTGGCCGTCCTTTACAGCCTGTACAAGCATGTTCAGTTCTTCCTCAGTTGTTTCTCCGGAGAAGCTGACACGGATGGCACAATCTGCCAGATTGTCCGGAATTCCATAGGCGGAAAGAACGCCGCTTCGGGCGCCCTTGGAGCATGCCGAGCCGCTGGAAACATAAATCTCACGCTCTTCCAGGAAATGCAGCATGATCTCCGAGCGGATGCCCTTGACCGAGAAATTGACAATGTAGGGGGAGCCCTCCGGATCACTGTTGATCCGGATATCCTCCATGGATGACAGCGATGCGAGCAGCTTTTCGTGCAATGCAGTCACATGCGCACGGCGCTGCGTAACGGTAGGCTTCATCCACTGCACTGCTGCACCAAAGCCGCAAATCAGCGGTACGGCTTCCGTTCCGGGTCGGATTCCCTGCTCCTGATGTCCTCCTGTGGTTCTCGGAATCAGGCGGGTGCCTTTTCTGATATACAAAGCACCAACGCCCTTGGGACCGTGGATCTTGTGAGCGCTCAGACTCATCAGATCGGCAGGCATATCCCGTACATCTACCGGCAGCTTCATAAATGCCTGTACGGCATCACAGTGCAGGATCACATAGGGATGCTTCTTCTTGATCCTGCGGAATACATCCTGAACCGGAAGGATCCGTCCGGTTTCATTCTCTGCCAGCATCATGCTGACAAGGCAGGTATCCTCTGTAACGGCACAAATAAAATCCTCAGCATGAAAAACACCGTTTGCATCCGGCAGGATTCTTGTAACCTGAAACCCCTCTTCCTCCAGTGCATCAATTGTACTGCGGACGCTTGCATGCTCAACCGCAGAGGTGATAATATGCTTCCGGCGTTTACCGTATGCCGCACAGGCTCCACGGATGGCAAGATTGCTGCTTTCCGTTGCACCGGAGGTGAACAGGATCTCCTTGGCATCGGCGCCGATGGCTTCAGCGATGATCGCGCGAGCGCGGTTCATTTGCAGTTCCGCATCCAGACCCACCCTATGCAGCGAGGATGGATTTCCGTAATGATTTGTCAGGCAGTCCGTGATTGCTTGAATGACGCATTCAGCGGGCTTGGTTGTTGCAGCATGATCCAGATAAGCTGCCATAGCTTCACATCCTTATGATAGAAAATACAGTATTTATTATAGCACAATTGCGCAACAATTTCCAGTGGTTTTCAGAAAAAAATCAAAATCAAGAAAAAATTTCAAAAAATGCTTGACAAACATGCAGAGATGTGCTATAATTAATGCTGTTGAGTCAGTCAACGGCTCAACAATCAAGTTCATATGCGGATATGGCGGAATTGGCAGACGCGCTAGCTTCAGGTGCTAGTCGGGGCAACCCGGTGAAGGTTCAAGTCCTTTTATCCG